>JAZRYD010000077.1:0-9577 GCA_045600535.1 Acutalibacteraceae bacterium | reverse complement strand
TCAAGCGAAGCACTCCTGTGCTTTCGCTTATCCGCATACGACTGTTTCAAAATTTGCTTTTGTTACGGTCTTGTTCAGTGTTGCCTTTTACCTGCTTGAAATTTTTTCATTTTCCCTATTGACTTTTATTAGCAGGTCTTTACTGCCGTAATTATCGCATTAACCGACGCTTCAAAATCAAGCTCCGAGGTATCAATGATTATACCGTCATCGGCAGGCTTGAGCGGCGCTATTTCTCTGTGTGAATCATTATAATCTCTTTTTATAAGATCATCAAGCACATCTTTAAATTCAACATCCGAACCTTTTGCTTTAAGCTCCTTATATCTTCTTTCCGCACGGATTTCGGGAGAGGCGGTAAGAAAAATTTTTACTTTTGCATCGGGCAGAACAACCGTTCCTATATCTCTGCCGTCCATAATGCAGCTGTTTTCCGCGGCAATATTTCTCTGAAGGTCAAAAAGGAACGACCTTACCTCGGGGACAGCCGAAACATCGGAAGCCGCCATGGAAGCTGCGGGAGTTCTGATTTCAACCGAAACGTCTCTGCCGTTGAGCAGAACCTTCTGCACTCCGTTTTCAAATGCAAGCTCCACCTTAACCGACGGAAGCGATGCGGCAACCGCCTTTTTATCGCCCGTAGGTATTCCTTTTTCAAGGGCATTAACTCCCACCGCTCTGTAAAGTGCACCGGTATCAACATATATGAATCCGAGGCGTGCGGCGGCGGCTCTTGCAACCGTGCTTTTGCCTGCTCCGGCAGGACCGTCAATGGCAACATTTATTATTTCTTTCATATTTCATCGTCCTTTGCAGCGCTTATTCCGGCAAGCCGTCCGGTTGAAAACGCAATCTGAAGATTAAAGCCGCCCGTGTAGGCATCGGCATCTATAACCTCACCCGCAAAATAAAGACCTTTCACGAGCTTTGATTCCATGGTTTTCGGGTCAATCTGCGAAACATCAACGCCACCCGAGGTTATTATGGCTTCATCAACGGGTCTGAAATCCGTCACCGTAACGGTCAGTCCCTTAAGAAGCCGGACAAGCGAATGCCGCTGTTCCTTTGTTATCTGATTAACCTTTGTCGAAATGCCTATTCCGCTCAATCTCACAATAACGGGAACAAGCTTTTTCGGCAGGAGCGCATCAAGTGCATTGATAAAATTCTTATTTGTATTTTCGGAAAAATCACGCAGTATTCTTGCGTCAAGCTGTTCCGGCGTAAGTGCCGGCTTAAGGTCAATCAGAATCTTATATTTCCCGCGCTTCATATCTCTCATATGAGCGCTCGCACTTAAAATCATCGGTCCCGAAACGCCGAAATGCGTGAACAGCATTTCTCCGAAATCGGAATAAATTTCTTTGTTTTTTTCGGTATCCGTAACCTTTATCGCGGTGTTTCTGAGCGAAAGTCCCATAAGCTCACTGCAAAAGCCCTCGTGAATTTCAAGCGGCACAAGCGAAGGCTTAAGCTCCGTTATTTTGTGACCCGCCTGCCTTGCAAGCTCATATCCGTCACCGGTTGAACCCGTTGCGGGATAGGAAAGTCCGCCGGTGGCAATTATTATTTTATCGGCATATATGCTCTCTCCGCCGTCGGTTTTAACTCCTGCGGCACAGCCGTTTTCGGTTATAAGCTCAACCGCTCTGCCCTTTATCACCTTTGCGCCGTTATATCCGTATTCGGCAAGAGCATCAACTATATCAACGGATTTATCGGAAACGGGGAAAACTCTGTTTCCTCTTTCGGTTTTGAGAGGGACTCCCCTGCTTTCAAAAAAGTCCATAACATCGGCAGGCATAAAGCGCGAAAATGCGCCGTAGAGAAATCTGCCGTTTCTCGGAACATTCGCAATCAGCGTCTGGAGCGACTGACAGTTATTCGTTACATTGCATCTGCCCTTGCCGGTTATCATAACCTTTCTGCCCGGGCGGTCATTTCTTTCAAGAATAACCGTTCCTGCTCCCTCTTCGTGAGCCGCTCCGGCCGCCGTAAGTCCGGCAGCTCCCGCGCCGATTATCAGCACGGAGTTTTTCATTTGTTTTCCTCCCCGCCGCTGTAAACATGATACTGCTTCCATATTTTTTCAAGTGCTTCAAGGTCGGAATGAACCTCGTCATTTCTCTCCTTTGCCGCCGCCGCAATCAGAGCGTTTATAAGGCTGAGCGGCGCAACAAGCGAATCGACAAACGAAACCATACTGCTTTTTGCAACAAGCAGGTGTGTTGCGTATTCGGCAATCGGTGACATTTCGCCGTCGGTTATCGAGATTACGGAGGCTCCGCGCGATTTTGCAAATTCAAGCGCTTTCACGGTGCGGTTTGAATATCTCGGAAAGCTTATCGCAACGCAGACGTCTTTTTCGCATATTCTGAACATCTGCTCAAACATTTCACTTGCCGCCGAGGTATCAACAAGCACAACATTATCAAACAAAAATCTGAAATAAAAAGCCGCAAAGCCCGCAAGCGAAGCGGAGCTTCTGACTCCGAGAATATATATTTTTTCGGCATTGTTAAGCGCTTCAACGCTTCCCGCAAACGCTTTTCTCGAAACCGATTCACGGGTACTTTTTATCATTTCAATATCCGAAGTAAATGCCCTGTCAAGAAAATCATCGTCGGCAACGGCGGAAGCGGCGTCCATTCTCTGAACGCTGGTGAGGTGACTTTTCACCATTTCCTGCAAATGCTTCTGAAATTCGGGATAGCCGTCAAAGCCTATATGAGAAGCAAAGCGCACCCCCGTCGATTCGCTGACTCCCACGGTTTTTCCGAGAGAAGCCGCCGTCATAAACGATGCTTTTTCATAGTTTTCTTTTATATAATCCGCTATCCTTCTCTGACCCTTTGAAAAGGTGTGATAAACGGAATCTATTTTTTCCTGAATGTTTTCGGACATATAATCTCTCCCAATCGGACAAATACTCTATTATTTTACATTAAATCTTTCAAAAATGCAAGTATGATTTTGCAAAATTGCAGGATTTCTGTCATTGACTATAATGAAAATATGTTATATAATTCCTATATAAACATTAAAAGGTGTGATATTATGTCAAATACCGATACTTTATTCTATACCGCTCCCGCCAAGGCGTGGACTCAGGCTCTGCCGATTGGCTGCGGCAGTCTTGGAGCTATGATATACGGCGGAGCAAAGGAAGAAATTCTTTCTCTCAACCACGATGAGCTGTGGACGGGTCACCCGAAAGATACCGTTCGTGCGGGCGCTCCCGAGGCGTTCAAAAAAGCCCGTGACCTTGCACTTGACGGCAGACTTCACGAAGCACGGAAAGAAATTGAGGATAATTTTGAAAGCACCTGGTCTCAGGCATACCTGCCTCTCGGCGACCTCGTTATCGAATGCGGAGCAAAGGGAAGAATAACGAATTATAAGCGTTCACTCTGCCTTGAAAATGCCGTTTCGTATGTTGAATATGACTGCGGAAAGGCACATTTTTCAAGAGAATATTTTGCCTCCTATCCCGCAAAGCTCATCTGTGCAAGGCTCACCTGCTCCGAAAAGACCGATTTCAAAATCAGTCTGCGTTCGCTTCTGCGCTCAAACTGCTTTATCGAAAAGAATATAATCTATCTTGAGGGCGAATGTCACGGAGAAAACAATGTAAACGGCGAATCCTCAAATATGGGATATTTTGACGAACCCGAAAACAGAGGAATCC
This sequence comes from Acutalibacteraceae bacterium, assembly GCA_045600535.1. Lineage (GTDB taxonomy): Bacteria > Bacillota > Clostridia > Oscillospirales > Acutalibacteraceae > CAG-177. Next base: position 5,889 of record JAZRYD010000077.1, on the reverse strand, counting down.
GTTTTCTTTCGGGCGTTAAAATCGTAACCGACGGAAAATGTGAAGTCAGCGAGCTGAGCTTAAAGCTCTGCGGTGCAACCGAAATCAGTCTTTTCTTTGCCTGCGAAACCTCGTTCAACGGCTGGGATAAGCACCCGTACCTTGAGGGAAAAGAGTTTGCCGCTCCCTGCAAAGCAAGGCTCAATGCGGCTGATGATTACGAAGCTCTCAAAGCGGAGCATATTGCCGATTACCGTGAGCTTTACGGCAGAGTGGAGCTTGACCTTGATACGGAAGAATCCGATATTCCCACTGATAAAAGACTTGTGCTCAACAAAAAGCTTCATAATGACCGTGCGCTCATCGTTCTTGTTTACAATTACGGCAGATACCTTGCAATCGCATCTTCAAGAAAAGGTACTCAGCCGTCAACTCTCCAGGGAATCTGGAATAACCGCATTACCCCGCCGTGGCATTCAAATTATACTATAAACATAAATACCGAAATGAACTATTGGCCCGTTCTGATGTGCCGTATGCCGGAGGTCAATCTTCCGCTTGTTAAAATGGTTGAGGAGCTCAGCGAAAGCGGCAAAGCAGCAGCAAAGGGTCAGTACGGCGCAAAGGGCTGGGTATCTCACCATAACTGCGACCTCTGGAGACTTTCCACTCCCGTCGGCGGCAACGCTGCGTGGGCATTCTGGCACGGCTCATCGGGCTGGCTCTGCTCTCATCTTTTTGAGCATTACGAATATACGGGCGACAAAGAATTTCTCGCAAATATCGCTTACCCCGTAATGAAAGGCGCGGCGGAATTTTATCTCGATATTATGACCGAATATAACGGTAAACTTGTTCTCGCACCGGGCACATCTCCCGAAAATGATTTTGAATATGAGGGTGAAGCCTGCCCTGTTGCAAAATACAGTACAATGTCAATGACGATTGCAAAACAGCTTTTTCAAAATCTGATTAAGTGCTGCGAAATTCTCGCAATTGATAAGGAATTTTCCGATAAGCTCATTGATATGCTTGACAGAATGGCGGATTTCAAGCTCGGCAGCGACGGTCAGCTTCTTGAATATGATGACGATTATCCCGAAACGGAAATGCACCACAGACATTGCTCTCATCTTTACGCCCTGCACCCCGCAAGCTTAATCACGGTTGACGGCACTCCCGAGCTTGCAAAAGCCTGCCGCAGAACTCTTGAACGCCGCGGCGATGACGGAACGGGCTGGAGTCTCGGCTGGAAAATAAACTTCCGGGCACGCCTCTTTGACGGCGACCACGCAAAAAAGCTTATTGATATGCAGCTTCGCCCCGTTAAGAGTGTCGGCGTGAATTACGGTCACGGCGGCGGTACATACGAAAACCTGTTTGACGCTCACCCGCCGTTCCAGATAGACGGAAACTTCGGCTTCGTCAGCGGCATAACCGAAATGCTTATGCAGAGCAGAGACGGCAAAATTTATCTTCTGCCCGCACTTCCCTCCGAATGGAAGAACGGAAGCATAAAAGGACTGCTTGCAAAGGGAAATGTTATCGTTGACATTGAATGGAAAAACGGAAAATTAAAGAGCTATTCGCTTGAGGGCAGCGGAGATTTCACCGTTTTCATCGGCGAAAAGAAAATCCGCGTAAAGCTTGACGGAAGCAGAAAAACATATGAAATTTGACCTTTACGATTTCGATAAAACAATTTATCCGCACGATTCCGAATCGGTGTTTCTTTTCTATTGCCTGCTGCACCGGCCTTATCTTATTATCCTTGCTCCGTGGCTGCTGCTGAATCTGCTGCTGTTCTTTTTCGGCTTCGGAGACAAATTCAAGGGCAGATGCTTTTCGTTCCTGCCGTTTATCAACGGCGAAAAAATGGCTGAGAAATTCTGGGAAAAAGAGCAGAAGCATATCTATCCCGCTTTCGCTGAGGCAAAACATGAAAGGCCGATTGTTATCTGCTCTGCTTCACCCGAATTTTTCCTGAAACCGATTTGTGAAAAGTATAATATTCATACACTTATCGCAACAAGAATGAATCCGAAAACAGGCAGCATTTACGGCAGAAACTGCAAGGATAGGCAGAAGCCTCTGCGTCTTTCCGAGACCCTGCCGGAAGCGGAATTTATCAATGTTTATTCGGACAACTTAAAAAGCGATATTCATATTTTTGAGCTCGGAGAAAAATGCTTTCATGCAAAGAAAGGCGTTTATACCGAAATGAGCATTGAAGAAATAAGACGGATTGCGAATAAATAAAAATTCACGGCATATTATCAACCAAGGAGATGATATGCCGTGAATTGCTGTATTACGGAACTGAGATGCAAAGAAGTCATAAACAAGGCGAACGGCTGCCGACTCGGACCTGTAAGCGATATTGAGGTTGATTCATGCAGCGGAAGAGTTGTTTCGCTTATCCTGCTCGGCAGACCGCGTTACTGGGGAATATTCGGCAGACGCGAAAAAATCAGAATCCGCTGGGAGGATATAGATGTTATCGGAAAGGATACGGTGCTCGTTCGCAAAGCACCGTTTGACAGCAGACAAACGAGAAGATAAATTCGGATAAAATCGGGTACACCCGTACCCGATTTTTCAGTTAGGAGAGAGGACGGAGGAGAGAGGAGTTTCGGACGGGCTTCGCCCGTACCCATTTTATAACTGCTTATATATAATTTTTATTTCTAAAATAATATTTTATTTATTCAGAAACAAATAGAAAAAAGTTAATAATATAAAATCGGCGCTTTGCGCCCCTTAACTCCTCTCTCCTGACTGAAAAAGGGACTTTTTTTACAGCCCCTTGGTTAAAATTCAAGTGTATCAATCCTGCTGAGCAGATCTGCAAGGCGTTCCTTGCACATTGCAATATCCTTTCTGCCGATTTCCGTTTCCTGTGCGTTTCTGCGTATGGAACGGCGGAGCATTCTCGCATAGCCGATAACCTTTGCCTTATCTTCATATTCCCTGAGCTTTTCGGTATCGTCCGTTCCGAAATAGAGCCTGAGTGTATCGTTCCAGATTTTTTCGCTCACATCTCTGGTTATGCCCATAAACTTTTCAACAATAGTGTGGTCATTTTCGGAAAATCCCTTATATGCAAGGAATACGGAGGCAAGCTCAAATACGGGGTGACCCATACAGAGAGTATCCATATCAATGAGCAAAACCTCATCATTCTGCATCATAACATTTTTGATGTGATAATCGCCGTGCATCATTTTGCATGAATCGGGAACGGCTTTGATGAGCGCATAGAGCTTATCGGCCTGCTCTGCGGGAAGATGGTCTCTGAGAAAATCCGCCCAGTCGAGTGCAACCTCTTTCATATCGGGCATATCGCCTTTTTTGACTTCGGTTGAATGAAGTGTTTTCATCAGGTCAACATAAAGCTTTACATATTTATCGAGATTTTCGGGCTCGGAGGCGATGAGCTTGGCAAATGATTTTGCGTTGAGAAGCTCAAAAACAGAACCGTAGCCGTCACCGACCTTAACAACATCATAGGGGATGGCAGTCGGTATGCCGAGCACAAAAGCCTTTCTGGCAAGCTCTCTTTCACGCTGAATATCGGGCAGAGAATCGGGATTATAATAAACCTTTATGATTGTATCGGGGTCAAGACGGTAAACCTCGCCGTTTGCGCCCTTACCGATAACCTCACAGCCTTCAACGGAAAGACGGCGGTAAGCTTTTTCAACGGTCATCATTTCGGTAAAGCCCGTCATATCGAATATTTCATAAACATCGGTTGAAGCGTTTATGATTTTGGTATCGGGATTTGCTTTTCTGACCTTGAGAACCGCACGATGTCCCGCACTCGAAATATATTCAAGCGTTTCGGCATCGAGAATCACGCTTTCATGTGCATTCTCGGATAAGATTTTTTCCATCTGAGCGCTTTTTTCATCGGCGTTTGATGAATCAATTCTTCCGTCAAGAAATATCGTAAGCACGCCGCCGTTTAAATCGAAATTCATTTCTTTTTCCTCCCGGGTAAATTAACTTTTGTATTTGATTTGAGAATATCGCTATTCAGCATACCGAGCTTGCCCGCCTGATTGGTGAGAACGAACGGAAGCAGGAACTGGTCACAGCCGGTATTGATGAAATCGAATATGGTGTCACAGGCGAGTACAATGGCGAGCGCCGTACTCGGAATTGAAAGCTGAGTTAAAAGCACCGTATATGCGGTTATAGCTCCGCCGGGTATCGGCGGTGTTGCAAGCGAAAGTATAATCGAAGTGAGCAGCATCATAATAAACCATGCCGGTGAAACGCTGATATTATAAAATTCCGCAAAGGAAAGAGAAATAACAAGGTAGCTCAGCGCCGTTGCCGGCTTGAATGTTACCATTCCGAGCGGCAGACCGAATGATGAAATGGTGTCGCTTATGCCGTATTGGCTGCGGCACGCTTTTATGTTTGTTCCGAATGCCGCCGCAGAGGAAGCGGTTGTAATTGCAATCAGAAAAGTGGGAATACCTTTTTTTATAAGAAGCATGGGATTGATACGGTTTTTTATTGCCGTATAAGAAATAACAAGAATCAGCATTATGATAACGGCTGCTATGAATAAACCGAACATCTTGCCTACTTTGGTGAAAACCGAAAAGCTGTCAGACCATATCATTTTGACTATGATAATAAATATAAAATAAGGAACGAGTCTGCTGACTGCTTCTATGAGAAACTGAACGATATAGTTTATCTGTTCAACCGCCTTGGCAACGGCGGTTGTTTTCTGCCCGAGAAACAGCATTACCGTGCCGATAATTACGGCAAGGAAAATAATCTGCATGGTGTTTCCGTCTGTAAACGGGCTGAATATATTTTTCGGGATAATTCCGAGAAACATCGAAAGAATTGAGGAAATTTCGGAAAATGTGTCCGATGAAGCCGAATGATTAAGACTGAAAAGCGGTATGAATAAAACGCCTATAATAACAGCGCAGACGGAAACGGTTCCGAGATAGCCCGTGATAAGCCTTTTACCTATCCGCTTGAGCGTTGAAGCATCGCCTATTCCGTAAATTCCCCAGGCAACCGAAAGAAAAATCATAGGCCCTGCAATGCAGCCGAGAGCATTTAAAAATGTATCATGGAGCGGAATAAGGAAATCGTTAAGCACGACATTGCGTACGCCGTCGGGCAGAAGCATACCGCCGAAGCCTGCAAGAATTGCCGAAGCAAGCGAAATAATCAGCGAAAGAAACGGATTGATGCTTTTCTTTTTTATGCGAAAAAAATATGTATTTTTGCCGCCGGAATAGCTGTATTCGGGAGAAAGACCGAGGCTCTGAAGTATCTGGTCGCCGAGAACGCTGTGTTTATCGTTATCCGAACGGTAAACATTATCGGGATTGCCCTCGACCTCAAGCTGAATGAAGCTCCTGAAAAAGCGTTTTCCGACAGAAAGGCGTATTTTCGCTTCGCCGAAATTCTTTTCGATATAATTGAGCAGTATTTCTTCTGTACTTACGGTATATCTTGATATATCACGGCTTGAAAACTTCTGAGCCGTGAGAAACTCACGGATATAACCCGAAAAAGCATCAACGGCGCTTGCGGAAAGAATATCTTCATACAATTTATTTTGGGATTTCATTATATTCCCTCAATTCTTTACATATATATTTTATTTTAACAGATTATTTACTGTATTTCAACTATATTATAAATAAAAAAATAAAAACTCCGCCGAAGCGCAATGTCATTAAGTTAAGGAATTAGCAGTAGTTTTCTTGAGATTTCTTCCTTCCCCTTGAGGGGAAGGGGGACCACCGAAGGTGGTGGATGAGGTGGAAAAGTAGAATGTCAATACCGAGTATTAACGCCGTTTCACGGCTACACCTCATCCGTCACGGCTTGCGCCGCGCCACCTTCTCCTCAAGGAGAAGGAAGAAA
>JAZRYD010000076.1:0-5141 GCA_045600535.1 Acutalibacteraceae bacterium | reverse complement strand
CTTCTTGTTCTTCACAAGAATTACTGTTGTACTTGAAAGTACTTTCTCAAATAATCTTCAAGGGTTTTTTCTTTCTCGTCGTTGTTTAATTTTCAAGGTGCGTCGCACTCCGTTTCCCGAGTGCCTGACTAATATACCACATCAAAACAGGTTTGTCAACAGTTTTTTTGAATTTTTTTCAAAAACTTTTTCACAACTTTTCCACGCGGTTATTCACTATTTTGACGCCCGATTTTTCAGGCTTTCTATTACCTCAATTATTTTAAATCTTATCTCATATTTCGGGTCGGATTTGATAAGCGCCGCACCGTCGTTTTCGAGAACAGCTTCAACATTTTCGCATTCTGCAGCGGCAGGCAGACAGAGCGGCGGAAACATTACGCACCACCAGTTATGCCCCTTACCCTCTCCGAGAATCACCTTGACCGCAAGATACTTTCCGGCAGGCAGAGTGAAATTCTCATAGGCACGGGTTTGAAAATACTCCTCGGTGAGATATATTTTCGCTCCGTAAGCAAACCCGTTTTCACGAAGAACCTTTTCGGCGGTTGACAAAAGTCTTTCCTTTCCCGCTTCAAGAGCCTCGGCGGCGTTTCCTTTATCAACCGTTCCCGAAAAAAGTGTTTCGCCGCTTTCGAGAAGCGCATCACGAACGGCAAGCTTTACGCTCTGGTCGGCATCGCTGTCTGAATTTGCGAGAATATGCAGTCTGATAACATCATCACGAACATCGGCACATTGCATACCGAATCCGAATATTGAAATAAGCATTGATAAAACAAGTGCGGCTGCAACCGAAATTTCAATTCTGTGTGATTTTTTCATAAATAATACCGTCCTTAATGAATGATAAATTCATTTTGGGACGGTATTTTCCGTTTTATTCATTCTGATTTATTTCAAGTCCGCCGATTTCGTTTCTGGATTTGAAAACATAACCGTTCTGACTGAGAATATCCATATGCGAAAGCGCTTCACCCGTTCCGAGAGCCACGCAGTTCATCGGGTCTTTTGCAATAAAGGTTTTAACACCGGTTTTTTCACTTATCAGCTTATCAATATCCTGTAAAAGCGCACCGCCTCCGGTTATATAGATTCCCGAATCGGATATATCTGCCGAAAGTTCGGGCGGGGTAAGCTCCAGAACGGAACGCACCGCTTCGCATATCGCTTCAAGCTGAGGTCTCATTGCAAGATAAACCTCGGTTGAGCTGACCTCAATGCTCACCGGCATATTCGTTATAAAATGTTTACCCTTGACATTCATACCGAGCTCAACATTGCGAAGTCTTGAGCAGCCTATCTGTCTTTTAACGGCTTCCGCGGTTTTCTCGCCGATTATGACATCACGCTCACGCCTTATCTGACGCATTATCGCTTCATCGAAAGCGTTGCCGGCAATCTTGATTGATTTTGAAACGGATATACATCCCATTGTTATAACCGCAATATCTGTTGTTCCGCCGCCTATATCAACAACCATCGTTCCTTTCGGACGGTCATTTTTTATACCTGCTCCGAGCGCCGCCGCAAGCGGTTCTTCGATAAGGCAGGCTTTTGCCGCTCCGGCTGCGGTTATCAGGTCAAGAATGGTACGCTTTTCAAGGCTTGTTACCATTGACGGTATGCACACAACAACATTAGGTTTGAACACCATATTTTTACAGAGCTTTGAAAGAAAATATCCGAGAATATGACGGGTTGCGGTGAAATCCGAAACAACGCCGTGCTTCATAGGTTTAACAACCCGCAGAGAATCGGGAGTTTTGCCTATCATATCATAAGCCCTTTTGCCGACTGCCGCAAGCTTTCCCGTTTCGTTATCGTAAGCGGCAACGCACGGCTCGGACATAACTATACCTTTTCCCTCAATATATACGACTATTGAGGTTGTTCCCAAATCTATACCTATATTAACTCCGAGCATTGCTTCACCGCCTTTCATCATTTTTCTTTTTGCTTTTGGTAAGTGCCACGGTTATACCGTATGTATTTTCCGCTCCGCAGAGCCACAGCATTTTTGCGCATTCATCGAGAGTTTCGCCCGAGGTTGAAACATCATCACAGACGAGAATGTTTTTACCGTTCACCGCATCGGGTTCGGTAACTTCATAAACCCCGGCAAGGTTTCCTTTTCTGAAAACATAGCTCAAATCGTGCTGCTTGGGAGTTTCGTAAATCTTTTTGAGAATATCGGGTGCATACTCTATTTCAAGCATCTCCGAAAGAGCTTTTGCCAGCACGGCGCATTGGTCATAACCGCGCTTTTTCATACTTTTATCGGTCATCGGTACGGAGGTTATCATATCGAATTTAACCGAGCCGTAACGCCGTCTGACCGTATCCGCCATTTCAATACAGTAAGCCTCGTAATTCCTTTTTCCGTTTCTGAATTTGAAAATATGCAGACCTTTTCTGACATTCCCCTCAAAATAGAACGGAGCTGCAACGGCGGTATAATATCTTTCCGCACGGCGGCAGGAGCATTCGTCCTTTTCTCTGCCGCATTTCGGGCATATTTCGTTTTCGATTCTCGGCAGATTTTTCATACAGTCGGCACACGCCGTTTCTCTGCTGTCGATAACCTTTCCGCAATAGGCGCACCTGTGCGGAAGAATTGCAAATATCGGAGCTTCAAGAAATCTGTTCAACTTTCCTCACCCAGCATAATGAAGCTCTTGAGCGCCGAATAGCGCTTCGCCTTGCTGTTATTATCGGTCATTCTTTCAACGGTTTTCCGAGTGCCGACAAGTATCATCATATTTTTCGCCCTTGTGACGGCGGTATAAAGCAGGTTTCTGTATGCAAGCTGTTCAATCACACCCACAACCGGCATAACCACGGCGGGAAATTCGTTGCCCTGGCTCTTGTGAACGGTTATTGCATAAGCGTGTTCAAGCTCCTGATTGCTTTCAAACGGATATTCGGCGGTCTTATCGTCAAATCTTATATAAATCATTCTTGAATTTTCGTCAAGCTTTTCGAGAGTTCCTATATCGCCGTTGAATATTCCCATACCCTCGCCGCCGTCGGGAGTTTTCCACATTATATTGTAATTATTCTTTATCTGCATCAGCTTATCGCCCTCACGGAAAATGCGCTGACCGAAATTGTGTTCCTTTTTATATTTTGCCGACGGATTTATATTCGCCTGCAAAATCTTATTGAGATTGACCGTTCCGGCTTCGCCTTTCTTTGACGGACAAAGCACCTGAATATCGTCAATCGCAGAATAATTATATGCTTTCGGCAGTCTTGCGGTGCAAAGCTCACATACGGTTGAAGCCGCCGCAGACGCCGTGTTCCTTTCCATAAAGAAAAAGTCTTTATCCTTAACGGCAAGCTCGGGATATTCGCCGTTGACTATCTTATGAGCATTGGTGATTATCAGGCTTTCCATAGCCTGACGGAACACCTCTTTAAGCTCCACAACGGGAATCGCCTTTGACTCTATCAAATCGTGAAGCACATTTCCCGCACCGACGGGCGGAAGCTGGTCGGAATCGCCCACCATAACAAGTCTGCACCCTATCGGAAGCGCATCAAGCAGACTTGAAAAAAGAGTTATATCCACCATTGAAAGCTCATCGATTATAACCGCACCTGCGCTGAGCGGATTTCTGCGGTTGCGCGAAAAAACGGGCTTATCGTTCTTATCCCATTCAACCTCAAGCAGGCGGTGAATGGTCTGAGCATCTCTGCCCGTGAGCTCGCTCATTCTTTTTGCGGCTCTGCCGGTGGGAGCGGCAAGTGCCACTTCAAGCCCCTGACTTTCAAATACTTTCAGTATTCCGCGCAGAGTTGTGGTTTTTCCCGTTCCCGGGCCGCCCGTAAGAATTAAAATTCCCTTTTCAACGGCAAGCTTTATCGCTTTTCTCTGTGCATCGTTATAGCATAATCCGCCGATAAGCTCAGCGTTGCTTATCTGCTTATCAATATCGGGGTCACCTTTCGGAGCAAAATGCTTCATAAAGAGCATAAGCTCGGCGGCGTGCTTCTCCGATTTATATATATCGGGTAAAAAAATAAATTCCTTTGAATAAAGCTGTTCGGAAATAATCTGCTTCTGTCCGATAAGCTCATCAATGCGGATACCGATTGCATCATCGGCACACCCCAAAAGCTGAGAGCATATCGGAATAAGCTTTTCTCTCGGCAGACAGGTATGACCGTTTGAAAGGTTATGTCTTATTACATATATAATACCCGCATCAAGGCGGTATTCATCTTTCGGCGCTTCGGGAAGTCTGCCCGCAATTTCACACGCCTTTTCAAATTTTATGCCTATCCCCTCGGAGCAGAGCAGATAAGGATTCTGTTCGATTTTAGATGCCGACTCTGCACCGTAAAGCCTGAAAACCTTTAAGCATTCGGCGGTACTTATTCCGTACTTTTCAAGAGCGATAAGCACTTCTCTTTCGGCGGCGTGCTTTCTGAATTCCATTGAAATTTCAAGCGCTCTTTCATATGAAATTCCTTTTATTGACGCGAGGGCATCGGGGTCTTTTTCGATTATATGAAAAGAGTTATCGCCGAATTTTTCAACTATTTTCCGAGCCGTTTTTTCTTTTATACCTCTGATAATTCCCGATGAAAGATACGACAGCATTTCGGAAGCCGTTTCGGGAATTTCGCGGCTGCACCCCTCAATTTTAAACTGCTTTCCGAATGTGGGGTGAACAGTCCATTTTCCCGTCAGAGTTACTTTTTCGCCGATATAAAGCGAACCGACATTTCCGATTGCAGTATAAAGCTCACCGTCACTTGAAAAATCAAGCACGGTGTAGCCGTTCTCCTCATTGCGGAAGGTTATATATTCAACTGTTCCGGTTATATCTGTCAGTTCATTCATAATTGCAGCTCAAAAATAAAATTGAGCCGTATCGGGAGGACTTGTAAGCCGAGTTCTGTCATTTAAGGCAGTCATCTGTCTACGCCTTACGTTGCCGCAAGGCTTTAGCCACCCTTCGGAGTATCGCCGAACAAGCGCTGAAGAAAACTTCTCCTCCGGTCGGTGTTGCTTCGGATAGGGTTTACATAGCCGCGCGGTCTCCCGCGCGCCGGTGAGCTCTTACCTCGCCTTTCCACCCTTGCCCGCAAAAACGGGCGGTATATCTCTGTTGCACTTTCCCTAAGGTCAC
>JAZRYD010000075.1:0-32287 GCA_045600535.1 Acutalibacteraceae bacterium | reverse complement strand
TTTAGGAGGTAATTAGGAGAATACAAATGAATTTGTATGAGATATACGATAAAGAATCAGGAATATTGCTTGCAAGAGGAAACGCAAGGGAGTGTAAAAAGAAACTTGGGTGTTCGAGCATAGACTCGTTTTATGCTTTGGCTAATCGTTCACTCAGAGGAATAAACAAATCGTATAAGGTTGTAATCACCAAGGGAGGAAATACATATTATCCGGTACTTGGAGAAGACGACCCTTTGAGAAAGGAAAATGCAGATGAGAAAAACCATAGCAATAGACTTTGACGGCACGCTCTGCGAAAACAATTATCCGGAAATAGGAAAGCCTATTCGCAGAGTTTTCAAAGAAGCAAAGAAAAGAAAGAACGAAGGATGTGCTCTCATTCTTTGGACATGCAGAGAGGGCAAGCTCCTCGAAAATGCAATAGCATTTTGTAAAGAACAAGGTCTTGAGTTCGATGCAGTAAACGAAAATCTTCCTGAAAGAATTGAAAAATACGGCGACGATCCGAGAAAAATAGGAGCAACGGAATATTGGGACGACAGAAGCGTTAATCCTCTTTCGTATCTCAAAAGAAAAAGACTGTTTCGAAACAAGTAGGAATGGAAATGATTGAATATGTCACAGGTCTTAACTTCTCGTTTTATCAGCTTTTGGCTGCAGTGGTGATAACCGGATTTATTTGTTCGATAATCCATTGCATAGACATATCCAGAGCCGAGAAAAAATATAAAGAAAAAGTAATCAGTAAAGGAAATGCCATCATCGTACAATTCAAAACTGCAGAAGAAGTAGAAAAATACATGTGGAATATTAAGGAAATGGTAGAAAGGGGAAATGAATAATGGATTGTTTAAAAACAGAAAACTACCTTAAAGAAAGAGCAAGAATGTGCAGGTCTTTTAATATTTGTAAAGGATGTCCATTGTATGATAAACATGAGCATACATGCATTGATTCACCTATCAAATCACATGGTGGCGCAAATAAAAAAACTCGTAATCTCGAAAGCACCATTATTGTGCAGAAATGGTCAGACGAACATCCGCAGAAGACCTACAAGGATGATTTCTTCGAGAAGTTTCCGGATGCACCGAAAGAAACTGATGGAACGCCAAAATGTTGCCGTGAAATTGCATACAACAAAGCTTGGAGCGATTGTTATTGTAATTGTGTAGACAGGTGTTATGAATGTTGGAATGAGGTGATACCAAAATGAACAAACCACCGTTCAGATGTGCCGACTGTGTTATCGGGGAATTTAATGACTATGGAAACACAAGGGTTGTCACATACAAGGATTTAAAAGAAGAAGTAAGACCGATGAACAAATTTTATTATGTAAAAAAGATAAAATTTTCCGATTTCTTTGATTTGAGAAAATTGAGCGGTTTAAATCATTTTAGATTTTGTCCTGTCTGTGGACAAAGAATAGAATGGAAAAAGCTGTTAGCTCAGGCAAAACAAGATGAAAAAATTGAAAGGGAGTGAATTAAAATGACAAATGAAGAATGTCTGAACATTTGCAAAATAGCAATTAAATGCTTTGAGAGCAAATATTCAGAAACATTGCCGGTCAATAATGATTGCCTGAAAAATTTTATAAATCAAATAGCAAAAAAAAAGAAGAAGAAAGACAGGCTATAAGCTTAATAATTTCTGCCCTTGAAAAGCAGATACCGAAAAAGCCGAGATACGAAAAGTGGACAAATAGCGAATATTGGTATTGCCCTTCGTGCAACGAAGTTGTGCTTGCAGTATTGAACGATAGACCAACAGAAAATGAATACAATCACAGTTGTTGCGGCGGTTGCGGTCAAGCAATAGATTGGAGCGATGCGATATAAAAATGAGAGATTGCTGTGGTAATTGTGTCTATGCAGACGAGGAAAGAACAAGAAAATTCGGCAACGCACTTCTGCCTAAAGAAGTTAGATGCCAAATGGCTCATATATGGGTAAGTGAATATCAAATATGTCCCGATTATAAAAGTGACAACATAAAATCATTATTAACGATGATGAAAAGCGAGAGGAGAAAATAAAATGACCTGTAAAGATTGTATTCACTACGATGTGTGTGAGGCAAGAATTACCTATGACGAGAATTTTGGAGATAGCACTTCGTTTGAAACCAAATGTATTGATTTCAAAAGTGAAGGTGAGTATCAAAAGGTTATTCACGCTAAATGGACAAATGGTTGTTTTTACCCAACTTATAAACCAAGAGAAGATAAGAAAAATGGTTTGCAAACTGCTTATTGTACTAATTGCGGTATAACACAAACGGTAAATACTTACAACGGGAAAGTACAATTTAATTTTTGCCCTTATTGTGGGGCAAAAATGGACTTATAAAACTTCAATTTGATAAACTTAATTATAAAGGAGCGTGAGAATAATGACAGATGAAGAAGCACTTGATGTCCTTATGAACAAGATTCAAATTGATGTGAAATTCACCGAAGATTTTAATAGAGATTATGACTGCTTGACAAAGTGCAAGGAAGCCCTTGAAAAGCGAATACAGAAAAAGCCCGAGGACTGTAACGGAGAACGAATGTGTGAATGTGGAAATATTGTAAAGTCATATCAGAAATATTGTAGTGAATGCGGTCAAAAGATAGATTGGAGTGAGATAGATTGGAGTGAGAAAGAATGAACGAAACAACAAAAATATATAAATTTTCCTATCGTTATGGAAAAATAGTAATAGACGAACTCGCTGTGGAAAGGGAAACCAAACAGACTTATCTGATAAATAATTCTTATCCGAGAAGAATAAGTAAGGATTATATAGGCGTGCTTCGAGAGAAATTTTTTCCTGAAATGTATCTTACTGAAAAGAACCGTAATAAGTTTGTCGGTGCATTAAAGGCTTTTTACAATGAAAAAATACAGAAGAAGGAATCGGAACTTAAAGCAATAAAAGAAACATATCAGATAATCAAGGGCTTGAATTAAGGGAGGCTGTAGAATGACGATTGAAGAAGCTATAAAATCACTCACAGAATTTTTTGAAAAAGCAAAGAGCGTTAACTCAGATTATGGATTTACCATTATATTGGATGTAAAACTAAATGAAAGAAATAAAATCTTCAGAGTGAATAGGAGGATGTAAATGAATAATATGCTGGGAGAATGCGACTACAGAACTCCATGCTACTGGTGTGTGAAATGGGATAAGCCGTGCGATAAAAAGCAAGGTTATTCTCAAATAGGAGTATCGTATAAATCAGTAAATAAGAAAACGGATAAAGAGGTGGAATCAAATGATAGTTGCGAAAAGTAAAATGAAAGACCTCCCTAAGACTTGCTCTGAATGTTCGTTTTGCAAAACATTTGGATTCGTAGGAGCTATATACTGCAAAGTTTTAGACTCGTATTTTTCGGTAAACTCGTATCTTACTCAAGATCAAAGGCCCGGAGCTTGCCCACTGGTAGAAAAGGAAGAAGATAAGCATGAGTCAAAAATAAGTTTTATATCTTTCAGAATAGGAGAAAACAAGGAGATTACTATCAACATTTACAATGTCACGGATATAAGCCCCTCGAAAAAAGAAGGGAGCACAGACATCTATTGTGTTTCACATCACGACTGCTGCATTTGCGTTGATGAACCATACCAACAAGTGAAAGATAAAATAATGAAAGTTTTGAGGATGAAATATGATTAAAGTGTTTTGCGATAAATGCGGAAAGGGCTGCGAGCTTAACGCATTCGCCATAACAACGGAAGTAATTCACAATCCATGTCCGGTTCATCTGCAAGATTGCGGAGAACTTCAAATCACAGGAGACCGCAGCAAAATAAGGTACGTTCTGTGCCAAGATTGCTACATAAATCTCGGATTGCCGAATGTGTACGCCGCAATAAAAGAAAAAACATTGAAATTCAGAGACAAAGGAGAAAAAGAAAATGAACAATGAACCCAAAACCGCTAAGCTCGAATTTGTTGTCAGAGGAGAACCGCTGTTTTATTACGGGCAGAAACTGTTTGCGATATATCCGACAAATTCGAAAAGGTTTTTTGAGCCATGCCCTGTGTGCGACGATAGCCAGAAAGTAAAAATCAGGGATTTTGAATTCGAATGCCCTGCTTGCAGAAGAAACTCAACATATTCGGGAGAAAGAATAAAAAACGATATTGTGTTATCGGATTACAAGATAATAGAGTATATCGTAAATGAAGTAGAAATCAAGGGTCCGAACTATAAATCGGCATTTAGTGGTGAAACGGAATACTTCGACCTGCCCTTTGCAAGTTTCAAGGCTTTTGAAAGGAGCGGAAATGGATACAACAACGTTTCATCAAAAAATGTCTCAAATAGCTCGTTCAGCATTGACCCTTCCGAAGATACTGTTGTAGAGTCGGAATGTATTTCCGGCTACTTCTTCACAAAAAAGAAGTTTGCAATGGATGCGATAAAACCTCTGAAAGAGAGAGACAGATCTTTGCTCAAACAGTTCAACGAAGAACACGGGACGAACTACGAATATCCGTTTTAATGAGGAGACTTTTATGAAAAAATTAAGCTTGTTTGACGAGCTCGGAAAAGAAATATTCTTGCATGATGTTCTTGAACCCGGAGACACTGTATATTATTATCAAGGAGATTTTATGGTTGTTCTCGACTATAAGATAAACTACGTTTCAGTTACGGGCTCTCTTGAAAAAGGGTTTTCGATTAAGTATGAAGCTTCTTGTTATTACGAAGAGGGGATTTTGGATGATATTGATTTTTACGGTGACGACATAGGAAAAACGGTGTTTCTTTCCGAGGAAGAGTGTTCAAAAGAAATGTTATCACAAGATATATAAGTAAAATCCCGCTAAATGGCCGCAAAAAGATTATCCGGAGAGTTTGATATACATTCATTATCGGAAACAAAGTACCGTAATATACGCTTAAAGTAGCCAAAGGAGGCACGTATGAATACAAGCCAAAATAATGATGCTCTATTCAGAGAACTGTCAGAAAAGGCTATGAAATCTCAAATAGAAGGAGATTTCATTTCTTTTTCTGCATGTCATAAAAAGATGGCCGATTTGCTTCACAGAGAAAACAATTATTATGCAGAAGTGAAATCAAGACTGATTGCGTTCTATTTTGACATCAGCGGATTATCCATAAGCCCTTGGGTTGATTCTATCAACACGGAAGCCATAGCTCTTGCTGCAGGCAAAGGAGGATTTGGAGATAGCGAAGTCAAAGAGATATACTTCGATTCGATTAAGATTTGCTGTTCCGAAAATCACGCAATGACGCTCAAAGGAAGCTATAAGCTTCTCGAACTTTGTATGAAAGACCAGTGGAAAAAGGTAAACAGAATCTTGAAAGAACTTTCGGAAAACAAACTCCGTTGACTGATTGTTTCGTTATGATAAAATATAGCAAGGTGGAAAACAAAAAGGGATATTGCTCCCGATATTCGCACAGGAGCCGCAACAGCTCCCCGTCCGAAAGTCGATATTGAAGAAGACTGTAACTCCTCCGGTGTTCGAGTATCACATAATCGAAAACGAAGGAGCAAACAGAAATGAACGCAAATCTCAACAAAGCAATCTCGGACCTTGACAAAGTAGATGCCCTTATGTACGCCATCGAAAACGCCTTCCTCGACATCGAGGTAGTTCCTGAAGACAGGAAAAAGTACGATCGTGGTACAGGAGCATTCTACGCCCTGTGGGATGCAATCAAAAAGGTTTCCGACGACCTCGACAGACTGGCTGATGATGAAACGATTATCGACGCCGTTTACGCAGTCAATGATGTCAAACGTCAGGTACGTTCTTTGACAACTGAAGATTGACACTCACGCAAACCCAAAGCGGAAAGCCGGGAGATAAATCTCTCGGCTTTTGTTTTTGCACCGATTGACAGAACGCCCGAATTGTAGTATAATAGAGCAATTAGAAAATGCTTAATGAAAGGAAAAAACAAGCATAACTTATCATTACCGATTGGAGAAATCTTATAAACCATAAGCATAGGGGATGCGATGCTGATTCTGTGATTTTGCATAACTTATATATTGTTTATATTTACCGGTCGGCATGATTGATATGGCGATTGGTAATACTTTTTCAGCATAAAATCGGGCTGAAATATATATATGAAAAAGCGAAAAATATATTGACAATATGTGATTTATCACATATAATATAATTGACGGATAAAGTAAATATTTTAGGGAGAATATAAATTGAGGGAATTTGAAATTATTTTTTATGATAAGCCTGACGGAACAGAACCGGCAAAAGATTTTTTGCTTTCTTTGGATAACAAAATGCGTGCAAAAACCATTATGCTGCTTGAACTTTTATCAAATAATGGCTCTGCACTTCGAGAACCTTACTCAAAACATCTTGTGGACGGTATTTTTGAATTGCGTGCGAAAACAGGCTCTGATATATCACGGGTGCTTTATTTTTTTGTAGTCGGAAAAAAGGTTGTTATAACAAATGGTTTTATAAAAAAGACTCAAAAAACGCCTAAAAGTGAAATTGAGCTTGCCAAGAAATACAGAAACGAATATTTAAACAGGGAGGTTAAATAAAATGACAAATTTTGAAGATTTTCTCGATGAACAGTTATCAGACCCCGAATTCAAAAAAGAATATGATGCGCTTCGCCCCGAATATGCAATTATACAGGCGATAATTGATGCCAGACAGGCGTCGGGTATGACACAAAAGGAGCTTGCGGAGAAAACGGGAATAACCCAAGCGGATATCAGCAGACTTGAAAGCGGCAGCGCAAATCCTTCGCTTAAAACCTTACAGCGTCTTGCCGACGGAATGGGTATGAAATTAAAGCTGGAGTTTTTACCCATCGCTCAATGAATATTATTGGAGAGCAGATATGAAAGAAATCAAAATTTTCTATTCAAAAGAAGCTTTGAAATTTTTATCGAAGCTTGATAAAAAGTCGGTTGAACGAATTCGTGAAGCCATCGCCGGATTGACTTGTCAACCGCCTGTCGGTGATATAAAAATGATGCAAGGTTACAAAGACGGCAGAATGAGGCTTCGTATAGGTTCGTGGAGAGTTATTTACCGAATAGAAGATGAAGAGACTGTTGAAATAATTTTAGTAATTGATATAGGCAACAGAGGAGACATTTATAAATAAGGAGGATTTAAGATGTCAAACATTGCAATTGAAGCGGCTCGGCTTATGGACGTTTTGCCGGAAGCCGACAAGGCTTTTGCACTTGAATTTATCAAGAAAATGGTGTTGGCGTGGGATCCCGATTTTACGAAAGTTACCGCAGAAGAGGCAGAGAGAATCGAAAAGGCTGAAAAGAGCGGCTTTGTCAGCGAAGATGAAATTGATTGGGATAAAATCGGCGTTGCTGATTGAGTATTATTTAACACAATGATTTTCAAGGTGCAGGCGATGTTTTGCACCTTGAATTATTGTTTATTTCAAAATAAAATTCTGAGGTTATTATATGTACAAACTGATTAAAAAAGACGGAAATGCAAGGCGCGGTGAATTTGAAACCGTTCACGGAACGGTGCAGACTCCTGCGTTTATGAATGTTGCAACCTGCGGAGCGATAAAAGGCGCACTTTCGGCAGAGGATTTGCGAAAAGTGAACTGTCAGGTTATGCTTTCAAATACATATCATCTTCATGTGCGCCCCGGTGATGAGCTTGTGAGAGATATGGGAGGTCTGCATAAATTTTCCGATTGGCACGGCCCGATTCTTACCGACAGCGGCGGATTTCAGGTGTTTTCACTTGCAAAGCTTCGCAAAATCAAGGAAGAGGGCGTATATTTCCAGTCTCATGTTGACGGCAGACATATTTTTATGGGGCCGGAGGAAAGTATGCGTATTCAGTCAAATCTCGGTTCAACAATTGCAATGGCGTTTGACGAATGCGTTGAGAATCCCTGCGAATATAAATATGCAAAGGAAGCGGCAGACAGAACCGTTCGCTGGCTGAAACGTTGTAAAGACGAAATGGCAAGGCTTAATTCTCTGCCGGATACGCTGAATCCGAATCAGCTTCTTTTCGGAATAAATCAGGGCTGTACATATGATGAACTGAGAGTTGAGCATATGCAGCAGATTGCCGAGCTTGACCTTGACGGCTATGCCATAGGCGGTCTTGCCGTAGGCGAACCCAAAGAGGATATGTATCGTATTATTTCTGCGGTTGAACCGTATGCTCCTAAAGACAAAATACGCTATCTTATGGGAGTCGGAACTCCCGGGAATATAATTGAAGCGGTTTACAGAGGGGTTGACCTTTTTGACTGCGTTATGCCGAGCCGCAATGCAAGACACGGGCATCTTTTCACGCAGAACGGAATAATCAATCTGAATAACAATAAATATGAGCGTGACCCGCTTCCGATTGACCCCGAATGCGACTGTCCCGTTTGCTCTCACTATTCGAGAGCGTATATCAGACATCTTTTCAAGGCAAAGGAAATGCTTGCAATGCGTCTTTGCGTTATGCACAATCTTTATTTCTATAATCGGCTTATGCAGAATATTCGTGATGCGATTGACAGAGATGAATTTTCGGAATTTCGCAGAAAATATGTTGATATTTATGATACAAGAATTTAATTTTAAAAAACTATTGCATATTTTTGTATTCTAATGTATAATAAATCCATTATATTTTGGAGGTAAACTTAATGAACCCGATTTCACTTATGGCTTCAACAGCTCAGACTGCAAACGGCGCAGCTTCTCAGAATCCCACTTCAATGATAATTATGATGGTTGCTCTTTTTGCGGTTATGTATTTTGTTATGATTCGTCCGCAGAAGAAAAAGCAAAAAGAAGAGCAGACAATGCGTGATACAATTCAGATAGGCGATGAAATCACCACAATCGGCGGCATCATCGGCAGAGTTGTTACCGTTAAAGAAGATTCTCTTGTTATTGAAACCGGCGCAGACAGAAACAAGATGAAGATTACCCGCTGGGCAGTTTCAACCAATAACACTGCTAACGAGAAAGCCGAAGCCGAGAGACAGGCTGCAAAGGAAGCTCAGGAAGCCGAAAAGAAAAAGAAGATGGACGAGGCTGTTGAGAACAGCAAGGCCAAGAGAAAAAAGACAAAGAAGAAAGACGATACTTTCGACGAATAATTATGAATTTCCCCTCATACTATTTATCAAAAAGTGTGAGGGGAGTTTTTTATGCCCGATAAGAAGAAAAGAACTTCAAAAGAAACGAATGATAAATTATCCTTTGTTAAAATTGCGGGAATATCTTTTTTCGGCGTGCTTGTTTATTTTCTGCTTATTCTGATTTTTTCGTTTATTGCACTTAAAGCGGAGTTTGATTCCTCAATGTATATTCCGTTCGGAATAGGCTCTGGTGTTGCTGCCGGATTTATATGCGGATTTATCTGCGCAGGGACATTCGGTCACAGCGGAATGCTTTACGGAGGCATTGCCGGAGCTTTCAGCGGAATAATATGCGGACTTGTTCTCTTTGCGCTTAATTCCGACGGTTTCGGAGCGGGTGCGGTTATTCTTTTTTCGGCAATGCTGATTGCAGGCTGTATCGGCGGAGTGCTGAGAGTCAATAAGAAAAAGAGGATAAGATATTGAAAAAAATAATACCTGTCCTCATTGCAATTGTTTTGGTTTTAACGTCCTGTTCAAAGCAGGAGGGAGTAACGCCCGAAATATTCATCGAAAGAGCCTGTGCATCAATGAAATGTGCCGAGCTTGACACCGATAACGCATTCCGTGATGAAAACGGTTATCATTGCTTCGGTAATCTTTCAGATGAAGAAATACTGCTTACCTGCCGGACAGATGAAAACAACATTGTTTATGAAGCCTGCGTAACAAGCATTAAGCAGGGGCTTTCCGATGAATTGCGTTCGGTATGCGTTGAGCTTATCGGGATATTTTCAGATGAAGAATTTGCGGAAAATACTGTTGAAACACTTATTACGAAAGCAAATGAAATTCCGTCATATGTTGAAACTCAATGGTTTACATACTGTATGATGAATTCGGGGAACGGATTTTATTTTTCCGTTCACGATAAAAAACTGAAGCAGGAAAGCATTCCGGAATTGACACTTAAAGAAAATGACCTTGCGGGATACAAATAAAAATCAAAAAGGTAAATAACCCCGATATAAAACGGCAATAATTTAACTGTCAGAAATTATATCGGGGTGATTTTTTGCAGTTTAATAAGGTTGAGATATGCGGAGTGAATACCGCAAAGCTCAAGGTTTTAAAGGAAGATGAAAAAACGGAGCTTCTGAAAAAGGCAAGGGCAGGTGACGGCAAAGCCCGTGAAGAGCTTGTTCTCGGCAATCTGAGGCTTGTGCTGAGCATAATTCAGAGGTTTTCAAACAGAGGTGAAAATCCCGATGACCTGTTTCAGGTCGGCTGTATAGGACTTATAAAGGCGATTGATAATTTTGATATGACACTCGATGTCAGATTCAGCACCTATGCCTGTCCGATGATAATCGGCGAAGTCAGACGGCATCTGAGGGATAACAATCCCGTCAGGGTGAGCCGTTCCGTGCGTGACACGGCATATCATGCCATGCAGGTGCGTGAAAGGCTCATAAACGAGCTTGAGCGTGACCCGACTCCCGAGGAAATTGCAAAGGAGCTTGATATTTCCCGTGAAGAGGTCGTTCTGGCGCTTGATGCAATCGTTGAACCTGTTTCGCTCAATGAGCCTATATATTCCGACGGCGGCGATACAATCTATGTTATGGACCAGATAAGCGGAAATGACAACGATGAAAGCTGGCTTGAGGAAATACTCGTTAAGCAGGCAATAAACGATTTGAGCGAGCGCGAAAAGAAAATACTGTTTTTAAGATTTATGCAGGGTAAAACGCAAATGGACGTTGCTTCCGAAATCGGAATTTCTCAGGCGCAGGTATCAAGGCTTGAAAAGGGAGCGATTAAAAAAATCAAGGATAACAACAGAGCATAATTACTATTGATTTAGCAATCTTGATATGATATAATAATCATACAAGATTGCTTTTTTGAGGTGAAATTATGGCTGAATTACTGGAGTATAAATGCCCGTGCTGCGGCGGTGCGGTTGAATTTGACAGCACAACCCAAAAAATGAAATGTCCTTACTGCGATGCCGAATTTGATATTGATGCACTCACGGCAAACGGTGAGGAAAAGCAGGATTGCGCCGAATGGAACGCAGATACACAAAATATGACCGATGAAGAAGCCGGAGGAATGAGAATATATAAATGTCAGTCCTGCGGCGGAGAAGTAGTCGGAGACGAGGCAACAGGCGCAGCCGAATGCCCGTACTGCGGAAATCCCGTTGTTATGCAGGGTCAGTTTGCCGGTGAGCTTAAACCCGATGTTATTATCCCGTTCAAGCTTGATAAGAATGCGGCAAAGGAAGCGCTTAAAAAGCATATTTCAACAAAGAAGCTTATACCGAAAATCTTTAAAGACGAAAACCATATTGATGAAATAAAGGGAATTTATGTTCCTTACTGGCTCTTTGACTGCACGGCAGAGGGTGAAGCTGTTTTCAAAGGTGAAAAGGTTCGCACCTGGAGCGACAGAGATTTTAATTATAAGGAAACCTCGGTTTACAGAATTGAAAGAAACGGCAGACTTTCGTTTGCGGCGCTTCCTGTAGACGGTTCATCAAAAATGGCTGATGACCTTATGGAATCCATTGAGCCGTTTGATATTTCGCAGGGTGTTGATTTCAATACCGCTTATCTTTCGGGCTATCTTGCCGATAAATACGATGTTTCTTCTGATGAAAGCGTAAAAAGAGCCAATGAAAGAATAAAAAGCAGCCTTAATTCCGCACTTTATTCAACAGTCAGCGGTTACAGCTCGGTAAATACGGAAAATACATATATGGAACTCAAAGATGCCGGATGCCGCTATGCACTTTATCCGGTATGGATTCTTAATACATCGTGGAACGGGAATAAATATACCTTTGCGATGAACGGTCAGACCGGTAAAATCGTCGGAGATTTGCCGATGGATAAATCCGCTTTCGGAAAATGGGTCGGAATAATTACCGCCGCCGCAGGTGTCGGAGTATATCTGATTATGACCGCATTGAATCTGCTTTAAGGAGGAAAATGAAATGAACGGAAAAATATTTGCCTGCATAATTTCTTTCCTGCTTCTGCTTACTTTGGTAATTCCCGCAGCGGCGGTTGAAGAATTTGAAACCGAACCTGAAGTTATTTTGTTTGCCGCTCCGAATGATGATGAGGTTATTCTCGAAGCGCCTGAGGGCATAGTTTCAGATGAAGTAGTTCCCGAAAACGAATTTGTTCCCGAAAACGAATTTATTCCCGAAGATGAATTTATTCCCGAAAACGAGTTTGTTCCTGATTACGATGTAAGATATTATGATGGTATCCCGCCGGAGAGTGAGTATGAAAATTATTCTGCTCCCGTGAAAGAAGCAAAAGCTTTTTCAATTGTAAGAGTTATTGCTGCGCTTATAATCGGTTTTCTGATAGCTTTTATAATAATGAAAATCGTTGCCGCCCCGCTCAAATCGGTTAAGAGCAAGTCAGACGCTAACGAATATGAAACGGATAAAATCGAGCTGACATATCGGAATGACCGTTTCCTTTATAAAAACACTCAGAGAACGCCTATTCCGAAGCAGGCTCCGCCGCAGAAGAAATAAAATCAACCCGGGTATCGCATTGATACCCGGGCATTTTTGCGCTTAGTTGAAAAGATTGTTTATGCTTCTTGTGAGCTTTGTTTTGAGTGTGCGAAGCTCTGCAAAAAGGAAGTCGATTGTCGGAATGTTGAAATACGGATATTCGTGATATTCGGGAGCGCCGTCATAATCAAGCATAAATGCCTGAGTGTAAACCGTTCCGCCTTCTCCGAATGCTTCCGCACGGATATATGTTCCGAGCTTATCCGAATAATCGTCAAGGTCAATCGTGCAGGCTCCGTTCTGAGCTGACATAACCGCAACGACTTTTCCGTCGGCGATAAATCTTACAAGCATGGCGTTATCGGTGTTAACCGTAATTGTATCTTCCGCATCGTCAACGGCAACGCTCGTTATCATCGGCTGAGTGCCTGCGGCACAATAACCTTTTTCATCAAGGCAGCTGTAGGTATAGTCAAGCTTCTGACCGGGCTTTTCAATGCCTGCGGCAACATCGGCAACACGCTTTTCCATTTTGTCGGTTACTGCTTTAATATCGTTATATACTTCGTTTTCACCGTAGAATTTCTTGATATTTTCCGCAATGTTAATAAGCTCGAGATAATTGCCGTTGCAATGGCTTGCAGCGAAAAATTCACCGTTTTCAAGGCTCTTTCTTGCGGCTGATGAGGTAAGCTCATCTGCAACAACATAAACAAATCCGGTGTCGATTTTATCAAGCTGATGTGCGTCACTTGAAGCTATGGCGTAAACATTTTTGCCTTTTGCGGTGCGGCGGGTGAGAAGAATATCCCAAAGCTCACGGTCATATCTCGTTCTTGAGTCTCCCTTGGAGTTCATATCAAGTCCGATACAGCAGTCATATTTATCAATCAGACCGTAAAACTTGTTGATATAGTATTCATAAACGGGGTTATCCTCGTTATATGCTTCCTCACTTGTAAGGTCGTCCTTGGCTTTTGTGTATTCACCGGGGTGATTGATAACGCAGATTGCATTGGTCTTTGAAATTCCTCTGATTGTATCGGCATAATCGCAAACATTGTTATTCTGATAATAATCAAACCAGCTGTTAACATGAGCATTTACCGAAACAGCACCGTTTTCGTTGGAATAGGGGATACGGAGAATTTTTCTGCCGTCAACATTGAGATAATCGTCACCGCTTTCGGTTGACATTGTGTATGTCATACCGTTTGCGAATGTGCCTGCTGTTCCGAGATAATCGAGGTCACCCTCCGATTTGCCCACAAGCTTCATTACATCATATATAAAAGATGTATTCGGCTCGCTCCACGAGGTGTTGCTCGTTCCGTGGTCGGAAAGACCGACAATATCAAATCCCGTTTCGGTGTGTCTTTCAAGTGACTGACGGAGTGTTATATCGCCGTCGGAGGTATTTGTATGATTGTGGAGAGCAGTTTTATACTGCTTTGCCGTCTGCCAGTTAACATTTGCATAAGGATTGGTTATGGCATAATCTATATCCGAAGCCGATACGCTTGAAAACGCCGGAACGCATATACCGGATATTATGAGAACCGAAAGAACAAGACTTAATAATTTTTTCGCTTTCATCTTTTTATCCTCTTTATCTTACAGAATATTGATGGGTAAAAGCCAGTAATCGTGTCCGCGGAAAACGAACTCAAATATCTTACTGATAAACTTTGTGATTTTTTCAAGTATCGGGAGAATTTTATATTTTACAACGGGAGCCTGAGAATCACCCGAAATGCCCGCATTGTACATTGCGGTATAGAATTCTTCTTCAACCTCAAGCCTTTCGCTGTCTGACCATGCTCTGCTTGCAAGAAGCTTCTGAGCTTTTGCATAAGCTGCATCAACAGCGGCCTTATCGGTTGTCGAAAGAGCGGAAAGGTCAGCGGTTTCATATTTTTTAATCAGGCTTTCTATTAAAAGGAGATTTCTGTATTCGCTGAACTGCAAATATCCGCCGCTGTGCTCTCTTGCATCGGTTATTGATTTATCGGTTATAATATTGCAGCAAAGACCGATAACATCGTTTATGCTTGACTGGAGCTTCAAATGGCTCTGATTTTTAACAAAGAATGTGTGGTCGGGCAGAGCGCAGGTTCCGGCATCAACGATACCGTCGGGGCTGATATAAGAGCTGTCAATTGCCGGAGTGTAATCCTTGGGAAGAGTTTCACCGACATTTGCGAATGTTCCGCCTGCCGATGTTGAAGTGGACTGAATGATATTATCTGCGCTGAGGTTATAATGCTTAACGAGAGCGGGAAGCTCAAGGTTATATCCGCAGACAACAAAAATGTTCATTCCTTCAGCGGAAAGACGCTTGAGGGTTGCACCGGCGTTCTTCTGTATGTTATAATATTTATCGGTCTTAGCCTTGAGAGGAGCATGAGCATCATCTGAGATGTATTTTGCGCTGAGTGACGGATATTCGCCGCTCGGAACAAGAGCCCACATTGACTGGCAGTTTCTCAAAAGCTTTCCGAGAACCTCGTTAACGGCTCTTGTTAATGTTTCATCAAGAAATTCATTGAAAAGCTCCGAGGGGATAGCTCTTGCAACCGCATTTCCGAGATATGCAAGCGACATATATTCTTCTGCGGCAAGTGCAACAATGTTGGGGATAAGGTCGTTATAAAGAACATCGTTTTCGTCAAGAGTTGAATTGCCTGCCATAAGGTCGCTGAGAAGATATGAACCGTCAATTGCGGCAGCGGCAAAAACGATTTTATCAATTTCACTCGGGTCACAGTATTCGGAAAGGAAAACATTTCCGATTGTTCCGCCGAGGCTGATGAATACGATGCTTACCTTGTCGTGACCGGTCTGAGCCTTAACCATATCAATATATTCTGCAAGACCCTCGGCAGCCTTAAATGTATCTCCGAATGAGCTGTATGAATAATAATATGTGTGGTCATAGCCGTATTCCTCGCAGAACTGGGAAATATCAACCTGGCGCTCTATAAATTCATACTGATTTGAATATTTATCGGTTGCCATATTGCCGGTTTCTTCGTTGAAGTGATAGCCCTTTGCATAGTTATGAGCCTTTGCAACATGCTTTTTGCATTCTTCAAGTGAATACCAGTATTCCTCAACCGAATCGGCATTTACTCTTGTTCCGTCGGGATTGAAATAGTGGCTTGAGAAGTTATCATCAAGTATGCCGAGAACACAGTCAAGCAGAGCATCTCTGTCGTGAAGCGCAACATCCTTGAGAATTTCGCCGATGGCATCTTTGAAATCTGCTTTTAATTTCTCGGTATCAAACATAAATGCCATATCCATACCTTCAACAATGGGGTAACCCTCACTTGTCAAAAGGTCATTTCCGTCTTTATCCTGAACATAAACATCGGACTGCATAATGCCGGGAACGATGATAAGCGGACTCTGACCGCATTTTCCCCCGCATTCGGTGAAGCACTCGTTTGTCCAATCGTGAGCCGCAAGAGCAAAGCCGCTGCAGGTCACAATCATGGCAACCGTAAGTACGATAGAAAGAATTTTTTTCATTTTTTATCATTCCTTTCTGATAGATAAAGATATTTTAACAGATTATTTAAAAATTTTCAATATAATTAAAAGAAATAAAAGAGAGTTTTTTTGCATTTTCACGAATAATTATTGAACAAGTTAACTTGGAGGTCTGAAAATGGATAACGGTGAAAGCCTCTGCCGCCGTTTCCTCGGCGGAGACGAAAGTGCGTTCCGTGAAATAACGGACGCGTATAAGGATAATTTAATATTTTTTATCAACCGTTATGTTCATAATGTTTCGGTTTCTCAGGAGCTTGCCGAGGATACCTTTGTCGAATTTTTTATTCATAAAAAGAGGTTTAATTTTTCCTCGTCGCTGAAAACATATCTTTTCGCAATCGGCAGAAATAAAGCCGTGAGCTATCTGAGAAAATCGGCAAGAAACTCCGATAACGCTTATGAAAGTGCGGAGGATAAAGCCGATGAAAAAACGCTTGAGGACGAATTTATAACCAAAGAGCGTTCGGCGGCACTCCATAGAGCGCTTGACAAGCTGCCCGAGGATTACAGAACGGTGCTTCACCTTATCTATTTTGAGGATATGTCATATGACGAAGCGGGAAAGGTTATGAAAAAGAGCAATAAGCAGATAACCAATCTTGCATACAGAGCGAAAAATTCACTCAGAGATATTCTCGGAAAGGAGAGCATTTTCAATGAAAACGAATGAAGAATTTTATAATTCCGTTATTGAAAAAAAGAACAAAGAAATAAAAAAGCGTAAACACAGAGCGGAAATTATTGCGGGGATTGCAATTGTTATTGCGATTGCGGCGGTTATTACGGTTCCGAAGCTTAATATAAAAACGGAAGAATCGGTACAAAGCTATGATACACAAAATTCCGTTGCGGCAACGGCTGAAACTTCAGATGAAAACAGAGAAAAAACAATAAGTAAAAAAAGTTCAACAGCTCTGACAGAAGAAATTTCTTCCGAAAATTTTTTTGATGAAAAATCCGTTACATCGGCACACAATACATTTCTTGCGGCAGGATATTTTCCGCTCGGAGAAATAAACGGCGAAATCGTTGAAAGCGGTGAAATCCTGACCGATGCAGAGGTCAGAGAATATATAATTTCTCATAAGGAAGAAATTGTTACTCCGCTTGCATTTGAAAAATCAATCGGTTCGGGTAAATTTGAAATCTGCTTAAAGGGTTATGCTCATGTATCAATTCAGCCGGATATGAAAAAGGAGCTTCCGAGAAATAATATCACCGTTCCCATTCTCAAAGACGGTAAAATCATCGGCAAAACAACGCTTGTTAAAACCGACGGAAAAATAACGGATTACCTTGAATGGGGAGGGGAAAGCTTTGAAAATCTCAACCGTATATTCAACGAAAATACCGATTCGGAGCTTGTTTTTGCATTCGATGCCGGTATTCCGGAAATAATCGTAACAGCAAATAATGATATGTATTTTAATCCTTCTCCGGCAAAATATAAAAAGGATTATGACTACTATTCGGCGCTGAAAACGCCTTATAACATTTTTTCAAAATCCGACCTTGAATATACTGTAACCGTTGAAGTGTAAGGAGGAATTACGATGAAAAAGATTATTATTGCGGCAGTTGTTGCTGTTGCGGTTATTGCCGCAGTCATATTTTTCGGAATGAAATTCACCGTTGAAACCGGTGTTCTTGTTCCCACGGTAAACAATACGAATATGTATATTTCCGAAAAGACAAACGAACCGATTGTAATGCTTGAAAACACGAAGTTTCTGCGCTCTCCGCAGGGCGGCGACAAGGTGCTTGTTTTGCGTGCAAAATGGACGGAGGAAACTTTTCCCGGGAAAACCGATGTTTATTTATGCGTAAAAACGAAATCGAATTATAAAGAAATAACGGCCGAAAATTATCCCGAGCTTGCCGATATGGGCTGGATAAAGAGTGCGGAAAAGAAGAAGCCCGAGCTTGCTCAGACGGTTGAATTTAAAGCCTCTGCTAACGATAACGGCGGTTATTCGGTATGCACATTTAAAATTTCGTCGGATTGGATATACTGTGTTACGGAAGCTGTTACATTTCTCCCTGATATTGAAACAGAACAGTCGCATGGCTCAACTGCTTCGGCAAGAGTTTATCCGAAAGCCGATAAAAACGAGAGCTTTACCGTAAACTATTACCCGAATGAAGATTTTGCGGTGTGCGGAACGGGGCTGATTACAAACGAAATAACACTCGAAAGCGGACTGAAAGCCACTGTCGGGTATTATGACGGGTCAACAGATTGGTATTTTGCAGCATTGCCGGAAAACAGAGCTTTTGTATTTCTGAACAACGGTCTGACCGGAGAAAATGCGCTGACTGCACTTGAAATCATAAAAACAGTCGGAATATCCGATGTTATCGCCGAAGAACCGACAGCAGTACCTGCCACGCAAAGCGGTGATAATACGGACACTTACAAAATTGTACCTATGGAAAATCCGAGCGGGATTTACTACGAAACAACTCACGGCAAAAAGACGGCAGCTCCGCCGTCTGATAATTATATTGATATTGAAATTTCAGAAAACAAAGTGATGAGTGTTTTCAGAATACGGGAAATTAACGGAAACAGTCTTACAATGTGCAAAATGGATTTAGGGGGTAAGCAGGAAATTAAAGGAGGGCTTTACTGCGGTGGAACCGATAAAGCGGAAAGCTTCAAGGTCGGAGATGTTGTTTCGGTGGTATATGATAAATTGATTGGTGAAACCTTTCCTTATTCAATAAGAATTTATGATATAAATATTGCAGTCTGGAACTGAAAAAGGAGATGGCTCGGAGCTCTTGCCCGAACCATCTCTCGCTATTTTGTATATTTTTCTTTTGTTGCCATACCGCCGCGGATATGCCTTTCCGCCTTGTTTATTTCAAGAATTTCACGAACCCGCTTATAAAGAGGCGGGTTTATTTTTTTCAGCCTTTCCGTAACGTCCATATGAACGGTTGACTTTGAAACTCCGTATTTTTTGGCGGCAGCTCTGACGGTTGCTCCATTTTCGATTATGTATTGTGCAAGCTCAACGGCTCTTTCCTCAACAATTCCTTTCAAAAAGCTTTCCTCCCATTCGGTATATCACAGTAAATCCTATGATGAACCGAACGGGATTATGAATAATACTTAAGGAATAATTAAGGCGATTATCTGTCCTCTCTGAAATATGAAAGTCCGAGACTGGCAGGAGGAAGATTTTCTTTCTTTTTCTTAATGCTTGTAAGAATAAGAACAATAACCGTAACGATATAAGGTGCCATTTTTATAAGCTCTTTATCGCTGTTTGAAAGACCCGGAATATAAACGCAGCAGATATAAAGTCCGCCGAAGATGTATGAGCTGAATATAGCCGATTTCGGTTTCCAGAGTGCAAATATAACGATGGCAACCGCAAGCCAGCCTCTGTCACCGAAGCCGTTATTGGTCCATGTGCCGCCGATATAGTCCATAACGAAGTAAAGACCGCCGAGACCTGCTATTGCTCCGCCGAGGAGAGTTGAAACATATTTATATCTTGTAACATTTATTCCGGCGGCGTCTGCCGTTGCGGGATTTTCACCAACCGCGCGCAGGTTAAGACCTGTTCTCGTGTTGTTGATAACATAAGAAGCAGCGATTGCGATTATAACCGCAAGGTAGGTAAGGAATCCGAAGGAAAGAAATGTTTCTCCGAAAATTCCGAGCTTTGAAGCAAACGGGAGAGAGGCTTTATAAGCCGATGCCGCCGCATTGATGGCGATTGAACCGCTGTCGTTGAAGATACCGAGAAGCGAACCGCCGAAGAAGTTTCCGAAGCCGATACCGAAGGTGGTGAGAGCAAGTCCGGTAACATTCTGGTTGGCTCTTAAGGTTATGGTTAAAAAGCTGTAAATCAGCGACATAAGAAGTGAGCCGAGAATAGAAGATAAAAGTGTAATAATAAGGCTGAGAACGGGTGAGGGGGAAGCGGAAAGATGTTCGTAAATATATCCGCTGATAATTCCCGAAATGCCGCCTACATACATAATTCCCGGGATACCGAGGTTCAAGTTACCGCTTTTTTCAGTAATTATTTCACCTACTGCGCCGAAAAGAAGGGGAGTTCCCTGAATAATCGAAGCATTGATAAAATGTGCAATCGAAGTAAACATTATTCAGCCTCCTTCTGTGATTTTGAACGGAAATTGATTTTATAATTAAGGAAAAATTCACAGCCGATAATGAAGAAAAGGATAATGCCGGTAACAATATCGGCTATACTGTCGTCCATCTGATAAGAGGAAGCAATCTGGCTTGCACCTCTTTGCAGGAAGCAGATAAGAAGCGAGGTGAGTATCATGGTGAACGGATTGAATTTAGCGAGCCATGATACAAGCACGGCGGTAAAGCCGTTTCCGCCTGCAAGACCCGTTGAAATTGTGTGACCCGTTCCTGAAACAAGCAGGAAGCCCGAAAGTCCGCAAACAGCACCCGAAACGGCAACGGTACGGATAATAACCTTTTTAACGTTGATTCCGATATATTTTGCCGTGTTCTGACTTTCACCGACAACGGAGATTTCATATCCGTGCTTTGAATAGGTCATATAGATATACATAAATACCGTAACGGCAAGAACAATCAGAACATTCAGTAAATACTGTGTATCGAATATTGTGGGAAGCCAGCCGCATCTTGAAGCGGAATTGAGAATGGGAAGCACGCCCGAACCGCTCGGAACCCATTTTGCAATGCAGAACGAAACAAGCTGAATTGCAACATAGTTCATCATAAGGGTAAACAGCGTTTCGTTGGTATTCCAATTTGCCTTAAATACTGCGGGGATAATTGCCCAGATGATACCGCTCAGTATTGAAGCAGCAAGCATAATCAGAATGAGAAGTCCGCTTGAAAGTGTATCTTTAAAATAGAACATACAAGCGGTGCAGGCGAGACCGCCGGCAAGAATCTGTCCTTCTGCACCGAGATTCCAGAATTTCATTTTGAATGCGGGAGTAACGGCGAGTGCCACGCAGAGCAGCATTGCGGTTTTCTGCATTAAAATCCAGAATTTTCTGGTTGTTGAAAAACTGCCCTTGAAAAATTCAACATAAACATCGAGGGGGTTAAGTCCGGTAAGCAAAACTATAAACAAACCCGAAACAATAAGAGCAAGCAGAATTGCGGCTATTCTTATAACCAATGCTTTCCACGGTTCGATTTTAGCTCTTTTGGTTATATGTATCAATGATTCATGCATTTGCCTCACCTCCGTTTACCGATGTCATAAGCAGTCCGATTTCTTCCTTTGTTGTTGTTTTTGCATCAACAAGTCCGGTAACATGACCGCCGCTGATTACAAGAATCTTATCGCAAAGTCCGAGAAGCACATCGAGGTCTTCTCCGACGAAGATAACGGCAACGCCGTTCTGCTTCTGCTCATTGAGTATATTATAAATCATATAGGACGAGTTGATGTCAAGACCTCTTACGGGATAAGCCGCCATAAGCACAGAGGGAGCTGATGCAATTTCTCTGCCCACAAGAACCTTCTGAACATTACCGCCCGAAAGGCGTCTGACGGGTGTGGCTTCGCTCGGAGTTGCTACTTCAAGGTCATTGATAACCTTTTTTGCAAGTGCTTTCGGGTCTTTGCGGCTGATAAATGAGGTTTTGCCCTTGCGGTAGCTTCTGAGCATCATATTGTCGGTGATATCCATATTTCCCACAAGTCCCATACCGAGTCTGTCTTCGGGAACAAAGGAAAGACGAACACCGAGTTCTCTTATCTGAACGGGAGTTTTGTCTCTGAGGTTTTCCTGCTTTCCGGTTTTGGGATTATGATATATTATTTTACCCGAATCAAGATGCTGAAGTCCGGCAATGGCTTCGAGAAGCTCCTTCTGGCCGCTTCCGGCAATACCTGCAATGCCGAGAATTTCTCCCGAGTTTGCAACAAAGCTTATATCCGAGAGAGCCTTGACTCCGTCCGGTCTTGTGCAGTCAATACCCTGAACCTCAAGGCGGGGAACAACAATATCGACCTCGGAGCGCTCAATATTAAGGTCAACCTTTCTGCCGACCATCATTTCGGTGAGAGTTGCTTCGTCGGCTTCCGAGGTTTTGATTGTTCCGATATACTGACCCTTTCTGAGAACCGAAACTCTGTCGGAAAGCGAAAGGACCTCATGAAGCTTATGCGTAATAATGATGATTGATTTTCCGTCCTCCTTCATTTTGCGGAGAACGGCGAAAAGCTTCTGAGTTTCCTGCGGAGTAAGCACGGCAGTAGGCTCATCGAGAATGAGAATATCAGCGCCTCTGTAAAGCACCTTGAGAATTTCAACGGTCTGCTTTTCCGAAACCGACATTTCATAAATCTTTTTATTCGGGTCGATTTCAAATCCGTATTTTTCGCAGATTTTCGTAACCTCATTAACAATTGTTTTTAAATTATATTGTTTCTTATCATCAATTCCGAGAACAATATTTTCCGCCGCCGAAAAAACATCTATAAGCTTGAAATGCTGGTGAATCATTCCGATTTTATACTTGAAAGCGTCCTTGGGAGAATTGATGATAACTTCTTCACCGCTTATGAATATCTGTCCGTCATCGGGATAATAAATGCCCGAAATCATATTCATAAGCGTTGTTTTTCCGCTTCCGTTTTCACCGAGAAGCGAAAGAATTTCGCCTCTGTAAACAGAAAGATTTACATTTTTATTTGCAACAATGCTTCCGAAACGTTTACAGATATTTCTGAGTTCAATCGCTGCCGTTTCCATTTGAAATCTCCTTTTACCTTTTATTTCTCAAAAAAGAATTGTATCGGCAATTCTTTTTTCAAAAGTAAACAGGGGTTGCTGCAATATGCAACAACCCCACCATTTGCCTGATTATTTGATGGTTATGCCGTCAATGGTAACATCAAAATACGGTGCCGAACGGAATCCGCCCGCAACATCACTCTCGTGGAAATAACCGTCTGCAATAACTTCGGTTTCGGGAGCAAAATCGCCCATATCCTGAACATCGGCTATATAGCTGTCAAGCTTTTTGCCTTCAACAGTGAATGTTGAGGTGTCGAATACATGAATCTCACCGCTCATGAGCTTTGCCTTAACTTCTTCAAGCTTTTCGGCTGTACCGGGAGCTGCGGCGGGATTGATTTCGGTAAGAATAACCGAACCGTCTTCGAGGCTTCCGCAGTAATCATCGGGGATTGTTGTGCCCTTTGCGGCAGCTTCAACAAGAAGAGTGAAATAGGGTTCCCAGTTAATCTTTGAAGAGATGATTGAGGTTGTGGGACCGAGGTCAACGGTGTTCATATTGTAAGCAACATTGGGAATGCCCTTTTCTTCACAAGCTTTGGGAGCGCCTTCGGAGTCGGCGTGCTGGCTGATAAGAACGCAGCCGTTGTTGATAAGGTTGAGAGCACCTTCTCTTTCGAGAGCTATATCAAACCAAGAGTTTGTGAAAACAACTTCCATTGTGGCTGTGGGGCAGATTGAGCGTGCGCCGAGGAAGAATGAAGTGTAACCTGATTTAACTTCGGCATACGGCCATGCACCGACATAACCGATTTTTGCCTGCTCGGCAGTAATTTTGCCTTCCTCAATCATCTGATTGAGCTTTATGCCTGCGGCAACGCCTGCAAGGTATCTTCCGTCATAGATGGAAGCAAAAGCGTTGTGGAAGTTGGGTAAATCGCTTACGATAGCGTGTGTGCCTGTTGCGTGACAGAATTGAACATCGGGATAGTCGGCAGCAGCAAGAAGCATATTTGATTCGTGACCGAAAGAATCAGCAAAAACGGTTGTGCAGCCTTCATCAATCATTTCGGCAGCTGTATCGTAACAGTCCGAACCTTCTTCGGGAACATTCCATTTGAACATAAACTGGTCATCGGAAAGGCCGAAGTTTTCTTTAACCTTAAGAGCAGCCTCATAGAAATTGCTGTCATAGGTTGAGGCAGCGGGGTCGTGAAGGAGGATAAAGCCGATTTTTACCTTGGAATAATCCGTGCCGTCAGCGGCAACTGCCTGCTTGGTGTTTCCTTCTTTTCCGCCTTCGGTTTTTCCTCCGCAGGCTGCAAGACCGAAAACGAGTACAAGTGCGAGAACGATTGCGACGAGTTTTTTCATTTTGGTAACCTCCGTGATTTTTTACTTATCTGAAAACGACTTTTCCGTCGTTTATAGATTCTATAATTGCAAGTGATTCAACCTTATATCCGAGCTTTCTCAGCTCATCTCCGCCGGGCTGGAAGCCTTTTTCAATAACGATTCCGATTCCCTCAACGGTTGCGCCTGCCTGATTTGCAATGTTTATAAGACCTTTGCAGGCTTCACCGTTTGCCATAAAATCGTCAATTATAAGAATGCGGTCATCTTTCCCGAGATATTTTTTTGAAATGCCGATTTCGGTATCGGTTCCTTTGGTGAAGGAATGAACATTCGCCGTGTATAAATCCGAGCCGACATTTTTATGAACGCCCTTTTTGGCAAAAACAACAGGCACAGAGAAATATTGCGCGGCAATACACGCAATCCCTATGCCCGAAGCCTCGATTGTGACAATTTTATTTATTTTATTTTCCGAAAAAAGTCTGTAAAATTCCTTGCCGATTTCGCAGAGAAGGTCAACATCTATCTGATGATTGAGAAACATATCAACCTTGACGATATCAGTACCGATAAGCTGTGCCTGCTTTGCTATTCTTTCTTCAAGAAGCTGCAATTTTATCAGTCCTTTTCCTTAAAAATTTATAAATAGATTATAATTCATTATTTGATAAAAATCAAGATAAAAACACATATTTAGTATTTTTTCTGCAATTTACCCAAAGATGTTGTGGCTTATTGTGCCGATTACGCAAAAAACCGACAATTTTTATTTTGAGCGAAAACGCTTTTTGATAATCAATATCCAAACAGCACCGATAACGGGAATAACCGCAGTACAGAGCATACCGAATTTAAGCCCCGCCTGATCGGGAGAATATGAGATGAACAAATCTTTTATAAATGTAAAACGGGGATAATTATCAACTATAGCTCCGGTAATCTGAGGGCCGACGGAAGCGCCGAGGTCGCCGCAGGCAGCCATAAGCGCATAGGCGGCAATACCGGGTGAGGGGACATATTCTTCAAGCATTATCAGAGTACCCGGCCAGAGCATTGAGGTGCATATTCCCGTTACTATGCAGGCGATGAACGAAATAATAACATTTCCCGATAACCCCGCAACCGTATAGCAGATTACAGCACCGCACATACCTATAAATAATGTTTTAATTATATTATTGCCGTGCTTTGCATATATGCTTCTCGTTGCCGCAAGCAAAAGCGCAAATAATGCCATTCCGAGAATATCTCCGACAGCTTTCGGAATGAGAAGCGCTATTTCGGTAAAGCTTGAAATCCAAGCCGTCATTGTGTTTTCGGCATAGCTTCCGAGGAATATGCAGACGGCACAGAGAAAAATTCCCATTCTGCGGTTGGTTTTATGCTCTTTGACATCGTTATTATTTAGCTGCATATCGGGAATGGGGGAGATGAAATATAAAATCGAAGATATTACCGGAAGAAAAGCCCAGAACAAAACGAGATAAAACCATTTTTCCGTTCCGAAAAGCTTGAAATAAAGCGAGCTGATTAAAACAACGGTAACAACGCCCCAACCGTAAAGCGAATGGAGCAAAGACATATCCCTCTCGGAATTATCCGACGGAAGAGAGGCAATAAGGGGACTGAGCAGCACTTCGTTTAAGCCTGCCGCAACCGAAAAGATAACAGTTCCGACAACAAGACCCAAAAAGATGTTGTTCGGAAAAAGCTTTGGAGCAAACGCAAAAAGCGTAAGACCTGCGCAGGTTATCAGCGGCATTATTCTGACAGTTTTCTTTATATTGAAATGCTTTGAAAAAAATGTAAAAATAAGGTCGATAACAAGCTGAGTGCAGAAATTCGCTGTATTCAGCGCTCCGAGAAGGGTATAGGAAATGCCGTACATATCGTGAAAAGTTACAAACAGCATCGGCGGAAGAGCAAACACCGATGCCATTGCAAGATATGTATAGAAGCAGGTATATTTTGTAAGCCTGTAACTTTTCATCACTTATTATTTAAATCCTTATATACTCTTTCAATTGTTTCAAACAGCTTTTCAACGGAAACGGGCTTTGCCAGATGTTCATTCATTCCCGCTGCAAAGGCAGCTTTTTTATCTTCGGCAAATGCGTTTGCAGTCATGGCGATAATCGGGATTCTTGCAATACCTTGGTTATCAAGCTTTCTGATTTGTCTCGTTGCTTCATAACCGTCCATAACCGGCATCTGTACGTCCATAAGCACAAGCGTATAATAGCCCGCGCCTTTTTCAATAAGCTTTTCAATGGCTTTTTTACCGTTTTCGGCTTCTTCAACATTGAAGCCTCCGTCACTGAGAATATCAACGGCAATTTCACGGTTAAGGTCGTTATCGTCAACAAGCAGAATTTTTTTGCCTTTAAAATCGGTTGTTAAAGTGGAGCGCGATTTATTGCCGTCGGCAAAATTCTGATTTAAATTAGCTGATTTCTGAAGCGGAAGAGTAACAATAAATTCCGTTCCGTCTCCGACTCTGCTGCTGACTTCTATTGTACCGTTCATCATATCAATAAGATTTTTGGTTATTGACATTCCGAGACCGGTTCCCTGAATACTGTTTGTTTCGGCGTTGCTTTCTCTCTTAAAGGGTTCATAGATGTGCTTGAGAAATTCTTCGCTCATACCGATTCCGTTGTCTTTTATGCGGAATTCATAATTTATTCTTCCGTCGGAATTAAACTGGCGCTGAATAACTCTTATATCTATTTTTCCGCCATTGGGTGTATATTTTACGGCGTTGCTCAGGAGATTGAGAAATACCTGATTTATCTTCAGCTTGTCGCACTTGACATTTGAATCCGATACACTTGAGGTATCAACCGTAATCGTTTGTTTTTTGGCAGATGCAGCGGAAACCATCATATCTTTTATATCGTTTACCAGCCCGGGAATTGTGCATTCATCTTCATCAAGGCTGATTTTTCCGCTTTCGATTCTGCTCATATCGAGTAAATCATCTATAAGTGCAAGCATATGATTGCTCGATGCCTGAATTTTCTTGAGATAATTTTCGGTTTGTTCTTTATCGTCAATATGATTAAGTGCAAGACCGGTAAAGCCGATAATGGCGTTCATCGGCGTGCGTATATCGTGTGACATATTTGACAGAAAAACCGTTTTTGCCTTGTTGGCTTCCTCGGCCTGACTGAGAGCCTCTTTGATGAGGTCTCTGTTTTTCATTTCCTTGGCAACGGTATCGGTAACGTTTTTAACATTTGTATAAGCGATGATATCTCCGCTTTTTTCGTTGCGCACCATACAGATGCTTCTTCTCAGGAAAGCCTGAACGCCGTCGATTGTTTTTGCTTCATAGTCAAATGTTATTTCGCTTTTACCGTCTTTGAAAAGCTTTAAAAGATGATTTCTGTCGGTACTGCCGCTGAATTCATCTGATGAATTGGAGTTGACAAATTTTCTGTTCCAAAGCTTTATGTATCCGTCATAGCTGCACGGCACGGAAATACCGAGAATCTTTTCAAGCGGAACGCAGTTTCCGTTTTTATCTTTCCATGTACCGTCAACAATGATATTCTTTGACAGATTGATTTCAAGAATAATAATTGCTTCCGCAAGAACGGCTTTTTTATAATTGCTTTTTTCGATTTCCATATCCGAATGCTGCTCGCTGCGCTTACGGGCAGAGACAACATAAACAGCAACAAAAATCGCAATCAAAAGAAGAATTATAATTACCGCAAATATCGGTGAAATTGAAAATTCGATTGTACTATTAAATAAATTTTTCATACAAATACCTCCGAATTTATTTTCTAAATTGAAATTATATCCGATTTTATTATAAACTTATATTCAAAAAAATTCAATAGTTTATTCATAATTTAAGGAAAAATTTTACTGAAAAATCTTTAAAAGCACAACTCCGTGAGACGGAACGGTAAATTTCATAATCGGGTCGGGAAGATTTATCGGCTGCGCATTGCCGTCCCATACATTTATCGCCTGTTTTCCGGCAAGTATTTCCGGAATATCAACTTCAATATCCCTTTGCAATTCGGTACGGTTAAATACGGCAAGGTAATCGGAATTGCCGGCTTTTGAATGCCATATATGAGTTTCGCAATCGGATAACAGTATTTCGGGATTGCCGTACTGATTCAGATATATACAGTCGGGCTGTGTCTGAATACGCAGAAAATCATCGGTATTTCTTAACAGATTACATGTGAGAAACAACGGACTTTTTGCAACGGAAAACAGCGTCATCAGCGATTTTATTTCTTCATTTGTAAATCTGCAGATACGAGGTTTATCTCCGCTCTCGTGCGGATTTTCACATATCCAGCCGAGAGGCAGCATATCCGCATCGGGCCAGCCGCCGTGATGATGAATTTTGTTCCATTCCGCAATTTTATCAAAGCATCGTTTGAAATTCATCTGATTATCCCAAAAATCACCCGTTATTCGCCACATTGTACTGTGAGCCGAATAAAACTCGGCATCGGCTGTTTCGGCGTGATTGCCGGGGGACAGCGAAAGCACCATATCGCGCCCGCACTTATTGAGTGCGTTTTCAATCAGTATAATTTCTTCTTTGCGAATCGGACTGCCCAAATCATCATATTTGATAAAATCAACTTTCCACTCGGCAAACAGAGATACAATGCTGTCATACCAGCATTGCGCATACGGGCTGTCTGTTTTTATTCCGTACCATGAATCGGACCAGGAGCAGGGACTGTCGTAATCAATAATATCATCTGCGGAAATATCGGTATTTTTGATTTTACAGCCCTGATTGATAATCCTTGTGTTAATCCCGCGCATCATATGAATGCCGAATTTCAATCCGAGACTGTGAACATACTCCGAAAAAGACAAAATGCCGTGCGGAAATTTTTGACTGTCCGGCTGAAGTCTTCCGTATTCATCAAAGCTCCATTCGCCGGTGATGTCATTTGCATACCAGAGCGCATCAATAACAAAATATTCATAGCCCGATTTAAGCAGATTTTTGCTCATATAATATGCGCTTTTCCTGAGAGTATCTTCGTCGGGAACGCCGAGATATACATTCCATGTGTTCCAGCCCATCGGCGGTTTTTCAGAGTGAATAAGCATAACAATTCCCCGTGTTATCAGTAATTTTACTTGATATTTCCGAATGCTTCCTTTACTGCATAATAAGAAGGCTTTTCTTTTTCGTCACAGGTAACAAGTCCCCATCTGGTCTCGGTGGGGCAGTCTTCCTGACCGCAGACATAGCATCTTTCGTCATCACGCCAGCAATAAACAATCAATCCGCCCATAAAATCGAAATTTTTGAGTCTGGGAATTATATCCCTGTAAAACTTTGCCTGACCTTCATCGGTATGAGGATAGCCGGGAATTACGCAGGTTTTGGGAAGCTCTTTATAAAAATGGTTTGTGAACTCCGAGAAAAATACATAGCGGGCATAGTTATCGTGCTCCTGAGCGCAATGCTTTATATATGTTCTCATTCTTTCGGGCATAGCATCAAGAAAGGCGTCAATATTCGCCATGGCATCTTTTTTGTTTTTCGCACCGTAGGATTTGATTATGCTGAGCTTTTCTTTCTTTGTCTTGGGAGCACCGCCGCTGATATATCCGAATTCGCAAAGGATAATCGGTTTGCCGGTGAATGACCACAAAAAGCGGAGCAGTGCATCAAACAACCACATTGTACCGAAGAAGAAGCAGCCCATATATATATCAATGCCGACAAAATCAAAATATTCCATCCACGGTTTAAGATAGATATTCAAATCAACCTGCGGTCCCGCACAGTTGTAGCCTATCGGAAAATCACCCTTAAAGGGTGCCATGGCCTTTGCGCAGATTCCTATAAATTCGGCGCCTTCTTTTACCGAGAAAGGCAGAGTAAATCTGGGTATGCCGATTTCGTTTGCAATCTGAAAAGCGTTGCATAAATCTTTCAGGTCTTTGATAAGAAATTCCGATACTTCGGCTATTTTTTTCTTTCCATCCTCATTTCTCACATCGTAACCGTTGTGCAGAAAGCTGTCGGGGAAAGGCGTAACCGCCATAACCTTTATTCCGTTGTCACGGTATTTCCGAACTCTTTCTTTAAAACTTTTGTAGGCGGGGCTTTCGCTGCCGTCGGCATCAAAGGGGAACGGCACATCAAATCTTGTCCATTCGATATTTGCACCCTTTACCTGCTCGAAATTCTCACAGGGGTGGCAGATGCCTTTAATGAAGCCTGTTTTTTCAAGGAACTTCTTTGTTGCCTCGTTGCTTTGAGGCTTAAAATATGATTTGATAAGGTTTACGGGAAGATGCTTTAATGTGGGCTTTACCTGGTCAAGAATAAAGTTTTCCATTGATTGTCACTCCTCAAAAAATATTTGTTATACTATTTAATACCAAATGCTTTGCTTATTTATAATTTTATCACAAAGCCTTATGTTTTTCAACAAAAAATTGTAAGAATCTGCCATTAACGAAAAAAGGATTTTCGGCATTGAAACAATATATATCCGTGATATTCTTGACAGGTGACCGAATGGTTGATATAATAACATCTGTGACCGCTCGGTCACCTTGCGCTGCTCGGGAGATAATTGTGAGAACGGAAACAAAATGAGGTAAACAATGAGTGAACGGAAACACAGAAGTAAAAAAATGCTGATAGAAACAGAAAGATTGATAATAACCGAATTTACACCGGATATGGCACAAACCGTACAGGAAAATTCATCAGATGAAGATAACAGAAGGTTTGTTCCGGACGAGGTGTGGGAAACGAAAGAGGAAGCGGAAGAAACCTTGAATTTCCTTATTTCGCAATATGAATCCTTTGACGGTCCGCTTGCTTATCCGGTTATTGTTAAAAAAACAAAAGACAATATCGGTTATGTTCAGCTATGCCCGATTGATAACGGCAAGTGGGAAATCGGCTATCACATTGCGAAGAAATATACCGGAAACGGATTTGCCGCCGAAGCCGTAAAGGCGTTCCTTCCCGTCATTGCACGAGAGATAAATATAAGTGAAATTTACGGAATCTGTTTAGCCGAAAACGAGGCATCTCTTGCCGTTATGAGAAAATGCGGCTTTGAAAATGTCTTTACCGGAATCGGTTTATATCAAGGCACGGAACGGGAAATAGTTAAAAATGTATGGAAATCAGCGGAAAGTTTATATGAATATGCAAATGGCGGAGGTAAACAAAACGGCAACCTTATTATTACCGGTGAATATCTTGAAACCGGAAGAACATCATTCGGAAACGGCGTTTCAACAGATGCAGAAGAGCTTATCGTTTCACTTGAAATTCCCGAAGCCGCGATTACTCTTGATAAATCCGAAAAAACCGAGTTTATTGTCGACTGCGTAAAGGTCTGGCAGAAATAAAACTCCATATAAATTAAATGAAGCCTCAGCCGGAAAACACTCCGGTTGAGGCTTTTTTAAATCAGCAAAAGGCTAATATCTGAACGAAAGATTTACCGATTTCAACCCATTCGGCGATGGTTCTCACCGAAGGGGCTTTGTTGTTTTTCATATAATAGAGTTTGATGAACTCAAGCATTTTTTTGGAGTTCTCGGAGTGCATCAAGGAATTTCGCTTTCAGTTCGATGAACACCGCACAGTGCAGAAGCGGTTCACGGTTCTTTCGCAGGTTCGCCATCAGTTCAATGACATCCTGAAGGTTGCCTTCCGCTTCAATGTTCTCGTTCATATCCTCACTTGTGGATTTCATTTTGTTTTTGCGGGTGGCGTTCTGAATGATCTTTCGCTGTTCCGTCGCTTCAACCAGTCGGTTGTAGATACGGAGCGTTACGCCGTTTTTGTCGGCAAGTTGTGAAAAGATTGCCTGTTCTTCGGTAGTCGGCGGATATTCCTTCACCGCCCATACCGAGCGATAGGTGTCCCCGACAATATAATGATCGGACAGAAACTTGATATTGCCGGGGAGAATGCAGTCAAAGAAGTCTTTGGTGCGGATGCCGTCATCCGTCTTTTCGGTGACGGCGG
>JAZRYD010000074.1:0-2594 GCA_045600535.1 Acutalibacteraceae bacterium | reverse complement strand
AACCAAAATCTCCGAATTGCTTGTTTTTTTATTATAAAAAATGAATAGAGGTTTACTTTTCTAACCGTTTTTTCGCCCTCTCGGAGTATCTGTATACGCCTTCGGGGCGAAGAAAACGGTTTCTGCATCAAAATGCAACAGACCCCTTTTCAAAGAAGTAAAGTTTATATATTAACAAAGAGGAGAGGTTCTTATGTTTACCGGGGATTCCTTTTTGTGCTGCCGCTTTTTGCAGAATATTGTGAAACAAAGCCTTTTCTTCTTGTAATCGTATATATTTTCTGCTATTATAATCACAGTATTTTTACGGAGATGAAAATTAATATGAAACTTACCGTTATCGGAGGCGGCGGAGTCCGCTCCATGTTCCTTGCAAAAAGCATTGCTCAGAGAGCAGCCGAACTCAATATATCAGAGCTTGTCTTTATGGACAACGATGAACAGAAGCTCAGAATCTACGGAGGAATGGCAAAGCACATTGCTCACATGCTCTGCCCCTCAATCAACTTTATTCTCACGTCCGATGCCATAGATGCAGTAAAGGATGCCGACTACGTTATCACAACAATTCGTGTCGGACAGGACGAAATGCGTGTCAGAGATGAAAGAATTGCTCTGTCGCTCGGAATATTGGGACAGGAAACAACAGGCGCGGCAGGTCTCAGCTTTGCAATGAGAAGCA
Source organism: Acutalibacteraceae bacterium (assembly GCA_045600535.1). GTDB lineage: Bacteria > Bacillota > Clostridia > Oscillospirales > Acutalibacteraceae > CAG-177. The sequence continues at coordinate 1,912 of JAZRYD010000074.1, read as the reverse complement.
TATCCGCCCTTGCCGAATACTGCGAGCTGATAAAGAAATATTCAAAGCCCGAAGTCAAGGTGTTCAATTTCACAAATCCCGCAGGTCTTGTTTCGCAGGCTCTGCGTGATATGGGCTATGATTTCACCTACGGCGTTTGCGATGCTCCGAGCGGCATGCTCCATTCATTTGCAGGACTTTTAGGTGTTGAACCAGAAAAGGTCAAGGGCGAAATATACGGCTGCAACCATCTTTCCTATTTTACCGAAATTACGGCTGACGGCAAAAACGTAACAGACGAGCTTATTGAAAACGATAATGCCTATTCCGAAACCGATATGCGCTATTTTGAAAAAGAACTGCTGAAAAAATACGGCATGATATTCAATGAATACCTTTACTATTACTACTACCGTGAGCAGGCAGTTGCAAACATCCTTAAAGCGGACAGAACACGCGGCGAGCAGATTTGCGAAATCAACAAGCTTATGACCGCAGAGCTTTCAAAAATGGATATCGAAAACGATTTTCCCGCCTGCCTTGAAGTTTTTGAAAAATATTACGGCATGCGTGAAAACTCATATATGGCAAGCGAAACGGGAGTTGTCCGTCAGAAGAAATGGAAGTTTGACCCGTTCTCAAAGGACGCAGGCGGCTATGCAGGCGTTGCCCTCAGATATATGGATATTCTTAAAAACGGCAAAAAGGACAGCATGATTCTCTGCGTACCGAATGAGGGCGCAATAGACGGGCTGCTGCCGACTGACGTTGTTGAAATAACCTGCGACGTTCTTCCCGACGGAAAATGTGTTCCCCATAAATTTGAAAACGTTAACGAAAACAGCTTTGAGCTGATTCGCCGTGTAAAGCTTTATGAAAGACAGGCGGCAAAGGCAATCATCACCCGTGACAGAGAGCTTGCCGTTTCAGCTCTCACTCTTCATCCGCTTGTCGGTTCATATTCGCTTGCGAAGAAGCTTATGGATGAATATATTGAACTCAACCGCGACTACTGCGGCGAATGGAGGTAACCATGGATAAGTTTGTTTCAGGCTTCGGCAAGGTAAACGTTGACCTCATTTTCCGTGATATGCCACGTCTGCCCGACCTCGGTGAAGAGATTTATACCGAAAACTTTTCTCTCTGCCTCGGCGGCGGTATTCCTGCCACCCTGCTCAACGTAGGAAGACTCGGCGTAAATTCCAGAATTGTATCCCTTCTTTCCGATGATATGTTTTCATCGTTTGCACGCAATGAATTTATCAAGGCAGGCGCAAGCCCGGTAAATCTTTATGACGGCGAAAAGATTCCCGTAAATCTCACAAGCGTTATCCTCACACCAGGTGAACGCACCTTTGTTTCCTACGGCTTGTCGGATGACGGTGCTGACGAGGAAAGCATTTATGAAAATCTCAAGGGCAGCGCAATCTGCGGAATGCAGAAAGAATGTCTGAACGTATACAGACGGCTTCACGAGGACGGCACAACTCTTGTTCTTGATACGGGTTATCTCGATGACCTTTCCGTTGAAACAATGCGAGACTATCTTGAAATTGCCGATTACTATACACCGAACCGCAAAGAGGCTCTGAAAATAACCGGCTGCGACAACGAGCGTGACGCTGCACTGAAGCTGTCCGAATTTTTCAGCAACGTTATTATCAAGCTCGATAAAGACGGCTGTCTTATCTATAACAAAGACGGCTTCACGTTTGTCAGAAGCATTGACGAATATAAATGCGTGGACTCAACGGGAGCAGGCGACGCTTTCCTTGCAGGCTTTATATACGGACTTTACCATAACGCTCCGATTGAAAAATGCGTTCTTTACGGAAATCTCACGGGCGGCAAATGCGTAAGTGCAATCGGCTGCACAACCGCTTATCTTACAGAAAGCGAGCTGCTTTCTCTCAGCGAAAAATATGCGGGAAAT
>JAZRYD010000073.1:0-13888 GCA_045600535.1 Acutalibacteraceae bacterium | reverse complement strand
TAAATAAAAGAAAGGCTGAAAAAGCAAGCCTTGAAGCACAGTTGGCAATAGAAAAAAGAAAGCAGGTAGTGCTTTCAAAACCACAAGTATATCAGTTCCTTAAAAAGCTGCAAAACAGGGATTTTGCTGATATAAATGATAGAAGAAGCGTAATAAATATATTTTTGAGAGCAGTTTACTTAACAGATGATGAATATACTTGTATATTTAATTCAGGCGGCAGATCTCTAAAGATTTCAAAATCTTATAAGTCTGAAGTGGGTAAGAACCTTAGCTCCGAATCTTCGTGTTCTTCTACGGGTTCGGTTGCTCCACCAGATAAGACAGTAATTCATTTCAGAGTTACTGCCTTATTTTTTATCTGGGGGATCGAAGGAGAGGCGGTACAGAGGAGCCTTCCGGTGGATGGCTCCGACCGCCGACGACCAAACGCCCGCAGGCGTGCGAGTCGATCCCCCTCATCTCCACCAAAAAAACAGTCCACATCGGTGGGCTGTTTTATTATCTTGCCGAAAGGCGAATATTTATTTGCCGTGCACGCCGAGGCGTGCTTTTTGCTTTTGAGCATTTATTCGTAAAATGATTATTCCGTCTGAAAATCGGTATCTTCCGTATAAACTAAAATATCTTCAACATTGCACGAAAGCATTCTGCATAAATCATCAATTGTTACGGTGCTTATGGGTTTATTGTGTTTAAGTCTGTCAATAAGACTGCGGCTTACATTATATTCTTTAATCAACTTGTAGGTGGTCATATTCTTCTTTTTCATTGTGTTATAGAAAGGTTCATAGGAAATCATACTTATCCCCCTTTTATAACAATATTATTTTATGCTCTTATTATTGACAATTGTCGATATATAGAGTATACTTAATTAAGGCAATTATGCTTTAATCACAAAATTGAAAGGAGTCAAAGTTATGGGATTTACAGCAGTAAAATGTCCGCAATGCGGCGCTGATATTCAGCTTGACGATTCAAGGGAGTTCGGATTCTGCAATTATTGCGGAACAAAGGTAATGCAGGAAAAGATTGTTGTTGAACATCAGGGCAGCGTGAAAGTTGACAATACGGATTATGTTGAAAAATTTCTTCAGAATGCCCACCGTGCATTGTTAAAAGAGGACTGGGAAGAAGTAGAAAAATATTATAATCTTGTTGAGCAAAACGACCCCGACAGTATGGAGGCTGTTTTTTTTAGTTCCTACGGCAAAGCAATGCTTTCACTCAGCGACAGTGATTACTTCAAAAGAGAACAGAAGTTTTCTGTTCTGATAAAGTCTATGTCAATTATCAGTGATTACTATGAAACCACTACCGAAAATAAAGAGGAAGTTATCCGGAAAATCGGCGAATACATCACAAAAATGGAATGCTCATCTTATGTATATAACAGGCAGGCGGCGAATATAACGGGCGCTATACGGGCTGCAAGTGCCGCAGTCGGCACAAAAGCATGGTGTGAAAACCTTATAAACAGCGTGCGTGAAGCTTTCAGGAATGAGCTCAGAGAAATTTCCAACAATCATAATGATGCCTTTTTGACTGAAATGATAAACCGGAAAAGCGTTACAGAAATGCAGGCTGCCGCAAATCAGGTGAAGCAAAAAGAAGCTTCCGACGCACTCAAGGGCGGTACGGCAGCGCAGACTGAATTTGTTCTTTCTCAGTTTGGAATCAGCGGAGAAAAATCCAAAAAAATTTCTTCCGTATTGGTAAAGATTTATAAGGCAGCAGCAATATTTTCTCTGATTTTTGCTGTCATTTTCATTATTCTCGGCATTACTGCCGAAACTTCTTTTATTTTTGAAGGCGTTTTCTTTGTGGTATGCGCTATAATTGGCTTTTTGGCAGCAAAACCCAAAAAGAAAAAATAATATATGCTGCTTATAAGGTAAAAAAACAGCTCCCGTCATTGCGGGAGTTTTCGTTTTACCGATTCTTTTTTGCATATTCCTGTGAGTATGGTTTTTTCGGAAGCTGAAAATCAGTTTTCTTTTTCGGAGTTTTGCTTTTTCCACATCTTGATAACTTTTGCCACGTGTATCGAAACGCAAATCAGAGAATAAATGCTGTAAATCAGATATGTAACCTGCTCGTGATGTGCGGGTATAACCTGAATATAAAGAACAACATTCAGAATTGCACCGAACAGGGTCATATACGCATATTCGATAAATGTTAAAGCGGTCATAACGGAGGTGAACGCTCCGAAAAGCGTAACCGTATTATCCAGAACGGCATAGTCGGAGCCGAAGTACTTTAAAATATAATAAAGCGCAATCCATATTGCCGCAAACAGAGAAACGCAAAGAGCATACTGACTCTTTTTCATTCTTTTGAATTTTACGGTTTCTTTTTCAGTATGCTTTTTCCAGTTGAAAAATGTTATTATCTGCATCGGGAATGAAAAAAGAAATGCCTGAGCCGCTATGCCGTATAATCCGTAATAAAGATAAACAATTGAATATAAAATTGAATTGAGTCCACCCACAAGGTAGGCATATCTGCTGACCTTTGATTGCAGAATCATTACCATAAGCGAAATATACAGAGGCAATATTCTGAAAAAGCTCTGATGAAAAATTATTCCGGCAGCGGTGATAAGCACCGCCATAACCGCAAGAGGAATCAAATCTTTCGGTTTTAATGTTTTATTTTTCATATTATCACTGCCTTTTGAAGATGCTTTCTGCATTATACCACCATAATAAAAAAATCACAAGAAATATTATGATATATTGTACAAAAATTTTGCCGTTATTGTATATTCGGAAAAGAATGCTTATTGCATTGCGGGAGCATTGGTGGTAAAATAGGCGTATCGCAAAATCTGACGAAATTTATCATATATTATTAAATCGGGAGATAATATGAAAAAAAGCAGGAGAATATTATGCTTTGTTTATGTGCTGATTTTGACGGCATTTATGCTCTTGAGCTACGGAAAAAAAGAATCGTTTTATTCGGAGCAGACCGAACCTTCTTGTACACGAAGCATTGACGAAACGAAATACGAGAGCAAAACGGAACTCGAAACTGAATTTAAAACAGAACTTAAAACCGAGTACGCAGACAAAACGGAAAAGGCAACGGAAAAAGAAGAAAGCAAAGCTTCAAAGCCTGAGAATAAAACAACTGAAACAAAAACGGAAAATAATACACTCAAGCCCGAAACAACCGTTCCGAAACGCACCCCGAATGCTGCCGCAAATTTCTTTGATGATGCGGTGCTTGTGGGCGACAGCGTTTCTCTCGGACTACGCAATTATGTTACATCACGCCGCAACGGCGGAAATGAATGCCTCGGCTCGGCTCAGTTTCTTGTTGCCGGAAGTATGGGATATTGCAATTCAAGAGGTAAAATAGGCTCTCCGGACTCCATTCACCCGAAATATAAGGGTAAAGAGGTAACTATCGAAGACGGTGTTGCCTTGACCGGAGCGAAAAAAGTGTTCATTATGCTCGGACTCAACGATTTTTGTGCTTATTCACTTGATGAAAGTATGAAAAATGTCAAAAAGACCGTTAACGGCATAAAAGAAAAAAATCCCGATGTGAAAATATATATTCAGTCCGTCACTCCCGTTATCAAGTCAAAGGAGCGAGGAAGATTCAATAATGACAGCATCAACGCTTTCAACAGCGCTCTTGAAAAAACCGCTAATGAACTCGGCTGCGAATTTGTTGATATTGCGCCGATTATGAAAAATTCCGACGGCTGCTTCAAAGACGAATATTGCAGCGACCCCGATGCGCAGGGCGTTCATATGAACAGCGCCGGAAGCAAGGTGTGGGTAGAATATCTCACACAACAATTTGCCCAAGAGGGTAACGGAAAGAAAAAACCGATTTCAATTTTGCACAGATAAAAAAATCAAGGGGCTGCGTTTGCAGCCCCTAACTTTTTATCTGAAAATGAGTGAGAAAACGGAATTGAGGATAAGGATAACCGTATTGAAGAACTGTTTAATCTTCAGCATAAATGCGGCTGTTTTGGCTTCGTTTTTGCCGTAGCCCGGGAAGGTTGCCGAAATATCGTCGGGGTCGGTATCGCTGAGAAAATCGTCGATAATCGGAGCGGCGATATTAACAACAACATATTCGATGTCTTTTTGCTTGCTGAGAGTGCCTGCCGCAAGATTGCCGAGCTTTTCGGGAATATCAAAGGGAAGCTCAAATTTGTTGAGTGCCCAGTCAATTACCGTCTGAAAATCCTCCTGAGTAAGTTCGTCGAGCGCATAGCTCAGAGCCGCCGCAAGTCCGTTGAGCGCAATTTTTCCGAGAGTTGTGTATGAGGAGCAGTTTTCGTTTCCCGAGCAATGGCAGCAGTAAACCACACCTACTACCTCAAACAGCGTTGAATAATCGCTTTTCGGAATATGATAACCGTTTTTCTTTGCAATTGTACTCAGACTGTTTTCACCGTAAAGCGGCATATGAAGTGCCTCATCGGCTTTGGGAATAGCCAGTCTGATAAGTTCGATTATTTCGGAATCTGCTGCAGGATTTAAACCTGCAAGATTGATGAGATAATCGGGTCTTATATATACGCCGATTTCACTCTGTGCGCCGACTACGAACATTTTCTTTGCATAGGCGCTGAAATCATTTTCAAGAAGCTCAGCCGCTTCGGGAGCAAGGCCCTCGGGAATGAGAGAGGTATCAACCTTTTTGATATATTTTGTGTCGATTTTTACCTTTGAATCGGTGAAAACAGCGGTTTTGTAGTTGCAGGGATAAGTGGTGAGCGTTCCGCTTGTTATATCATAAACAATACCCTTATCGTTGGTATATTGGGCAGTATCAACCTCGTGAATGTGACCGCTGAAATTGAATTTGATTCCCCAGTCGATGAATTTATCGGGAAGTCCGTAAGCTTCGTCAATGATGCTCCCGTGAGCAAGGCTCTCCATTTCATAGTGGGGGAAAAGTGAAAAGTGCATTGCCGAAATAAGATTTTTGCCGTCCTTTATGGCTTTTTCCGCCTGCCGGGCAATCCAATCCGCAAGCTTATCGTTCATATAGTTTGCGTCAATGCAGATAAGGCGGTATTTTGAATTGAGGTCAACGGTATAAGATGCCGTCAGCTCATCAATATCAAGTGCAAGGTCATAGCCGAGATTTTTATAGTATTCTCTGAAATCGGGGCCGGTAAGACCGCCGGAAATATAGTTTCCGGCTTCTCCGACGTGATATGTTTCATGGTTTCCCATGCAGGCGATGATTTTCTTTCCGCTTGATTTTTCAAAGGCTTCAAGCTTTTCGACTGCCGCCTGAACATTTTCGGCTTCGCCGTTATCGGTAATATCACCCGTGATAACGATATAATCGCAGTCGCTTTCCGCGGCTTCCTTCAAAAATGCATCAAGAATTGCCGCCGATTCGATTCTGAGTTTTCCGTTTGAAAAAGTGTGTCCGAACGGATTTTCGGGCGTACTTTTTGTTATCGGAGTGGTTGATTCGGCTTTGTGATAGTGCAAATCGGTTGCAACGATGAGTGAAAGGTCACCGTTATCCGCAAAAACGAGCGGAGCACAGCCGATAAGAACAAGCACAGATAAGATAATTGCAATAACTTTTTTCATTTCAAATTCTCCTTCTATTTAAAAATAATATTGCTCCTGCAAGCAGGATAAGGCTTACGGGTATTGCAATCGGCAGGCTGACCGAAAATCCCGTCAGCAGATAGCCGACGGCAGATGCCGCCGCCGCAAGCGTCGCATACGGAAGCTGAGTTTCAACATGGTCTATATGCTCACATTGCGCTCCGATTGAAGAAAGAATGGTGGTATCCGAAATCGGCGAACAATGGTCGCCGTAAACGGAGCCTGCAAGGGTTGCGCCGAGTGCGGGAATAAGATATTCAGCCGTATTTCCGGTTGAGCAAATCATTGTAACAATCGGAATGAGAATGCTGAAAGTTCCCCATGATGAACCCATTGAAAATGACATCAGTGCCGCAATTATAAAGACGATGAACGGCAGAAAGCTGAATGGCAGAACGGAATTTTCAACGATGCCCGAAATATATATTCCCGTGCCGAGCATTTCACGGCATACTCCGCTCAGACTCCACGAAAGAATTAAAATCAGCATCGGCGGAACGATACTGCCTATACCGTCAACGATTGAATTTATAAACTCCTTCGGCTTCATAATTTTTCTCGGCAGATAAAGAACAGCCGAAACAATGAGTGCGGCGAATGCACCGAGAGTTAAGCCTGCCGTCGGATTTTCTCCGATTGCCTGAGAAAACGGAACTCCGCTGAAAAATCCGCCAACATATCCCATTCCGAGAATTGCACATATTATCAGAACGATAATCGGAAGAATAAGGTCGATAACATTTCCTTTTAAAGCCGTGTCACCGTTTTCGCTGCTTTCCGCAATCGCTTCGGCGGCTTTCAGCTCCGCTTTTTTCATTTTGCCGAAATCTTTTCCCGTAACGCTGAAAAATATGACCGCAAATATTGTAAGAATGGCGTAAAAATTATAGGGGATAGTGGAAAGAAAAACGGAAAAGCCGTCTTTTTCACTTATTTCGCTTGCAATCGCAACCGCCCAGCTCGATACCGGAGCGATGATGCACACGGGTGCGGCGGTGGCATCAATTATATAAGCAAGCTTTTCCCGGGAAATGCGGCATCGGTCAAAAACGGGGCGCATAACCGTTCCCACCGTAAGGCAGTTAAAGCCGTCGTCAATAAAAACAAGACAGCCGAGCAGAGATGTTGCAAGGCACGCTCCTTTTTTACCTTTAAGCCGTTTACTTACCATGTTTCCGAAAGCTTCGCTTCCTCCGGACTTTGATATAAGCACAACAACCGCCCAAAGAAGTCCGAGAAAAATAATCATATAGGCATTTGCGGAAATCTTTGAGGCGGCCATATCAAAAAGATTTGTTATGACCGCAAGCACGCCTTCGCCTGAGGCGATTCCGTAAATTATAACGCCCGAGAGAAGCCCGAGAAACAGCGAAAAATAAACCTCTTTCGTAATCAGCGCAAGGGATATTGCAATCAGCGGAGGCAGAACGGAGAATATTCCCGTTTCGATTATCTCAAATTCCATACAATCTCCCTTTCATTTAATCGAAAATTATCCTAAATAGGCAATTCCCTGCTCGATAAGCTCATCAATATTATCCTTATCAAACCATATGCCGTCAATATAAATTTCTTTTTCAAATTCCTTACCTTCGGCAGCAAGAGCGGCACACTCAACGGCTTTGTAACCCATTTCTATGGTGTTCTGAACGATACCGCCAAGAAGCACGGGTCCGCTGTCTCTCTTGAGCCAGTCAACAACGGCGGTGCAGCTGTCAAATGCGGCGAAACGGATATCATCATATCTTCCGCTTGATGCGGCAACGGCATCACTTACCTGAATAATGGATGTTGCGTTTGCAGCGTAGATGAATCTTGCTCCCTTTTCCGCAAGCGCTTCAAGAGCGATTTTATAGTTATTGTTGGTTTCGTCGGGCTTAACCTCAACGGCGAATTCGCACTTGTTTGCGGTTGACGGGTCTGCCTGAGCAAGCTCCTTAAACCTGTCAATAAATCCGTTTATTCTGTTTTCTGCGGTCTTGCTCTGCTCATATTGGATAAGTCCGATAAGATATTCTCCATGAGTTGCGGCGATTTCGTCCTTAAGCTGTGCAAAGCATTTTTCGGCGCAGAGAGCCGATGCTCCGTAGCTGTCGGTGCTGACCATTGCAACTATCGGATTTTTGCCCATTGCATCAAGTGCTTCAATATCCGCAGCATATACGCCGCTGTCAAACTGAACAACGGGAATGCCGAGGTCATAAGCAAGCGCAAGAGAATCGGTAAAGCCCTCGCAGATTGAACAAAGAACAATTCCGTTTGCACCGTTGCTGATGCCGTTTTGCATATACTCAAGAGCCTGCGGCAGGTGGGAAGCATCGGTGGCTTCCGGAGCGTGATATACAATATTATAACCGTAATCGTCTCCGCTGTTTATACAGCCGATTTTAACTCTTGACCAGAATGAATCGGCTTCGCCTTTTGCAACAACCGAAATCATATTTGCCTTGCCGTCGTCCTTTTTGATTATTCCGAAGCAGGCAAACAGCGCGCCGACAATAACCAGAGCGGCAAGAATAATCGCCGTTATTCTGACTGCCTTTTTGGTTTTGCTCTTGCTGAGCTTGCTTTCGATTCTCGGGCGGATACGCTTCTTTCTTATATCAAGCAGTATTGCGGCAACGATGATAACGCCCGTCATAGCATACGTGAGATATGTTGAATTTATGTTGATATTGAAGCGGCTGAGAGCGAAATTAAGTCCGCTGCGTATAACAACGAGCATAGTCATACCGATTATCGAGCCGCCGACGCAGGCTGTTCCGCCTGCCGCATTTGTGCCGCCGATGAATACCGCGGCAATGGCATCAAATTCCATACCGTTACCGGTTGCAACGGTAATTGTCGCAAATGATGAAGCCCAGAAAATTCCCGCAATTCCCGCGGCGATACCGCTTATGATATAAGCGATAAACACGTATTTATCCGAGCGTATTCCCGAGAGTCTCGATGCTTCGGGATTGCTTCCTATTGCAAGAATATATCTTCCTATTATGTTTTTATATGCGATATATGCCGAAATTACGGTAAACAAAGCAAGCCATAAAATGCCGGTCGGGAAACCGTTTTTATTTGAAAAAAGGCTGTTGAACCAAGTTCCGGACGGGAAAAACACATTCGGGTCCGAAACCATAAGTGCGCTGAAGCCTCTTACAAACATCATTGTTCCGAGCGTTGCAATGAAGGCGGGAACCTGAAGCTTTGCAACGAGTATGCCGTTTATTATGCCGAAAATGAGTCCTGCGGCAATCATAATCGGGATAACCGACCACAGAGGCAGACCGAATGAAAGAAGCTTGCCTGCTATTGCCGCCGATGCAATGCAGACCGTACCCACGGAAAGGTCTGTGTTTCCCGATGCGATAACGAACATTTCGCCGAGTGCGAGAATTGCATAAGGCACAAGAGACTGAGCCATGCTCAGAAGATTATAGGGCTTGACAAAATTGGGGTTTATCGCCGTAAAGGCGAGGATAAGTATCATCAGAACGGCGGTGAGAACTATGTTCTGACTGCCCATTCGCTTTAAAAAGCCGACATTAGAACGGCTGTTTTTTTCGGTGTTCATATTATTGTTCCTCACTTCCCGATGTTGCGTATTTCAGTATTGTTTCATCGTCTGCTTCGCTTACTTTTAATTCCTTGGTTATTCTTCCTTCGCACATAACGATAATTCTGTCGGAAAGGCGTCTTAATTCGCTTGTTTCCGAGGAAATAAGAATAACGGATTTTCCCTGCTTGGTGAGATTTTCGATTATCTCATATATCTCTTCCTTTGCACCCACATCAATACCTCTTGTCGGCTCATCAAGAATGATGATATCCATTTTCGCAAGAAGCCAGCGGGCAAGGATAACCTTTTGCTGGTTTCCGCCCGAAAGACTTTCAATGGGCTGATTGAGAGATGAATATTTGGAGGATACGCTCTTGTTTATTTCTTCGGCTTTTTTCATAGCTTTTTCGAAATTTACGGAGCCGAATTTTATGAACTGCTTAAGTGAAGAAATAACCGTATTTTCCGCAATCGAGCGCCCGAGAAGCATTCCGTCACGCCGTCTGTCCTCCGAGAGATAGCAAATGCCTTTTGCCTTGGCATCGGCAGGGGAGCGAAGATGAACCCGACTTCCGTTAACATAAATTTTCGCACGGTCTTTTCTGTCGATTGAGGTCATCGCTCTGACCGTTTCCGTTCTGCCTGCTCCGACCAGTCCGGCAAATCCGAGAACCTCACCCTTCCTGAGAGTAAAGCTTACATCTTTAACGCCCGTTGCGGCGCAGAAAAGATGATTTACCGAAAGAACCTCCGGAACGCCGTCAAACGAAGCCTCTTCCTTAATTATGTTTTCTTCAACATTTCTGCCCACCATCATTTTAACAAGGTCGGGTCTCGAAAGCTCCGAGGACGGCGAAGTGCCGATGAATGTGCCGTCACGCAGAACCGATATTCTGTCGCAGATACTGAATATTTCATTCATACGGTGAGAAATGTATATCAGGCATATTCCCTGCTGCTTCAGCTCACGCATTATTTTGAAAAGCTCGTTCGTTTCGGCTGTTGAAAGTGCGGCAGTCGGCTCGTCAAGAATAAGAACCCGTGATTTTTTGGAAAGTGCCTTTGCAATTTCAACCATCTGGCGCTTGCCGATTGAAAGAGACCTCACGGGAGAGGAAAGGTCAATATCAAGCCCCATTTTCTCAAAGAGCTTTTCGGCTTCACGGTTCATTTTGTTATCGTCAATAAAAATACCTTTTTTCGGCTCTCTGCCGATGAAAATATTCTGAGCGGCAGTCAGGTCTCCCATTAAATTAAGCTCCTGATGTATCATAACAATACCGTATTTTTCGGCATCGGATATGTTTTTTATCTCCGCTTTTTCGCCGAAAATATGTATTTCACCGCCGTCGGCTCCGGTTACGCCCGCAAGAATATTCATAAGCGTGGATTTTCCCGCACCGTTTGCACCCATAAGAGCGTGAATTTCTCCGCCGTTAAAGCCGACGGATACATTTTTCAGAACCGGAACGCCGTCATAGGCTTTAACAATGTTTTTCATTTCAACATCTGACATATTTTCACCACCATATCTAATAAATTTTAATATATTACATTTTAAATGTCAATTACCGTAACGAAAAAATACGGCGTTTTTCAGAAAATTTATTTTAGGTATTGCCAAAAAATGAATAATGAAATAAAATATATTCATCGGTATTTTACAGGAGGAAATAATATGGTAAAACAGAAAATAGGTTTTCGCACTTGGTTTAATCTGATACTTTTCGGATTTATGGGTCAGGTTGCGTGGAATGTTGAGAATATGTATTTCAATACTTTTCTCTGCAATTTTATTTACGGAAAAGCAACTCCCGAAGCGGTCAACAATTCGATAAGCGTTGTTGATGCCGTTGCGTGGATGGTTGCACTCAGCGCCGTGACGGCGGTTGTTACCACATTTATAATGGGTAATCTCAGCGATAAAATAAATAACCGTAAAATTTTCATTTCGGTCGGTTACATACTTTGGGGAATCGTAACGGGCTGCTTCGGATTTATTTCGCTTGAAAACACAGAAAAGCTCGGCGTATTTTCCTCTGCTGCGGGAATACTCACCGCAACGGTCTGGATAGTTGTGGGTATGGACTGCCTTATGACCTTTATGGGCTCAACCAGCAACGACTCGGCATTTAACGCCTGGGTAACAGATGTAACAACTCCCGAAATCAGAACAAAAACCGAAACCGTGCTTGCAATTCTTCCCATGGCGGCATTGGGCGTTGTTACTGCGGCAGGTGCGGCGGTTACAAAGCTCGGCTATCCCGTTTTCTTCTTCTGCCTGGGCGGATTTGTTACCGTTTGCGGTATTCTCGGACTTTTCACCATAAAAGACTCAAGAAGCGGCGCTGCAAACAAAAATTCGCACTATTGGTCAGACCTCGTTTACGGCTTCCGTCCGTCTGTAATTAAGGAAAATTCACGCCTTTATCTTGCGTTTGCAACACTCTGCATTTATACCACATCTTTCAATGTTTTCTTCCCTTATCTGATAGTTTATCTTCAGCACAGCGAGCTTGATTTTCTCAATAATCTCTCAACGCTCTTCTCCGGCACATCGCTTATAATCAGCGTCGGCGCAATTCTCATAACTCTTGCCGTGCTGATTACGCTTATTATCAAAGTAGATGTTATCGGCAAAGGTAAATGCCTTGTTGCCGCCGGACTGCTGTTCAGCTTCGGACTTGTGGCGGTATATGCCGCAAAAACTCCGCTTTCGTTCCTTGTAAGCTGCTGCCCGTTCCTTATCGGCTATGCTCTGCTTGCAATCATACTCGGTGCGGTTATAAGGGACTTCACCCCCGAGGACAAAATCGGACTTTTCCAGGGCGTAAGAATGATATTTATGGTGCTTATTCCGATGATAGTCGGCCCGAAGCTTGCTTCCGTTGCGGCTGAGAACTCAAGCATAACATATATAAATGACCTCGGAGCGGAAAATATTCTTCCGTCCTCGCTGATGTTCCTTATCGCGGGCATTCTCGGACTGTTTATGTTCGTGACTCTTATTCCTCTGCTCAAAAAGGGATTTGACACCGATTCATAATTCGGAGCTTGACAATAATCGGGCTGTATGTTATAAAATTAAGACAGCATTCAACAGGCAATGTATAATATTCCAAAGGAGAATTTCAGAATGAAAATTTCAAAGAGAATTACGGCACTTTTGCTCTGTGCATTTATGCTTTTAGGCATTGCGCCCATGAGCGGATTGGTCGGGCTTGAATTGCCTGATTTCGGCGAACTGTTTGAAACAACAGCAGAAGCATATATGTATTCGCCGGACGAATTGGGTTATTACAGTTATTATAAGCAAAATAACGGAGTGAAGATAGTCAATTGCAGCAAATCTGTAAGCGGAGCTGTTATTGTTCCGTCAACATTGGGCGGCTATTCCGTAATAGGCATAGATGATTTTGCTTTTGCGGACTGCACGGGTGTTACAAGCATAACCATACCCGGCTGCATAACAAGCATAGGCAATTATGCTTTTTTAGGCTGCACCGGTCTTACAAGCATAACCATACCTAAAAGCATAAAGAGCATAGGCTATTGTGCTTTTGACGGCTGCACGAGCCTGACAAGCATAACGGTTGATACAAATAACAGAAAATATTCGAGCGATGCATACGGTGTTTTATTTAACAGGAACAAAACCGAGCTTATATATTATCCTGCGGGAAACGTCAGAACAAGCTATGTTATACCGGACAGCGTAACGAGCATAGGCTATGAAGCTTTTTCCGGCTGCACGGGCCTGACAAGCATAACCATACCTAAAAGCGTGACGAGCATAGACTTATCTGCTTTTGACGGCTGCACGAGCCTGACAGACATAACGGTTGATGCAGACAATAAAAATTATTCAAGCGATGCATACGGCGTTTTATTCAACAAGAACAAAACCGAGCTTATACAGTATCACGCAGAAAATAACATGACAAGCTATACCATACCCGACAGCGTAAAGTACATAGATGATTATGCTTTTTATGGCTGCACGGGTCTTACAAGCATAATTATACCCGACAGCGTAATCAGAATAGGTTATCATGCTTTTTCCGGCTGCACGGGTCTGACAGGTATAACCATACCAAACAGCGTAACGGACATAGATGAAGACGCTTTTTCCGGCTGCACTGGTCTTACAAGCATAACTATACCCGACAGCGTAACGAGAATAGGCACTTGTACTTTTGAATACTGCACGGGTCTGACAGGTATAACCATACCAAACAGCGTAACGTACATAGGTGAAGACGCTTTTTCCGGCTGCACGGGTCTGACAAGCATAACTATACCCGACAGTGTAACGGGCATAGGCTATTTTGCTTTTTCCGGCTGCACGGGCCTGACAGGCATAACGGTTGATGCAAACAATGAAAATTATTCAAACGATGCATACGGAGTATTATTTAATAAAAACCAAACCGAGCTTATTCAATATCCTGTCGGAAATGACAGAACGGTTTATACCATACCAAGCAGCGTAACAAGCATAGACTTGTATGCTTTTTCCGGCTGCACGGGTCTGACAAGTATAACCATACCGGACAGCGTAACGAGCATTGACAGTGATGCCTTTTCCGGCTGCACGGGTCTGACAAGCATAATCATACCCGACAGCGTCACCGAGATTGGCTGGGGTGCTTTTTCCGGCTGCACGGGTCTGACAAGCATAACCATACCAAACAGCGTAACGGACATAGGTGAAGAAGCTTTT
>JAZRYD010000072.1:0-27732 GCA_045600535.1 Acutalibacteraceae bacterium | reverse complement strand
AAAAAACTGCGGATTGGGTGTAGCTGTGGCTAATGCCATACCGGCTGTTCTTGATGTTGCTGATTTAATAGTTGACTGTAACGATTTTGACGGCGTTGCAGGTTTTATAGAGAAGAAACTGCTTTAATATGGATATCAGTATGAATAATGGTTAACATTTTACCCGAAGTGGCAGGACAGGGGACGGTTCCTTGTCTTGACAGAAAAATCTAATCATGATAGAATAAAACAGGGTGATTGAAATGCCGAGAGGTGCAAGGATAAAAAGCGAAAGCGGAAGATATCAAGAGAAGACAGGGGACGGTTCCTTGTCTTAAGTGATGAATGATATATTAAAACTGCGGATTTTTGTTTCGGATTGTCGGAATAATACATATTTCTTTGTGACCGAAAAAATAAAAAAGTCCCGAAACCGTTGAGTTTCAAGACTTTTCCGTGGTGCGGGTAACAGGACTTCCTTCGCGCGCCTGCGGGCGCTTGGCCGTCGGCGGTCCCAACAGTCCACCGGACTGTTGCTCTGTACCGCCTCTTCTTCAAGCCCTGTTTTATAGAAACAAAAAAACACCCCGAGTGGGTGTTTTTTCGTTTGGTGCGGGTAACAGGACTTGAACCTGCACAGCCTTGCGACCATTAGAACCTGAATCTAACGCGTCTGCCAATTCCGCCATACCCGCATATATATCCCTTTATTTTTACACGGCAAGGGCAGCCGAGGACGGACACACAGTCTTATCGTCAAAAAAGAGGATTCCGAAAGGAATCCTCTCCTGGTGCGAGAGACGGGACTTGAACCCGTACGTGATTAACACACGCCCCTCAAACGTGCGCGTCTGCCTATTCCGCCACTCTCGCATTTGTTCTGTTCGGAACGATGACTATTATATCAAAGGGCTGTGTAAATGTCAAGCTTTTTTTAAAGATTTTTTCGGTTTATTATATTTTTTTCGCCAGCTTCATTATTTCTTCGGGAGTGAAGCGGTATTTTTTATCGCAGAAATGACAGCATACCTCCGTGCCGTTATCCTTTGCGATTTCTTCAAGCTCCGCTCTGCCTATGCTCACAAGCGCTTTTTCAACTCTCTGCTTCGAGCAGTTGCACTTATATTCGGGCTCTGAGCCGTCAAGCACCTCAAGCTCAAATTTGCCGAGCACCTTGCGGCATATATCCTCGGGAGTCATACCCGATGTGAGCATCTGCGTTACCGAGGGGATACCCTCTATGCACTGCTCAACAAGGTCAATTGTATCGTCCATTGCGGTGGGCAGAAGCTGAATGATAAATCCTCCCGCCGCTCTGATTGAAAGGTCGGGATTAACAAGCACTCCGAGAGCGCAGACGGTGGGGGTCTGTTCACTTACTGCGTAATAGCTTGTAATATCCTCGGCTATTTCGCCCGAAACTATCGGAACCTGACCGATATACGGCTCTTTCAAGCCGAGGTCTTTCATAACGGTGAGACTGCCGTCCTTGCCGACTGCTCCCGCAACATCAAGTTTTCCTTTTATATTAAGAGGAATTTCAACTATCGGATTTTCAACATAGCCTCTTACGTTTCCGCTGCTGTCCGAAACGGCTATAACAGCGCCCGCAGGGCCGCCGCCGTTCAGTCTGAGGGTAACGCTGTCATCTTTTCCCTTCAGAACCGCACCCATCAGCGAAGCCGCCGTAAGCAGTCTGCCGAGTGCCGCCGAGGTGACAGCGGAGGTTTTGTGTATTTTTTCCATTTCGTTTATCATATCGGTGGAATCAATCGCCATTGCGGTGAGAGTTCCGTCGGCTGCAATCATTCTTACAAGTTTACTCATATTCTTACTTCTTCTTTCTTGCCGAAAATACGGCTCTCTGTGTATCGGGTTTTACTCCTTCAAGCGTCATATCGTCATATATTCCCGTAATATCAAAGCCTGCGTTTTCAAGCCATTCGGTTATTTCATCAAGCTCATATGCACGCTCGGTAAAGCTTTCGGAGCTGCGGTAATATACGCCGTCCTCCTCCTCAAAAAAGTCAAGGTCAATATCAACGCTGCCGTCCTCTCTGTTGAAGCTGTTCTGCCATGTGCAGAACATTCCGTCAAGCTCATAGATAAAAGCGTTATCGGCGAGTATGTTTTCATGCTTGAAAAGAGTATTCACATCGAATGCGAAAACTCCGCCAGGATTCATAAAGAGCGAAACCTTTTTAAAGGTCTTTTTTATATCGTCGGCAGAGGGAAGATGATTTATTCCGTCAAGCACGCATATGGCGGCATCAACCGTTCCGAAAAGGTCGATTTCCTGCATATTCTGATTGAGCAGAAGAATATCCCTGCCGCTTTCAAAGCATTTTCTTCTTGCCTCGTTGAGCATTCCCACGCTGCTGTCAACGCCGATAACATCGAATCCGCGTTTTGCCATTTCAATGCTCATACTGCCCGTTCCGCAGCCGAGGTCAAGCAGAATGCCGCCGGTTATTCCGCATAATGAAAGAAGCCTGCAAAAATAATCTGCACGCTTCTCATATTCAACATTATCGGTTAAGCTGTCATAAAATCTTGAGAAAATATCGTATGACATTATTCTTTATCCAATCTTGCAAATATTTTTTCGTAGCCGTTGCTTCCGTACTGCAATGAGCGGTTAACTCTGCTGATTGTCGCGGTGCTTGCGCCGGTTTTGGCAACTATATCGCTGTAAACCTTTTTGTCACGGAGCATTTTTGCAACAACTATTCTCTGCGACATGGCTTTAAGCTCGGTAACGGTGCAGAGGTCCTCAAAAAAGTCATAGCATTCCTCAAGGCTTTCAAGCTTGAGAACGGCTTCAAACATAAAATCAACATTGGCGTCTTTAATCTTATCGCTCATATACTACGCTCCTTTGCTTTTACACTTTAGTATTTTAACACTTCTAAGCGTAAAAGTAAAGAGTTATTTTATAAAAATTATTGCGGAGATAATATATATCAAAGTGACCTGTATCATCATGAAAATAAGAACCGTGGGATATGAGGTTTCAAAGAACAGTTTTCCGCAGGTTTTTCCGCTTGATTTGTCGCTTAGGGAGAATCTGTACCAGAGCTCGGCGGCAATATACGGAGCGCCGCCCCAGAAAATCAGTTCAAACGGCGAATAGCCGCCTTTTATTATGTCGAAAACGAAAATTCCGATTGAAAGAGCGGCAAGGATAATCGCAGGCACAACGAGAAACTTTTTCTTGCTGAAACGGTCAAATACATTCTTGACCGCGCAAACGAAAACAAGCATGAAAACGGTCATCAGTCTTGCGGCATAGGCAGAGCCGAGAAGCACGAATACCATGGGAATAACATTGAAAAACGGTCTTTCAATGCAGTCCGAAATAAACGAATTATATTCTTTGCCGTTCCTGTCGCAAACATAATCAAATACATTTATCAAAATGATTGCAGCGGCGCAGAGCGCAATCACAACAGGCATAAACGGTTCGGCTTTTGCAATCGGATTGAAAACTCCGTTTGCGGCGATAGCGGCGTTTATTTCGTTTATCTCTTTACCCGAAAGGCAGAATATCAGTGATGTGCCGAGACCGCCGGCTGCACCGAGAGAAAATTCCATTACCTTCCAGCCGTCAATACGGTTAGCCTTTTTGAGCTTATCGAAAAGATATTTTCCGTTTTTCATCGGGTTCTGAGTATAGTCATAAAGCTTTATGGCGATGAGCCAGCCGATGAAGCCCGAGGCGAAGCCTGCGCTGACGAGCGAAATAAGAAGCTGGTCGTGCTTAACCGTTCCGAGCACGAGCATTTCAATGATGATTGCGGCATTGCTTCCCCATTCCTCACGGCTTTCAAATGAGAAATATATTGCGGGGAATTTGTTGTTTTCCTTATCGTAGGGACGGTTGAATATGTTGTAACCGATTAACTGAACAACGGGAATAAGCACGCAGAAAAGAACGATTTCGGCAGCCGAATATTTTCCGCCCATTGCGGACATTGAAAGAGCGATGAAGCCGCCGGCAACCGCAAACCAGAATGCGCCCTTGAATGCAAGACCCGTGTAACCTCTGACGGGGCGGAAATGCTTGCTTGAGCGGCAGATAGCCATATGTATTGTGTCACCGTAAGGCTCTATTCCTCCGAATGACATACCCATGAGACCTGCTGCGGCGGGAATCCAGAAATTTTCTCTTATTCCTCCGCCTGCAAACCAGGCAAGTATCAGACCGAGGTACATTCCGGGAAGCATAGCTCCTTTTTCGCCTCCGATAACAAGTCCTCTCATACCCCAGGCATAGCTGACGGCAAGAGCTGCAAAAAGAACGCAGATAATTACGGCAGAAGTTTCCATAAGCCCTCCGAATAATTTAATTTATACCATAATAACACATATTCCGGATAAATAAAATATATCTTTTAAATTTTTTTGCTTGCATACGGCAGCGACAGAGTATATAATGTTAAAAAACAAATAAAAAGCGGTGCAAAGATGGATAAATATATAAAAGCTCTTATTGAATATGCAAAGGAAAAAGGCCTTATCGGAAAATACGATGAGGCATACTGCGCAAATGGCATACTTTCACTTCTTAAGCTTGATTTTTATGACAATTCCTGCGAAGCGGCAGAGGGAGAGCTTAACGAAATTCTCGGTAAGCTCTGCGATTATGCGGCTGAAAAAGGTATAATCGTTGACTCCGTGACATACCGTGATTTATTCGATACGGCAATTATGGGAGTGCTGACTCCCGTACCGTCGCAGGTTATCGAAAAGTTCAATGCTCTTTATAAAATATCGCCCGAAAAGGCAACCGATGATTTCTATGAATTCAGTCAGGATAATAACTATATTCGCCGTGACAGAGTTGCAAAAATTCTGAAATGGAAATATAACAGCGAATACGGTGACATTGATATAACCGTAAATCTTTCCAAGCCCGAAAAAGACCCCAAGGCAATTGCTGCCGCAAAGAACGCACCGCAGTCGGGCTATCCGAAATGTCAGCTTTGCCGTGAGAGCGAGGGCTATGCGGGCAGAGTTGATTTTCCCGCAAGGCAGAACCACCGCGTTATACCCGTAACGATAAATTCATCGTCCTGGTTTATGCAGTATTCCCCCTATACCTATTATAATGAGCATTGCATAGTTCTGAACGGTGAGCATACCCCGATGGTTATTGATAAGGCGGCGTTTTCAAAGCTGTTTGATTTCGTAACGCTGTTTCCGCATTATTTTGTCGGTTCAAATGCCGATTTGCCGATAGTGGGCGGTTCTATTCTGAGCCACGAGCATTTCCAGGGCGGCAGATATAAATTCGCAATGGAAAAAGCCCCGATTGAAACCGAAATTCATTTTGACGGCTATGACGATGTTGAAGCCGGAACAGTTAAATGGCCGATGTCAACAATCAGACTGCGTTCCCTCAACAGAAGCTCGGTTGAGGAGCTTGCCGATAAAATTCTCACCTGCTGGAGAGGTTATACCGACGAAAGCGCATTCATTTTTGCCGAAACCGACGGTATTCCGCACAACACGGTAACTCCGATTGCAAGAAGAAACGGCGAAAAATATGAGCTTGATTTGGTTCTGAGAAACAATATTACAACAGAGGAGCACCCACTCGGAGTTTATCATCCGCATTCGGAGCTTCACCATATCAAGAAAGAGAATATCGGTCTGATAGAGGTTATGGGACTTGCCGTTCTGCCCGCAAGACTTAAGGCGGAGCTTGGAGCCGTTGCCGACTGCATTGTTAACGGAAAGGATATGCGTTCCGATGAGCTTACCGCAAAGCACGCAGACTGGGCGGAGGCATTTATAAAGGATTATAATAATATAAATAAAGAAAATGTTGACGGCATAATCAGAAACGAGGTCGGCAAGGTATTTTCAACCGTCCTTGAACACGCCGGAGTATATAAACGCACTCCCGACGGCAATGAAGCATTTATGAGGTTTATAGATAAAGTTAATTCTATATAATAAATTGCAGTCAAAGCGGCAATTACTATTATTTTAAAGATAAATACAATGTACTGTTGGAAAAATATTCACAATAATGTAATCAATTATTCTGAGAAATAGCGGTAAAGAAATGATTTTTTTGATGAGACACGGTGCAGACCCATCAGACCGGTTGGGCGGGTGGAGTCCGTACGGACTGACGGAATCGGGCATTAAACAGGTTCATGCGGCGAAAAATGAATTAAAGGATAAAGGAATCACGCAAATATATGCCAGTGATTTGACGAGAGCAAGGGAAACTGCTGAAATTATCGCGGACGAGCTTGGCTTGGAAATTGTATATTTACCGCAGTTTCGGGAGGTAAATAACGGATTGCTTGCAGGAATGAAAAAAACAGAAGCAATTGAAAAATTCCCCGGTATATACTGGAAGGCTCTTAACCGGACAGAAAAATATCCGGACGGTGAAAGTCCCGAACAGTTTTATCATCGCATTGAAAATGCGTGGTATACATTTAAAGAACAAATTGGTGATAAAAATGTTCTGCTGGTATCTCACGGCGGAGTAATAAATATTATTTTGTGTTTGGAAAACGGGATACCGTATACGAATAAAGAAACACATTTTCAAATTAAGGACGCGGAGATTATTCGGATATAAAGATAAATCCGGATTTACAAAGACAAATAAAAGAGTTTGAATTGCATTTGGCTTCCCTTGGGGGAAGCTGTCACGGAGTGACTGATGAGGGATTCGCGGAGCGACAATTCTTCATTCATAATTCTTAATTTCACCTTCCCCGAGGGGAAGGCAAATCAGCAAATCCCGATTTTCGGCAATTTATAAACTAAACAAGGCAGCGACGCTTTTCCGTCGCTGCCCTGCTTTTATTTATCATCATTCTTTTTCTTAAAACGCTTGATTTTATTGGTTGTGGTTTTTTCAAATTCTTTATCACGGATAACAACGCTTGAAATCTGCTTATATATCGGCAGCTCACGGCAGGCGTCCTTTATCGAACGCAGAACCTCGGCGGGTGTTCTGACCTCCGAGAGATAAACCTCGGCGCTGAGTGATTTTTCGTTGCCGTTTTCATCGGTTTCTCCGCTGACGATAACCTCGTTAACATAATCAATGCCCTGAATATATCCCTCTATTTCCTCGGGATAAATATTCTTTCCGTTGTTGAGAACGATAATATTTTTCTTTCTGCCCGAAATGATAAGACGGTCATTTTCGGTTATTTTTCCGTAATCTCCGGTATAGAACCAACCGTCCTTAATGACTTCGGCTGTCAGAACGGGATTTTTATAATAACCTATCATAACGCTGTCGCCCTTGACGAGAATTTCACCTATTCCGTCGGCATTCGGTTCGTTGATTTTCCATTCAAGGCAGGGGAGCTTAATTCCCGCGGTGTGAAAATCGTTTTCATCATCGGGATTGGCACAGACGAGCGGTGAGCATTCGGTTATGCCATAGCCGTTAACAAGCGCAATGCCTATATTATCAAAAAACTCCGCAACCTCCGCTCTTATCGGAGCGCCGCCGCACACGATTTTAACAAGCTTTCCGCCGAATGTATCGAGAATGGAAGCGAAAAGCTCTCTGCGTTTGTCAATTCCGAGCTTCCGCATACCGTTGCTTAAAGAAACAAGGGAATCGAATTTTTCTCTTGTGCCTTTTGAATCAATTTCACGGTTAATGCGATTATAAAACATTTCAGCCATAGCCGGCACGATATACATATAATCGGGCTTGAACAGCTTCATATTTTTCATCATCGCAACAAGGCTTTCGTTTATGCAGAGAGCCGAATGGTGATGAAACGAAACCAGAATATCCGCAACGCTTTCATATGTGTGATTATACGGCAGAACTGAAAAGCCGTTATCATAAACCGTTGATACTCTTAATCCGTGGCACACGCAGGAAACGAGATTATGTTCGCTGAGCATAACTCCCTTTGACATTCCGGTTGTGCCCGAGGTATAAACAAGCAATTTAAGAGCATTCGGGTCTGACTTGCAGGCGAGGAACGCCGATTTATCAAGCTTTTTGCCTTTTTCGAGAGCTTCTGAAAATGAAACAAAGCAGCCGTCGGCTTCGGTGCGGTCAAAGCAGATGAAAAGCTTTATTTTCGGAAACAGGTCTCTGTTTTCACGCAGGAGTGCTTCATATTTGCCGTCAATAAATACCGCTTCGCATTCGCAGTCGGAGAGCAGATGCAGAATATCGTCCTTCGGCAGCTCCTTATCAATCGGAACAAAAACTCCGCTTGAGCGCAGAACCGTAAAATATGCGGTGAGCCAGTTTATGCTGTTTGCACCGATGCAGGCGATATGGCTTGACTGCAAGCCGTTTTCGGCAAGATATGCGCCGAGAGAATAAACTCTGTTTATGAATGCCGAATATGTGAGGCAGAATATTCCGTCATCTTTTTTATATTTGTATGCAATGTTATTCGGTGCTTCTTTCAATGCAAGCTCGAGCATTTCACCGATATTAGATACATACGGAACATCATAATATTTGTATTTTATCTTTGCCATAAAATCCTCCGGATTGAGAACATTCGGCGTTCCGAAACCGAAACCGCCGATATCAGAATTTTACTTCACGGCGTTACAAATGTCACCCTACTGTTGAGAGAAACGGCTCTACTATCGGGAGAAACGAAAATAGAATTTGAAAATCAAATTCTACCGACGGTAGAATTGTTGATATTTCAACGAATTTCGGGCTTGATTTCGGGAAAATATTGTAGTATAATAAAAGCATAAATGTGAGGTGACGGAATAATGACTGAGGAACAGCTCAAAGAAAATCTTGCAAGAAATATGACGGAACTCAGAAAAGCAAACGGCTTAACTCAGTCCGAGCTTGCCGAAAAGCTGACTTATTCCGATAAATCCGTTTCAAAATGGGAGAGGGGAGACGGTCTGCCCGACCTGCTTGTTCTCAATAAGCTGACTGAGCTTTACCGCGTTTCGTTCAATGACCTCGTGAGCGATAAAACTCCCAAGCCGAAAAAGCAGTCCAACCTGCCTCACCTTACAAACAGAATTATTATTCCTCTGCTTTCGGTGGGACTTGTTTTCCTGCTGGCATCGCTTATCTTTTTCGTTATCCGTCTGTTCGGAATTGATTTTGATAAATCACCGCTGATATTTCTTTATGCCGTGCCCGTTGCGTGTATTCCCCTTATTGTGTTTTCATCAATTTGGTGGGCGCTTCCGGCAAGATTTATATGTATCAGCGCTCTTATCTGGTCGGCGGTATTGTGCCTGAGGTTTACCTTTGCGATTGAAAGTCTCAATTTTCTGTTCATTTCCGCTGGAATACTTCAGGTTATCGTTATTCTCTGGTGGGTAATGTCTTACCGCTCCAAAAAGAGAAAGGAAAAGCAGGATACTCAGCAATAAATCAGCGCAAAAGCTGAAAAAAATACAGGAGAGATGAAAATGGAAAAATCAAACAGCGGTTTTATGAAATTCATTTCGGTTATCCTCGGCGCTCTTGTCGGCGGCTTTATGTGGAGATGCCGCGGAGAAAGCGGCTTCGGCTCATCATGGGGACTTTACAGCGTAGGACTTATGCTCATTCTGCTGATTTATCATTTTTACGGCAGACGCGACGGCATGAAGTATGAGATGATTCCCCTCGGAGCATTTTTAACGGGCCTCGGCGTTACGGGATATGCAACCGTTATCGAACAGCTTTCGGGTTATATAGACAGCTTCGTTCCTTACGGCGGTCAGGAAAATTTTCTCGCTCAGGTTGACCCGAAAAGCGGACTGGTAATTATTCTGATTATGGGCTTTACGCTCGTTCCGTTTTTCTCGTTCTTCGTATTTTCGCTTTTCTCGGATAAAGAATACAAAATCTATCATTACGCCATAGCGGCGGTGATATTCTTCCTTGTTTCGCTTATTGCAAAGCTCACCGTTGCTCCGCTGATAGTGAACGCAATCAACCCCGACCAGGTTGAATGGGCGGCTCGCGGGCTTAAGGAATACGGCTTCGATTATGCAAGCCCGATGCAGGCATATCTTAAGAATTTCGGAGACCGTGACTGGGCTGACGATATAGCATTCTTTGAAAATTATTATATGAGCGTTGAACATATTGCCGATGCCTTCGGAGTTATTTCCATTGCAATTTACGCCTTGGCGGCAATGAAAGATAAAATCACGGCTTTCCTTTCGCTCCTGCTTGATATTCTCGTTTCAATATCAACCACCGCTCTTTCGCTTATGATTGATGCGCCGTATGAATCCGGTTTCCTCAGCGGCATAGCCTGCACCCGTACTCTTCAGAACGGTTCGGGCTGGGGCTTATGGGAATTTTCAACAGGTGCGGTTATCGGACTTTTTACAATGCTGCTTATTGCTTTCCTGCCGAAAAAATATACCGCTCAGAGCAAGCCCGATAACAGAACTCTTACAAATAATAAGGGCATAAACTTTGCACTTGACTTTGTTCTGACCGTGTTTGTTTTCGGAGTTGTGCCGTTCAGAGTAATCGGAATCAGAACAAACAAGCTCATTCATAACCTCGGATTTATTGAGGAAGGCTCAACCTACGGCGAAATAGCCTGCATAGTTGCCGCCGTTATATTCGGTATATGGATTATCAAGGTGTTCAAAAAGAATATTCTTGTACTCAATGATACGGCGTTCAGAATTAACCCGTGCGAATTTGCGGAAACAGCTTTTCCCGCATACCTTGTAATGTGCGGTGTGGCATATTTCTTCCTGAATCACGCCTGCATAGTTACTCTGCCGTATTCAAAAATGACAAGCCTTTCTGCGGCTCTGTTTGAGCTTACAAGCCCCGACAACATAGCAACCTTTGTTATGTTCATCACATTCACTTTGATTACGGTGATATATATTCCGACAAAGAGGAAGCTCGTGAAGCAATTCGGAGCATAAGTAAATTAAGAATTATGAATGAAGAATTGTCGCTGCGCGATTTCACGGCTTACGCAGTGTCGGCGGGATGTGGTCATATAAAATGGGTACGGGCGAAGCCCGTCCGAAACTCCTCCATCCTCTCTTCTCTCTTCTGACTGAAAAAACCAAATCCGCCGGCAGCAGCCGACGGATTTTGATTTTTTACCGAGCATCTGCCGTATCGGAAATTTCGTCGAGAAGTGCTTTTCTCTTTTCGCGCATTTCCGTAAGCTCGGCATAAATTCTTTCTTTATTTTTGCCCGTGTAATTATCAAACAGATAAGATATTGCGGCGAACAGGTTGCCGAAAACACCGCAGAGTGTGAACATCATATATATTCCTTTAAGCGTTTTTTCGCTTTGAATTGCCGCAACCTCCTTGCCGGTGCTGTCTGTATAATTCGGCAGGTAATTGAGCTTGCTGAAAAGAATATTGTAAAGGTTGGTGCGGAAGAATTTGAATACCGCATTCAGAAGACTCTGAGCGGCGCAGATAAGGCCCTCGGAGTGAACGGGTCTGCCGAAACGCTTTTCGGAATACCATTCCATATAGTCCGTTGAATCGCCGACCATAACCTTTTTGGAAGCGCTGAGGGCGTTGTTCGGCATACCGGCAAGACCGATAAGCAAGCCGACAAGCAGTTTTCTTTTGTGCATTTTTTCGGATTTATAGTTTATTCCGAGCAGAGCCATAAGCGTATAGAAAAAGCCCGTGTAGCCGAAGCCGCCCGAAATAACGGTTCTGGCGCTCAGATGATTTCCGAGGAACGGAACGGCAAGCAGACCTATGTAAGAGAGCGTACCGCTGACAATATCCATTCCGGCTTTGAGCTTATAATCTCCGAGAACATCTTCGTAAATATAGGGAAGAAGCTCATAGGAAAGCTGGCGGATAGCTTCAAAGAATGTGCCGATTTCGGTGATAATGAATGTGCGGTTGTGAAGCATTGAGATAACGGTTTCCTTATCCCAGCTTACCTTTGATTTATCGGGTTTTTCGCTTACCTTGATTTTCTCGTTAAGAGTGAAATAAGGCGCAAACATCATCGAAACGCCGAGAATGCAGAATATCAGAGCCGCGAGGAAATAGAATTTCTGCTGTTTTACCGCATCGTCGCTGCTGCCCACAAGCAGAGGTATCAGCCAGCCCGGGAGCATCGAACCGAGCGCGGAGGCAAGAGTTGAAACGGTGTAAAAATTCTTTCTGTCCTTTTCGTTGCTTGTCATACGCAGCGAAAGCGTATGGAGCGAGGTATCGTAGAAAATATCGGATACGCTGAATATGAGCTTGAAAATCATCGCCCATATGAAGTTCCTGAACGGGTCGCCCGACGGAACGATGAAGAGCAGGAGCGAGGTTATCGCAAACGGTATCGGAGTTATACCCGTCAGAATTTTTGTCGGAGTTTTTTTGCCGGGCTCGGACGGACGGTCAAGCATATTGCCCGAAATCGCCGAGGCAATAAGGCTTAATGCCATTTCGATATTGCCTAAAATAATAAGGTTTTCCGCCTTGATTTTCATATATTTACGGAAAAACTTATCCGCAAATGTTCCGACGCTGTCCTGACCCATGCAGTTGCCGAATATACCGCCTGCATATCCGAGCTGTTCCCTGACGGTGAACGACGGATTGTTGACGATGGTATCTTTAAAATCGCCTATTTTGCTTTTTAAACCTGCCATAGCAGCACCCCTTTCAATCGGTTATAATTTAATTATAATCATCAATTTCTGATTGTCAATCGGAATTTCTTTTCAAGGGCACTCGGTTACCGTCTTTATCAACGGTATAGGTATTGTCAAGCTGCGCTCTGAGATTTGATTTGAATGCGGCAAGATATTCTTTTCTGAGCCTTGCCTGCTCCTCTTTTTCCTCTGCGGTAAGCTCTCTTTCCTTTGAAAGTGCCGCAAGCTCATTTATTCTTTTGTTTCTTTCGGTCATAATTCTTTCCTTTCGGGATTTTGATAAAAACATTATATCACAACTGATTGCATATGTAAATTTATTTTGAAAATCGGATTGATAAATCGGTAAAATAATGTATAATTAAGGAAACAGGGGGTATGCTGTGATGATTGATTACAAGGCTTTTCTTGAAAAACGGAATCTTATTATCGGCGGCAGGCCGAAAAATATATTTGAAGGACCTTTCACGGGCAACGGCGAAACGGGAATATCGCTTTATTATAAAAACGATATTCTGTATATGAACCTCGGCAACACGGATATATATGATAACCGTCTGCCGAGCGGCGAAATGACATATAAAGAACGCGAAAATCTGTTTCTCACTCCGAGACTTTCCCTTGGCGGAATGGGTTTTGCCGTAAAGGGCGGATTTGACGAAAGCGAAATGAAAATATCGCTTTATGACGGCATCATCTGCGGAAAAATTCAGCGTTCGGACGGTTCTGCCGAATTTGAAGCATTTACCGCCGAAAATGAAAATGCGGTTATTTTTTCGTGGACCGAAAACGGAATTGAGCTTGAATCGGACTTTATGCCGTCGGAGGCTTCGAGTCCGAGACAGAAAATGATGATAGCCATAGGTCACGATTACCGCAGAAGCTTCCACTATGACCCGCCGAAAGAGCCTTACGAAAAATGTGAAAACGGCGCAAAAGCGTATATTCAGCCGAAATTCAACGGCGGAAACTATTCGGTAACATATAAAGTTTTCGGCTCCGGAAACCGCAGAACGCTGATATGCCTTATCGGAAAGGACTCGGAGCCGGATTTCGGCAGAGCCGATGAAATCTATGAAAATCTGCCCGGGGTCAGAGCTGCTCACGATAATTTCTGGCATAAATTCTATGAAAACAGCTTTCTTGAAATAGAGGAAGATGAAGAGCTTGACAGGTTTTACTGGTTACAGCTCTATAAGTGCGCCTGTGCAACCCGTTCGGGCAAAAGAATATTCGATACCTCGGGGCCGTGGCTCGATAATTTCACCGCCTGGCCCGCCGCATGGTGGAACCTGAATATTGAGCTTCATTATTCTCTGCTCTATCCGTCAAATCATCTTGAAATTGCGGCTTCTCTGCCCGAAACGATTGAAAGATATAAGGATAATCTCAAAAATAATGTTCCCGAAAAATACCGCAACGGAAGATATATAACCGTCGGCAGAAATACGACTTCAACCCTTGAAACTCCGTGCGGAATACCAGGGGAAGAGGATAAGGAAATAGAGCTTGAGCTCGGAAATATCCTCTGGGCGCTGCATAACTGCTATGTGCATTTTTCATCTGCCGCAGACGATGAAGCGCTTCACGGAATATTCTTTGAAAATCTCAAAAACGCAGCAGATTACATAGTTAATTTTCTTGTTAAAGAGGACGACGGAAAATATCATCTGCTTCCCACAAGCTCACCCGAATACCCGGGAATTTCAAAGGACTGCAATTATACATTATCGCTCATGCATTGGGCGCTGAAAACGCTCATTGAGCTTGACCGAGACGGTGAAAAAACCGCAGAGCTTAAAAAATATTATGATAATCTTGCATATTACGCATATGATGAAAATGACGGCTTCAAGATAGGCGCGGATATTCCGCTTTCAATGTCGCACCGTCACTATTCGCATCTGCTGATGATTTATCCTCTGCATATGCTTGATGAAAACGAACCGTCGGACCGTGAAAAAATCATAAAGAGTATTGAGCATTGGCACAGTATGCCCGAGGCGCTTTTGGGCTATTCACAGACCGGTGCGGCTTCTATGTTTGCTCTGCTCGGTGACGGAAACAGAGCTTATAAGCACCTGAAAAATTTGTTCAAAGGCTTCATCTGCCCGAATACGATGTATAATGAGGATATGAATCCCGTGCTTGAAACGCCTCCTGCGGCGGCAAGAAGTATGCTTGATATGGTTATGTATTCTCATAAAAACGAGATAAGGGTTTTTGACGCCGTTCCCGATAAGTGGCAGAATGTGACATATGAAAATCTGCTTGCCGAATGCGGCTGTGAGGTTTCGGCAAAGAGAGAGAACGGAAAAACCGTTTTTGTTTCGGTGAAAGCGAAAAAGCCCCGTGATATTGCTCTCAAAGCAAAATTCGCTTCCGAACCGGAATGCTCAAAGGCGTTTGAATATGACGGAAAACATTATCGTTTTTCAATCGGCGGCGGAGAAGAAGTGACATTCCGCACTTGACAAAAAATATCATATTTGCTAAAATATCAATGTTGACAGAGGTGCGGTCAGCTACCTTTTAATTTCGGTTATACGCCGGCAATGCGTGAAATTAAAAGAGAGCATCCGCCGAAGTGTGCCCGTTGTGCCGGACGGGTATGCTGGTGCTGTGCAGAATATGCACTTCACTGTCGTAATTATTACGGAGCACTGCCGAATAAAAATTTGGTCTGCTCCGTTTTTGTTATCTCCCGATGCCGAAAACGAGGGCTGATGGCAATGTCATTAAGTTAAGGAATTAGCAGTAGTTTTCTTGAGATTTCTTCCTTCCCCTCGAGGGGAAGGGGGACCACCGAAGGTGGTGGATGAGGTGGAAAAGTTGAATGTCAATACCGAGTATTAACGCCGTTTCACGGCTACACCTCATCCGTCACGGCTTGCGCCGCGCCACCTTCTCCTCAAGGAGAAGGAAGAAAAAGCCTTAACTTAATGACATTGGGGCTGAGGGAGGTATTTTTTATGAAGAAAAGAATTGCATTTGCGGTTTTCCTTGTGCTTGCGGTTGTCGGGCTCTGTCTGCTGTTTTATAGCAATGTGCTTGATAACTATAACTTTATCGGTTCGGCGTGGTCGCTTCTGCCTCCTGCCGTTGCGATAGTTCTTTCTTTGATAACAAAAGAGGTTTATTCCTCTCTGTTTCTCGGGCTTGTTTCGGGTGCGCTTCTCTATGCGAAGTTCAACACCCTTGAAACGCTTGAAGCGGTATTCACAAAAGGAATAATCGCGGGAATTGATTCATCGGGAAACATCGGCATTCTCACCTTTCTTGTGGCGCTCGGAATACTCGTTGTGCTTCTCGGACAGTCCGGAGGCACATCGGCTTACGGCAGATGGGCGGGAAAGCATATCCGTTCACGCAGAGTGGCAATGCTTTCAACCTTTGCGCTCGGCGTGCTTCTGAGTGTTGACGATTATTTCAACACGCTCACCGTCGGCAATGTTATGCGCCCGATAACGGACAGAAACAATATTGCGAGAGCGAAGCTTTCATATATAATTGACGCCACGGCAGCACCGATGTGTATGATAATGCCGATTTCATCGTGGGCGGCGGCTGTTTCGGGAAACATTGAAACCGCAAACGGCGTTGAGCTTTTCTTAAAAGCCATACCGTTCAATTTCTATTCGCTTTTAACTCTTGCGATGGTTGTTTTGATGTCGGTGCTTCAGTATGATTTCGGTCCGATGGCTGTTCACGAGAGAAATGCCCGAAACGGTGATATTTACACGGTTAAAAGCGAAAGTCTTGAGAGAGACGACAAACCTGCTAACGAAAACGGCAGGGTTATTGACCTCATTCTTCCCGTTGTTCTGCTTATTGTTACCTGCGTTGCTTATATGCTCTATACCGGCGGCTTCTTTTCGGGCGTTGGTCTGATTGACGCCTTTGCCGATTGCAACGCTTCGCTCGGACTCTGCATGGGTTCACTTGTTACCATAGGTTTTGCGATAATTTATTACTATTTAAGAGGGCTTATGAGCTTCCCTCAGCTTATGTACAGCGTTGCACAGGGCTTTAAATCAATGGTTCCCGCCATGCTCATTCTGATTTTTGCGTGGAGCTTAAGTGAAATTACGGTTCTGCTCGGCGTTAATGATTTTGTTGCCGGAGTATTTTCGGGAAGTGCCTCGGAGCTTTATTTCCTGCTTCCCGCCATCGTGTTTGCGATTTCGGTTGCTCTTGCGTTTGCAACGGGAACTTCGTGGGGTACGATGGGCATTCTGCTTCCGATTGTTGCCGGAATAGGACTTGAAGAACAGATGATGATAATTTCAATTTCCGCCTGCCTTGCAGGTGCGGTATGCGGTGACCATTGCTCACCCATATCCGATACGAATATAATGTCGTCAACCGCGGCGGGCTGTGACCATCTCGCCCATGTTGAAACTCAGCTTCCCTATGCGGCGGTTGCGCTTGTAATTTCGTTTGTTGTTTATATCATTGCGGGCATCACAAAAAGCTCGGCTGTCTGCCTGCCGATTGCCTTTGCATTGCTGTTTGCGGTGATATTCACAATGTTTTTTGTATCAAAGAAGAAGAAAAAGAATATAATTCCCGAAAAAGCTTGAAATATTTGATATTTATGGTATTATAAGAGGTAATTCATATATTCGGAGGAAGAGAAATGAAAAACCTCTTTAACGGTAAGCTTAAAAAGCTTGATAAAAATATCTTTTTGCTCAGATACGATAATGATTATGCACTTGATATGCTGCTTGAACGCGGAGTAAAAAGCATAGGCGACCTCGGCGTGACAATTCAGAAGCATTTCGGAGCGCACAAGGGCGATATAAAAATGAACGGCGGCGGATTTGCCTGCACAACATTCAATGCTTTCACCGAAAACGGAGAGCATTTTCTTGCCCGTAATTTTGACTATAAAGATGCTCCGTGCATTGTTGTATGGACTGCACCGAAAAACGGATATAAAAGCATTGCCGTAACCGATACCAATGTTATGCTTTACGGCAAAAAGCTCGGAGAAAAGGAAAATATAAACCGTCTGCTTATGGCGCCCTATGCCTGCATGGACGGTATGAACGAAAAGGGTCTTGCAATCGCCGTGCTTGAGCTTAAAACAAAAGCCACCAAGCAGGAAACGGGCAAAACCCCGATAACCACAACGGTTGCAATCCGTGCCGTGCTCGATAAGTGCGCAACGGTTGAAGAAGCGGTTGAGTTTTTCAAAAAGTATGATATGCACGATTCGCTTTTCGCCTGCTATCATTATCAGATAACAGATGCAAGCGGCAAGAGCGTTGTTATCGAATACATAAACAATGAGCTGAATGTGCTTTATCCCGAGGATAAATATCAGTATCTTCTCAACTTCTATGCCACTCCGAATACTCCGATTGAAAAGGGCTTCGGCTATACCCGTGAAAAATGGCTTCATGAGGAATTTGAAGCAACGAACCACATCATGAGCGAAGAGCGTGCAATGCAGATTCTCGAAAGAGTAAAGCTTTATTATAAGCACAAGAGAGGCTATATGATAACAAGCCTCTGGAGCGCAGTATATAATTTGAACAGCCGAAAGGTTCTTTTCTGCGCCGGTATGGATTACAAAACCAAATACACATTCGGTGTTGAATTACCCGAAGATATGAAATAAAAAAGCAGGGGCGCGGCCCCTGCTTTTTTGATAATTACCGGAAATTTAAAATCTTTCATCAAGCAAACGGCAGTAGGCTTCAAGCATACGGTCGTTGCGCTTGCCGTTATCGGTTGAGTATCCGTGCCACGCCGCACCGGAGGGTCTCTCTTTTGAGAATAAGTTTACTGAGCCGGCATAAGCTGAACGATAATCATTGAGTCGGTTTCGGTTATAAGAAAATCAACCGATGTGTCATCCGGTACAAGATATTTTTGAGCCTCTTCATATTGTTCTTTGGTACATTGAATAAGGTCATATCCCATGCGCTTTAATGCGTTGTATCCTCCGATACCGGATAGTTCTATATAGTTCGTATAAAGGGTTGTTTTTATTCCTATGGATTGTATTAAGGAATCACAGTTCGTTATTTCGTGATTCTTCCACCAAATAACTGTATTCATGGATTCAAAATATTTTTCGGGTAAGACTGCGTCCCAAAATTTACACGACAAACGTTTAAATGATAAGCAAATCGGATGAGTTGATTCCATTGGAATCGAATAACAATTTGTAAAGATATTTTCAACATTTTTTATAAAAGCAACTGATTTATGGGAGATATCATTTTTTTTGAGATTTTCCCCTAATTGACGAAATGTGTTATATTCATAATTGAATATTTCATAATTTCTTACTGAAAAATTATTAATTGATTGCGATTCAACCATAATGAGAAGAACGGTACAAACTGTAATTATTTTTTTAAATATTTTTTTATCTTTATTAAATTCATTTATTATCATCCATAAAAAGGCAACATATACAGGCAAGGCTTGTTCCATTCGATAAAGCGGAGAGCCGCAAATTATTATTGAAAGAGAAACTGATGAAATGAATAACCCTAAAAATAATAAAACAGGCAAAAATGAATGTTCCTTTTTTGAAACGATAATGAAAATAATTATGCCCAATATTGAAAACAAATCAAAAATAAAAACTGACAAACTTACAGAACTCATTATTACATAATGTGACAGCCAATCTCTTAAAAACCAAATAGCAGAATCAAATATACTATTTAATTCCCACTTTATTGTTTGATTATTACTATACCAAAACTCGGTAGTACCGCTAAAAACATAGCAAATAAGTTTAGAAGCAAAATAATCTATGATTATAGAAATTATCAAAAAAATAAACACCTTACAAGAGCTTTTAAAAATATCTGCAAATGTTTTAAAATCGGAAAAAATGAATTTAATAATCAATATAGCAAAAAAACCGGTTAAAAATACAGGAGCAAATGATTCATACATATCAATGCTTGAAACAACCAATACAAACGATAAAAGGATTTTTGCGGGAGGGGGAGTAACACTATTAAAAATGTAGGGATATAATATCCATAATGCTATGGGAATAAGAATGTAAGCAAGAGCAATGTTCAGAATAGGAAATGTTAGTTGTTCGGAAATCATAGGATAAATAGGATAAATCAGCCAAAATGAAAATAGCGCTTTGTTACTGATATTACCGTCTGCAGCTTTGTTAAATAAGACAATCCAACAAAGTCCGGATATCCAAAAGAAGAGCATCATCAGCATGGTGTGCCAAAAAGGAGAGAAATCCATCCAATTTGTAAAAAGGTGAATAAAAGGTGCAGCAAAACGTCCTGCAGTAATAAGTAAGGTGCTATCATAATATTCAGGAACGAGTTGATCAAGATTGAATGTATATTTTGTTGCATAAAATCCATATGAAAGCACAAGAACGAAAGCTGTTGCTACTGCATAAAGCGGATGCGATTTTATATATTCAATACAGCTATTAAAGATAGAATTGTTTTCCGAGTTATTTTCTTTAATCATATTGTTATCAGACATAATTTTCCTCCAAAATCATTTTATTTTTAAAATCTTTCATCAAGCAGACGGCAGTAGGCTTCGAGCATACGGTCGTTGCGCTTGCCGTTATCGGTTGAGTATCCGTGCCATGCCGCACCGGAGGGTCTCTCTTTTGAGAACGCTACCATCTGACCGTTCGCACCGGTTTTGAGGAATATATCGGTATCACGGAATCGGGTGCAGGCATAGTCGCTGACCATGGCTTCATCTGTCCACTCTTTTGAAACAATTCTTTTTCCGTTGTAAACGCCGTCATTTGCATATGCCCAGCCGAGCTTTGCAATATCGTCGCTGCGTGCGAAAAATCCTCCGCCGCAAATCGGGTGACCCTGAGGGCATTTCGCCATAGCCCACTGACGGAACGAAAGCGGCTCGAATATTGCTTTTTTCAGATATTCGTCGGCAGTAACCCCGGTTACGGCGCAGATTATTCTGCCGAGAAGATAATATGCTTCGTCGGAATATTTGCGGAATGTACCGGGCTCGTGAGTTATCGGCAGAGAGAATACATATTTCAGAAAATCCGTTCCGATTTTGTCGAGGTCTGCATCGTTGTCAACATTATACGGGATTTCTTCCATTCCCGTTTTGTGCTGCAATGCCTGTCTGACCGTAACGGTATCCCATTCGGGTGACATAATTTCGGGCTTTTGCTCCGCCGAGAACAGAGAAGTAACTTTTGTATCAAGTGAAAGCTTACCCGAATCGCAAAGAGTGCCTATCGCCGTGGCAATGAAAAATTTTGTTGCCGAATGCGAATTGTTGGCGAAATTTGCCGTGGGATTTTTCCAGTATTCAATACCGTTTTCGGATATAAAGGCTATATCGTAAACGGGTTCGGCTTCGTTCCGGAATGCTTCAAAAAAAGAATTCATATATATCAGCTCCCGAAAAGAATTATATCATAAAAATTCTCCGGCAGCAACATAAATATTTTTTGCTTTTATATACTTTTTATATTGTAAAAATTTCCTGATTGTGGTATTATATCTGATAAAATGGGGTGATATGCGAATGATAATTAAAAACGACCCGTATATTTCCGATGAAGAACTCAGAAATGCTCTGCTGAAATCGCTTGAGGGCAGAAAGCTCGGCAAGGTTCTGCTTCTTCCGCCGGATTATACAAGAATGTATTCGGGTGCGGGAAAAATTACGGCGATATATTATGAAGCGCTTAAGGATAAATGTCAGGTTGACATTATGCCCGCTCTCGGCACTCACGAGCCTATGACAAAAGAAGAATGCCTTGCATTTTTCGGGGAAGATGTGCCGTTTGAAAGCATAATCGTTCACAACTGGAGAAAAGATGTTGTGAAAATCGGCGAAGTTCCGGGCGAATTTGTGAGCGAGGTATCGGAGGGACTTGTTGACACAAAGATAGATGTTGAGGTTAACAAGCTTATTATTGATAAAAGCTATGACCTGATTATTTCAATCGGTCAGGTCGTTCCGCACGAGGTTGTGGGAATGGCGAATTATTCAAAGAATATTTTCGTCGGCTGCGGCGGCAGCAATATGATAAATTCATCTCATATGCTCGGCGCATTTTACGGTATGGAACGCATAATGGGCAGGGATTTTTCACCCGTTCGCAAGGTGTTCGACTATGCACAGGAGAATTTTCTTTCCGATGTTCCTCTGCTGTTTGTGCTGACCGTTACAACGAACAAGGGCGACGAAACCTATATTCACGGTCTGTTCATCGGCTCAAAGCGTGATGTTTTTGAAGAGGCGGTGGAGCTGAGCAGGCAGATAAATCTGACCCATGTTGACGAGCCGTTCAAAAAGGTTGTGGTTTATCTTGACGGCAGGGAATTCAAAAGCACATGGCTCGGCAACAAGGCGGTTTACAGAACCAGAATGGCAATTGCCGACGGCGGTGAGCTTATCGTGCTTGCCCCGGGAGTTAAAAAATTCGGTGAGGACGCCGAAAATGACCGCCTTATACGCAAATACGGTTATGTAGGCAGAGAAACGGTGTTAAGACTCGTTGAGGAAAACGATGACCTTAAAAATAATCTTTCCGTTGCGGCTCACCTTATTCACGGCTCTTCGGACGGCAGATTCAGGATAACCTACTGCACCGAGGCCCTCACGGAAGAAGAAGTAAGAGGAGCGGGCTTTGAATATATGCCGTATTCCGTAGCGGCGAAAATCTATGACCCCGAAAAGCTCACCGACGGATATCACGAGATAAACGGTGAAAAAATATTCTATATCAGCAATCCCGCGCTCGGCTTGTGGGACGCAGGCGGAAAGAAGTGATACCAATGGAAAAATATATTGATTTGCACACTCATTCGATTAAATCCGACGGTTCCATGACTCCCGCAGAGGTTGTGAGAGAGGCAAAAAGAGCAGGGCTTTCCGCAATAGCGCTTTCCGACCATGACACAATTGACGGTGTTAAGGAAGCAATGGCTGAGGGCGAAAAAATCGGAGTTGAGGTTATTCCGGCAATTGAATTTTCGGTTCAGTCGAAAACCGAAACCCACATTCTCGGATATTATATTGATGTTGATAATCCGGATTTGCTTGACACACTTGAAAAAGTTAACGAGACCCGTGTTTACAGAATGGGTGAATGCTGCCGCAGACTCAATGAGCTCGGTTTTGATGTTACCATGGAGGAAGCATATAAGCTTGCCCCGAACGGTATAGTCGGAAGAGCGCATTTTGCAAGACTGCTTATGGATAAGGGTTACACTCAGAGCGTTAAAGAGGGCTTCAAGCTCTATCTTGAAAACGGAAAATACGCTTATTCGGATATCCAGTATCTTTCCGATGAGGAAGCAGTTAAGCTTATCAAAAAATGCGGCGGACTTTCATTTGCAGCACATCTTCATCTGATAAAGCTCGGCGATGAAGAGCTTTATGCGTTCCTGACAAGGCTCAAAAAAGCGGGACTTGACGGAATTGAGGGATATTATACCGAATATACGCCCGAAATGCAGGATAAATATCAGTCAATGGCAAAGGAACTCGGCCTGATTATCTCGGGCGGAACAGATTTCCACGCTCAGATGAAGCCGCATATCAGCATCGGCACGGGACTCGGAAATATGAAAATACCTTACAGCGTACTTGAAAATATAAAGGAGAATTTGAAATGAAAAAATCGGATATAGGTCTTATCGGTCTTGCCGTTATGGGCGAAAATCTTGTTATGAATATGGAAAGCAAGGGCTTCACCGTTTCGGTTTATAACAGAACAACTCAGAAGGTAACGGATTTCGTTAACGGCAGAGCCAAAGGCAAAAATATTGTCGGCACTTATTCGCTTGAGGAGCTTGTTGCCTCTCTCGAAAAGCCCCGCAAGGTTATGATGATGATAAAAGCAGGTGAAGCTGTTGATTTGATGATTGAACAGCTCATTCCCATGCTTGAAAGCGGAGATATTATTATCGACGGCGGCAATTCGCATTTCCCCGATACCGCAAGAAGAACGGCATATGTTGAAAGCAAGGGCCTGCTTTATATCGGAACGGGTGTTTCCGGCGGCGAAGAGGGCGCACTCAAAGGCCCGAGCATGATGCCCGGCGGTTCTCCCGAAGCATGGGAAAGCGTTAAGCCGATATTTCAGGCAATCTGCGCAAAGGTTGAGGACGGTTCTCCCTGCTGTGACTGGGTAGGCGAAAACGGTGCAGGTCACTTTGTTAAAATGGTTCATAACGGCATTGAATACGGCGATATGCAGCTTATCTGTGAAGCTTATCAGCTTATGCGTGATTACATCGGTATGACCGATGATGAAATGCACGAGGTATTTGCAAAGTGGAACACCGAGGAGCTTGACAGTTATCTGATTGAAATAACAAGAGATATTCTTGCGTATAAAGATGAAGACGGTTCTCCGATAGTTGAAAATATACTCGATACCGCAGGACAGAAGGGCACGGGCAAATGGACGGGCATTGCCGCTCTTGACGAGGGCATTCCGCTTACGCTCATCGGTGAAGCCGTATTCTCAAGATGCCTGAGCGCAATGAAAGAGGAAAGAGCTGCCGCTTCAAAGGTTCTTACGGGCCCCGAGGTTAAATTCAGCGGCGATAAGGCACAATTCATAGAGGATATTAAAAATGCTCTCTTCGCGGCAAAAATCGTTTCCTATGCTCAGGGTTACACCCTTATGCGTGCCGCGGCAAAGAATTACGGCTGGAATCTCAATTACGGCGGAATTGCGCTTATGTGGCGCGGCGGCTGTATAATCAGAAGCGTGTTCCTCGGCAAAATCAAGGAAGCGTTTGACAATAATCCCGAGCTTACGAACCTGCTTCTTGACCCCTATTTCAAGGGTGTTATGGATAAGGCTCAGGCGGGCTGGAGAAGAGTCTGCGCCGCCGCAATAACGGCAGGTGTTCCGCTTCCGGCAATGACTGCGGCTCTCAATTATTATGACGGCTACCGCTGCGAAAAGCTTCCGGCAAACCTGCTTCAGGCTCAGCGTGACTATTTCGGCGCTCACACCTATGAAAGAGTTGATGCTCCGAGAGGAAAGTTTTTCCACACCAACTGGACGGGTGAGGGCGGAAACACCGCCGCAACTCAGTATAATGCATAAGGAGGAATAAGCTGTGCTTCTTGAAATAAAAAAGGATTACACATGGGCTGTTGTTGTGCCCACAAGTATGGGTGTTCGCATCTGCCCCGCAGAGGGTCAGACCGTTGCTTCAAGCAATCTTTTCAGAATGCAGGCAACGAGCGCCGAAACCAATGTTGCAAGCATTTCATCGTATCTCGGACTTCCCGTTAAGGTGCTCACCACCTTTGTCAAGGACAGTCAGATAGCTGCTTTCATCAAGCAGGATTTGCGTTCAAGAGGAATGGTTTTCGAGGGCAAGGACGTTGAAAAGGGCGGCCCGTGGGGTTACCGTCATCAGTTCAATATTGCCGAC
Organism: Acutalibacteraceae bacterium; assembly: GCA_045600535.1. GTDB lineage: Bacteria > Bacillota > Clostridia > Oscillospirales > Acutalibacteraceae > CAG-177. The sequence continues at coordinate 2,749 of JAZRYD010000072.1, read as the reverse complement.
AGCGGAAGCGGTTCAAGAGGACCGAGAGTTGAAAACGACAGAGCGGGAGAGGTCGGCAGAACTCTTTCGATAGCTGATTTTGATATAGACCGTATTTTCGGAAAAGAGGGCGTGGGTGTGCTTCATCTTTCGGGACTGATTGCCGCTCTTTCACCCGAAACCGGAAAATTCTGCCTGGAGCTTGCAAGAGCCGCAAAGAAATACGGTACTGCAATTTCGTTTGACCTCAATTACAGAGCCACTTTCTGGAAAGGCAGAGAAGCTGAGCTCAGCGCAATATTCTCCGAGATAGCCTCAAACGCCGATATTCTTGTCGGAAACGAAGAAGATTTTCAGCTTTGCCTCGGCATAAAAGGACCCGAAGCGGGCGGAAAGGATATTGCCGCAAAGATTGAGAGCTTCAAGGAAATGATAGGCAGAGTAAAGGAAGCTTATCCGAATGCAAAGGTATTCGCAACCACTCTGCGCCAGGTTATAAACGCAAACACTCACCTTTGGGGAGCAATTATGCTTGCAGGCGATAACTGGCAGGTTGTTGAGCCGAGAGAGATAAGAGTGCTTGACCGTATCGGCGGCGGTGACGGCTTTGTGGGCGGTCTGCTGTATGCAATAATCAAGGGCTGGGAAAGCGAAAAATGGATTCAGTTCGGCTGGGCGAGCGGCGCGCTTGCGACCACTTTCCTCACCGATTATGCTCAGCCTGCCGATGAAGATATGGTATGGAGCGTTTGGAGCGGAAACGCAAGAGTCAAGAGATAAGAAAACAGGCTTGCAGCCGAAACGGCTGCAAGCCTGTTTTCTTAAGTCAGAAGTGAGCAGAGAGGAGAGAGGCGTTTCGGACGGGCTGCGCCCGTACCCGATTTATATAATGTAATAAAATAATGGAAAATTTAAATGAATATATAAACAAAAACGGAATATAATCTTAATGGGAGAAGAATATTTTCAGTTATATAATGGGTACGGGCGCAGCCCGTCATAAATTCCGAATTCACAATTCCGAATTAAAAATCCTACGGGCAAAGCCCGTTTTTTTATAGCCTGCAAAAATGTAACTCTTTTTTACCGATTTGTAACTATTTGTAACTTTTTATGTTTTCCACAAAAGAATTTACAAAAATTGACAAAATCATATAGTTCCTCTGCGTATACTCAATGGACACTTGTCAATTTATGGGAATGACATTGTGCAAACTGCACAAAAAATTTTTCCCGAACGATTTGACAAATAATCCATTCGTCAATATAATGTCAACCGTTGCAGAAGTTAACGAGGTTTAACAATCCAAAGCGGCTTTATGCACAAAAAATAAGGAGAGATTTATGATTACAAAATCATCATCCGAAAACCGAAGAAAGAGCAGTATCGCTCTCAGGGCTACGGCAATGACAATGGCGGCGGCATTCACATTTTCTGCATCTGCCTTTGCATTTAACGATACTGTTAAAACTACGGTAATTGACGGAGAAAATTCGGTAAGCATATCTTCAAAAACGAAAGACCCCAATGAGATAATCAAGCTTGCGGGCGTAAATATGGGCGCATATGATGAGCTTGACCTTTCCGGCTTTACGGAGAAAGACGGGGGAGAGATAACAGTCAACAGAGCCAAGATACTCAGAATTAACGATAACGGCAAAATCGGCTATTTCGTCGGATATTCGGATACGGTCGGAAATCTGTTCAAAGACCGCGGAATCGTTATGAACGACGGCGATACAATCGATATTGACACGGAAGAAAACATTTTTGACGGTATGCGGCTTATGATTAAGCGTGCTTTCAGCGTTTCGATTGAAAGCGACGGCGAAACCCGAAAGCTTGCGATTGCAGAAGGAACGGTTTCGGACGCTCTTGAAAAAGCGGAAATCAAACTCGGTGAAAACGATACTGTAACCCCGGCGCTTGATACGAAGCTCAACGGACTTACAAAAATCAAAGTAACCAGAGTAAGTTACAAAATCGCAATTGAAACGCAGCCTGTTTCTTACGGAGTTGACATCATTTATGATGACAGTATGTATGCCGGAGAAACGAAAAAGGTATCAGACGGAATTGACGGAGTAAAGGAAGTTTACCATTCGGAAAAATATGTTGACGGTGAGCTTGCGGAAAGCGTTGTTCAGAAAGAGGTTGTAACCAAAGAACCTGTTAATGAGGTTAAAAGGGTCGGCACAAAGAGCAGAGATGACCTTTCGCTTTACAGAAACACCGTTTCACCTATTTCGGAGCTTGACATTCCGTCAGAGGTTAAGGTTGATTCAAACGGAGTTCCCGTAAACTTCAAGTATAAGGTTGAGGGAAGAGCCACCGCTTATACGGGCGACCCCGCAACCGCAAGCGGAAGAAAGCCGATGGCAGGTCATGTTGCGGTTGACCCGAATGAATATCCCTACGGCACGGAGCTTTATATCACTTCTGCCGACGGAGCTTATGTTTACGGTTACTGTATCGCGGCTGATACCGGCGGATTCGTTGAGATGGGCAATGCCGATATAGACCTTTATATGAATACCGAAGAAATGTGTTATGACTGGGGCAACAGACCCATAACCGTATATGTTTTATAAGTGATAACAGACTGCCGTACACGGTGCGGCAGTCTGATTTTTTTAGTGTGCTCGGCACGCATATTCACTTGGCGGTGAAAGTCCGCTACAGGCTTGGCAGTAGGAACTGTTAGACGAAGACAAGGGCGTCCATCGTGAGGTGGAGTCTGAAAGAAGTCGGATGTAAAGGCTGAAAAGT
>JAZRYD010000071.1:0-24693 GCA_045600535.1 Acutalibacteraceae bacterium | reverse complement strand
GCTCTTTCCATTGCTCTCTGAAAATACCCGTAACGGTTTTGAATACCGATGAAAGCGACAGATTCAGCATTTTATCAAGCTCTATATCGGCAATGCCGAGGCTTTCGAGTATTTCGGCAGAACCGTCATCGAGATATTCCGAAAGTCTGTCTGCGCCCGAGGCTTCAAGCTGAGCCTTTCCGTATTCATCAATATTTGCGCCGCTTGCCCGAAACGATAAAACGGCAAACAGCAAAATCGTAACAGATACCGTTAAAATTCTTTTCCTCATCTTATGAAATCAGTCCCAACGCAACCCTTGCCGCCGCCTTTATCATCGGCAGAGCAACAACAGCCGCACCTATTTTTCCCGAGAGTTCAACCGCATCGCCCACGGCGGTGCAGGAATTATCGTTGCATATATCCGCACCCAGACGGGTTATTATGCAAATAGCAACACATTTTATGAGTATACCGACATTCTCGCCGCTCAGGCCCGCAAGAGCCGTCACTTCGCCCGCCGCATCGGTTATTTCGGTAAGCTTTGTAAGCAGAACCGCTCCCGTTAAAGCAACACCCGCAAACGCCGTAAGCGGTGCAAGCTCGGGTCTGAGCTGCTTCATCAGCGAATAAACAGCGGCACAGATGATACCCGTTATCACGATTTTGACTATATCCATCAGAAATCAATTATGCTTTTCAGCGCATCAAGAAGATTTGAAAACTGCGGTATTAACATCATAAGCACGGCAACTATTCCGGCAAGAATCGTTATTATTGCATAATCGTCTCTGCCCGAGCGCACAAGCACGGAATTGAGAATTGCAACTATAATTCCGACCATTGCGATTTTTATTACAACGGAAATATCCAATTTACCACCTCACACAAGAATAATCGCCGCCCATATTCCGGCAAGTACGCCGAGAGCGGGAAAAATTCCCGAATACTTTTTGCTTTTTTCCTCCTCGGAAGCAAGCGCTTCCGCAACGGCGCTTTTGCAGTAAGCCACGGCGGACAGCTGCGTTTCGATGTCAGCCGTTCCGAGCTGTGCTCCGAGGTTGAGAAGAACTTCTCCGATTCCGAGCTTCTTCAGCGCTTCATCTTCGGAAATGCTTTTCTCCCACGCCTGCGGAAACGGCATTCCTCTTGCCGTTTTGTTTGCACACTCCGTTATAAACCGCGGTCTGCCGTTTTCCGCCGCAAGAGACGAAATCAGCTCACCGAGCGGCATTCTTGCCGACCTCAGACGGTTTTCCACCGCCGTAAGCATTGATATTATTTCCTTTTCGGAAACGCATTTTGAGCGCTGGGCATCTGCCGCCGCTCTGCCCGCAAAAGCAAAGCCCGCAAGAATCAAAAGCGCCGATATTATTTTAAGCAAGCAAATCACCCGTCCCGAATATTTTTTTAATGCCGCATATTCTTTTATCGGAAAGCAAAACAATCCGTTCAAAAGCTCCCGTCAGGAGCAGTTCTTTAAGCAGCGGCTTTGACCTGAGTTCGGCTTCGCTGCGTGCGTGAATGCTCAGAATGAAATTCACTCCGCTGTTGACTCCGCATTCAACCGCCGAAATTTCCTCCCGTGTCGCCACCTCGTCACAGATAATAATATCCGGAGAAAATGCCCTCAGACCAATCATAATGCCTTCGCCTTTGGGATAAGCGGTTATCACATCGCAGTTTTCGCCGAGGTCATTCTGCGTTTCGCCGCAGAACGATGCTCCGAGCTCCCCTCTTTCATCGCATACAAAAACCTTTGCGAAAATTCCTCTTTGTGCACCCGAAAGCTGTTTTGCAAGGTCACGCAGAACAGTCGTTTTTCCGCTTGACGGCGCTCCGGCAATTATCAGAGAAGTGAGCCCTTCCGCAAAACAACGGCTGAAAACCTCATCTGCCGCACCGTCTATCTCACGCGCTATTCTGATATTAAGGCATTCAATATCGCGAACCGAAATAACCTTTCCGTTTTCGGTCACCGCAGTACCGCCCACTCCGATACGGTGTCCGCCGTCAACGGTTATGTAACCTCTGTTCACAGACTCCGTAAACGAATGAACCGAATAACCGCAAAGGCGCAGAAAAATTTCGCGGATTTCCGCCGAATCCGTTCTCATAACAAGCTGAGAATAAATTCCCGTCAGCCTGCCGTTTGAATTTATGAAGCGTATGCCGTTATCGGTCACAACCACCGCCGCTTTTCCGCTTCTGAATCTCAGTTCTCTGATATGCTCTTTTTCTTCGCACTCCGAAAGAGCCGTATAAAATCTTTCCGTAAGCTTTGATATGACAAGCTCAAATCTTTTTCCGTTATCCGTAATTTTCCCTCCGCTTCTCTACATACTATTTTCGCCTGTCCGTTTTTAGAACGCTTTTCTCAAATTTCACAGATTGTTCACTTGAAAAGCCGTAAAAATTATGATATAGTTATTTTATATAAATATTGCCAATCGGAGGATTCAATATGTCAAGACTTCCGTCTGACGGCGCAAAAAAGCCGTCTTTGATAAAAAAAGTTTTCAGTGATAACCGATATTGCTGGATTTCCCTGCTCTGCACGGTCGGAATAATGATGCTTGTTTATTACTGCTATGACCTTTTCCCGTTCGGCGGAAAGAGCATACTCAGAATGGATATGTATCATCAGTACGGCCCGCTGTTTGCCGAATTTTACGACAGGGTTACAAATCTTGAAAGCTTTATCTATTCGTGGAGAACGGGTCTCGGCGGTCCGTTCCTCGGAAACTTCTTTAATTATCTTTCAAGTCCGTCTGCAATTCTGATGCTCATTCTCGGCCATGAAAATATGCCCGAAGCAATTGCGGGAATGATACTCATTAAAGCGGCGTTTGCGGCTGCTTCATTCACTCTCTATCTTAAAAAATCTCAGGGCAGACATGACCTTACCTCGGCGGCATTCGGCATACTCTATGCAATGTGCGGATATTTTGTGGCGTACTATTGGAATGTTATGTGGATTGACGCCATGGTATATTTCCCGATGGTCATTCTCGGCATTGAAAATATAATCCGTTGCAGAAAGCCGAAATGCTATATAGCATTCCTCGCACTGACCCTTGTTTCCAATTATTATATGGGTTATATGACCTGCATTTTCTCCGTGCTTTATTTCCTTGTATATTTCTTCGGCATCAACGATTTTTCATCGCTTTATGACGATACTCCGTTTACCCTTGACGAAAGCGGCGAACCGAAACGCACTTTCGGTCAGAAGCTCAAAGGGAATATCTTTTTAAGAAGCGGTTTTCTTTTCGCAGTTTCGAGCATTGCCGCCGCCTGCCTTGTTGCGGCTGCGCTGATACCGACATATTTTATTCTCAAAAGCTGTTCGGCGACCTCGGGCACAATGCCGAAGCTTGACACCTATAATTCCTATTATGCAATCTTTGATTTCCTTGCAAATCATCTTGCAAGCGTTAAGCCCACAATCAGAAGCAGCGGCGATGATGTTCTGCCGAATGTTTACTGCGGCATTGCAGCCCTCGTTCTTGTTCCGCTTTATCTTTTCACAAAAAGTATTCCTCTCAAGGAAAAGGTTTCAAATGTTGCGCTTCTCGGCATTATTTATTTCAGCTTCAATATAAATATTCTCAACTATGTATGGCACGGCTTCCACTATCCCAACGACCTGCCCTACCGCTTCTCCTTTATGTATTCGTTCATTCTGCTCACCCTTGCATATAAGGCGTTCACAAGGCTGAATGAATTTACCGGCAGGCAGATACTCGGAGCAGGTGTCGGTCTGATAGGTGCGATAATTCTCATTCAGAAAATCGGTTCAAAGAATGTTGAAGATATAACTGTTATAATCAGCATCGTTTTCACTATTGTTTATTGCCTTGTTTTTTATATCTCAAAGGATAAGAGATACAGAGATACAGCCGTCGCGGTTCTGCTGCTCTGCTGCGTTATCGGTGAAATCGCGTGCAGCAATACAGACCGTTACAGCATGGACCAGCCGAAGAAAAATTTCGTAGGCGATTATTCCGATTTCAGAGCGGTTAAAACCGAGCTTGATAAGCTTGAGGGCAGCGATAATTACCGTATGGAGCTTACCTATAACCGTGCGAGAATGGACCCTGCATGGTTCGGTTATAACGGCATTTCGACTTTTTCGTCAATGGCTTATGAAAAAATGTCAAATATTCAGAGCGACCTCGGTCTTGAAGGCAATTATATCAACAGCTACACATACGCTCTTCAGACGCCCGTTTATAATATGATGCATTCGCTCAAATATATTATTGATAATAACGACAATGTTGATGTTTCGTCCGATTACTATACCAAGGTTGCCGAGCAGGGCATATTCACGGCTTACGAAAATAAATACTGTCTCCCGATAGGTATGGCTGTAAACGGTTCTCTCAAAGAATGGTACACGGGATTCAACAATCCGTTTACCGTCCAGAGTGACTGGCTTGAATATTCAACCGGCGTTTCCGATGCGTTTGCGCTTATGGATTTCAGCAATGTAAGATATTATAATATGGAAGAAATTACCGCCGGATTTGATACGGGTGACCTCTATTTCAACAAGACCGAACACGGATTGGGCGAGCTGACATTCATTCTCACCGTTCCGCTTGAAAAGCATTGTTATCTTTACACAAGCTCCGATAATTTTGACGAAGTAACGATAACCAAAGATGAAAAGAGCTTCGTTCAGAATACCGAAGACCCGTATATTTATGACCTCGGCATCGTAAAGCCCGGTGAAGAAGTAACGGTTCTGATTTCGATTGATGAAGAATCCGATTACGGCTATATTGATTTCTTCCCCTATTATGTTAATGATTATGCAATAGACGATGCTTATAATAAGCTTAAGGCTCAGGCTTTCAATGTAACATCGTTTACCGCAACCGATATAAAAGGAACGGTCAACGCCGCCGAAAACGGACTTTTCTTCACCTCAATTCCCTATGATGAGAGCTGGAAAGTAACCGTTGACGGCAAAGAAATAGACAAGAAAGATTATGTGGCTCTTGCCGATGCTTACCTTTGCTTCAACATTGCAAAAGGTGAACACACGGTTGAGCTTCGGTTCCGTCAGAAGGGTCTTATTATCGGCGCGGCAATTTCGGGATTCACGGCACTTGCGCTGATTTTTGCGGGAATAATTTTCTCACTCAAGAGAAAGAAAAAAGCGAAAGCCGCAGCCTCCGCCGTTGAAAATCCCGTAACCGAATTTGAAAGCATATTTACGGATAAATCCGAACCGGAAGCTCCGATTGAGGAGGTTATCGAAGAAGCTCCCGTCGAAGAAGTTATCGAAGAAGCTCCCGTTGAGGAGGTTATCGAGGAAGCTCCCGTTGAGGAGATTATCGAAGAAGCACCCGTTGAGGAAGTTATCGAAGAATCTCCCGTCGGGGAAACTTCCGACGAGATTTCCGTAAAAACAGAGGATTTGTTTTCCGAGTTTGAGAGCGACAGTCCCGAAAAATAAACCTTGTTGAAAAAATTTTTAAATATGTTAGAATAAATGTATTAAAAAGAAAGAGGCAGTGAAATGAAACAGAGATATTTAATAATCAATGCAGACGATTTCGGAATGTGCAAGGCGGCTAATGATGCAATCATGGAGCTTTTCCGTGAGGGAAAGGTTTATTCGTCAACTATTATGATGCCCTGCCGCTATGCGGAGGACGCCGTAAAATTCTCGGTTGAAAATCCTCAATATGCAATCGGCGTTCATCTTACGCTTACAAACGAATGGGAAGCACGCTGGCCTTGGGGTCCGCTCACCGACGGCAAAACAATCCGCAACGAAGAGGGCAGAATGTGGCCCGAAAATGAGGATTTTGAGGCTCATTGCAACTATAAAGAATCAATTGCAGAGGTTAAGGCTCAGATTGAAAAAGCCGAAAAGCTCGGAATGAAGCCCGTTCAGGTTGATAACCATATGGGTTCGCTCTACGGCATGAACGGTAAATATCTTATGCTTCCGAAGGTATTCAAGGTTTGCAAAGAAAAGGGTTATCCGTTCCGTATGTGCACCACTCCGAAGGACGATTTCTGCCCCGACGGTGTTCCTCTCGGACTTTATAAATTCTTCTGCCGCTTCTCCGGCGTTCTGAGCAAGCTTTATAAGGTTTATACTCCCGATTATCTTATTCTTACCGACCAGGTTAAGAGCCTTAAAGGTAAGGAAACGTACGAAGAATTCAGAGATGAATTTCTCCGTTTCCACGGTCAGATTCCCGAGGGTATCACCGAAACATTCATTCACCCCGCTCTTGATACCGATGAAATCAAGGCAATAACAGGTTCATGGAAGCGCCGCTACTGGGAATATCTTCTTATGAAAGACCCCGTAACCCACAAGTATTTTGAGGATAACGGAATCAAGCTCATCAGCTACAGAGAGCTTGTAGAGATGAAGAAAAAATAATATAATTTAAGGCTGAAACAGGCTTGCAATGAATTTTTTCGCTGCAAGCCTATTTTTTTATTATCCCGCGCATATATTGTAAAAAAAGAATGCGAGGGATAATAATGAAAAACAAAACGGAAAAAGACAAAAGCACGCAGCTTTTTTCAATACTCATTTCCGTGCTTCTGATGCTCGGCATCTGCGTTTCGGAAAACGCCGAAAAGATTTCCTGCACCGCCGCTTCACTGATGTTCCGCGGTACAGCCGAAACGGAAACAGTTACGGAAAAAGAATCGACAACAGCCAAAGCAGCGGAAGAAACCACAGTCAAAAGCGAAGTGCAGACCGATATAAATCTGCTTGATACTCCTGCCGATATTCTTGAAATAATCAAAAAATATACCGAGCTCGGTAAAAATGACGAAAAGAAAAACGATATCCGTTCCGTTACATACGGCAACAAGGGTTCAACCGATATATTCAAAAATATAAGAGTCAGAAATATCACGGAAACAAAATCAATCAATATTGAAAATGTGTTGAATGAACCGCTTGAGCTTACGATTGATAAATCAAAGCCCGCCGTTCTGATTTTTCACAGTCACACCTCCGAAGCCTATGAGCTTATCGAAAGAAGCTGGTTTGCCGAAGGAAGCACATCAAGAAGCAGCAACGAAAATCTGAATGTTGTAAGGGTCGGCACGGAAATTACGAATTATCTTGAAAAATTCGGTTATACTGTTATTCATGATAAAACAATCCATGACGATGATTACGACGGCTCATATCCGCATTCGAGAAAGACAATTGAAAAAATCCTCGAAGAAAATCCTCAGATAAAAATAGTTATTGATATTCATCGTGATTCAATCGACCTTGACAGCGGAGCGAAAATCAAGCCCGTTACGGTTATTGACGGCAAAAAAGCCGCTCAGATGATGATAATATCGGGTGCAGAAGAGGGTAAAATAACCGATTTTCCCGATTGGGAATATAATCTCGGATTTGCGGTGAAGCTTCAAAAGAAATGTGAGGATATGTTCCCCGGGATTATGCGTCCTCTGCTCTTTACGCAGAAAAAATACAATATGGACATTACGCATTTCAGTCTGCTGATAGAAATGGGAAGCGAAGCGAATACGCTTGAGGAAGCCTGCTATTCCGGCAGACTGCTTGCCGCCGCACTTGCATCGTTTATGGACGAATATGAGGTTTAAAATGAAAATTTTCAGAAAATACATCATAGCGGTAATTCTCTGCGCAAGTCTGACTTTTTCGGCAGTCTGCATATTTGCCGCAGACGAAGCTGCAAAAAAGGTCTGCATCGGCGGCAATGAAGCGGTTTTCGTGCTCGGAAGCGCGTCCGAAAAGCTTGACGGCACGGCAACAGACCTCTCCCCTTTCTTTTCAAAAGCAAAAGAGATATTAAAAACGGCGGCAGGCATTGCGCCGCCGCCGATAAACAATATATATTATTTGATAACATCGGGAGAGCCGTAAACAAATATCATAAAGCCGTAATCCGTGGGAATGATACCCTTCATCATACTTTTGAATTTATCGTAATCAACGGTCTGCGATACGGTGTTCACCTCATCGGGAGTGAGAAGCAGAAAATAGTTTTCCTCTCCCTCTCTTTTCTCAAACCATTTTTTATCGGTCTGATACGGACAGGGCGAAATACCGTTTTCGTTAACATCAATATTCGCAACCTGCAATTTTGAATCCGAAAGCAGAGTTATAACCTGCGAGTTCCAGAAGGTTGCATATCCCGTTTTAAGTCCGCTGTTTATGAGCTGCTGAGTTATTCCGTAATACGGATTTGCTTCCTTTCCGTTTTTCGGCATTCCTATTATCGTCACAACCGGTATGGCACTTGCGAATATCATCAAAGCGCAGAAAGCCGCAACAATTCTTTTACCCGAAATGCTGTCCTTAATGCAGTCAAACACGGCGGCGCTGACAAGAATACCCGTGCAGATAAGCGGACTCAGACGCCAGTTTGCCGCAGAAAGTATACCGAAAACATAACCGAAAAGAATAACTCCGGCAAGTCCGAAATGTGCAAAAAGGAGCATTTTTGAGCCCTTGCCGAGCTTTTTATAAAGCAGCAATCCTCCGAACGGGACAACGCAGAAAGTTATTGCCGCCGCAATTCTTATAATATTCAGAACCGAATTAAAGCTGAAAATCTTTTCGCCCTGAACAACATCAACTCCGAAAAGCTCAAGCCACTGCTTCGAGAATTTGAGCAGATTATTTGTCCATTCCTCAATCGCCGAAAAGCTTGAATATGCGTCCGCATAGCCTGCATTGATTTCGCTTGTGAGAATTTTGAGGATAACAAATCCGATGAGCGCGCCTATTCCGATAAATACAATGCCCAAAATAAGCCTTTTATTTTCTTTGCAGAATATTTTTCTGTTTTCAAGCAAAATATACATTCCCGCTCCGAAAAGCACGGGAAACACTCCCGTTGCAAGTACCTGCATACCGTCAAGAGCGCTCAGTGCGGTAAAAACGGTGAGCACGGCAAGCGAAAAAACGATTTTCTTTTTCTCCGATATATTGATTATAACCGACAGCAAAATGCAGATAACGAGAATACATATGCTGTAATAAAGAACATGCTCATAGAATATTTCACGCATCTTTGCCGATGAAGCCAATACCGCCGCCATCGAACCCGTTATGAAAAGTGAATATGCGTGCGAAAAATCAAGGCTTCTGCAAAGCAGCCATACCGCCGTAAAAAACAGCAGAGAAAAAATTATCATTCCCGCCTTCTGCGCCGTAAGCGTATAGCCGAAAAGTGCAATTAGCGGTATCATGATTGTTGTTCCTCCGAACGGAAGCAAAGCCGCATATCCGAAATCGGGATTAAAAAGTTTACCCGAATCAACACTCGCCTTTGCCCAGAGAAGCGTATCCGTACAGTCGGCGTGCATATATGCCGTTGACGGAAAAGCGATATAATATACGATTGTTCCTATTGAAACAAGTGCAAACAGACCTGCCGCAATAAGGCAGGCTGTTTTTTTATATTTGCCGATTATTTCTTTCATTTGAACCCCTTATTTCCAGAACACAAAAATGCTTCTGACATATTCAAAAATCACAGGAGAATAATCTATAAGATAATTATCAAACATAAACATTGATGCCGCCGTAACGGCTGACTGGGCAAGGCAGAGAATGCCCGTTCCTTTATAAAGCAGCCCGCAGGCATCAATTCTGTTTTCGCGTCTGAGATTACTGCAAAGCTGCAATATGCTTCCTGCGCAGATAAGCGCCGAAAGCAAAGCAATATCGGCAGTATATCTGAATATAACACCGCCGAGACAAAAATCCAGAATTGCCGTTATAAATACCGCCGCAAGCGCGCTTATCAGCACGGCTTTTCTTGCCGCCGAAGTCTTTCTGCTTTTCAGAACCGGAATTGCAAGGAATACCGACAGCATAAACGGCATTGCGAAAATTCCGATATTCGCATCTGAGTAAACATATTTTCCTATATCGGGTATATAATTTGAGGTTATTCCGATATACGGAAATTCACCCGTTAAAATAAACGGCTGAACGAAATAATGGAATATTGCAGGGAACAGTCCGTTAAGCGAGAGGCTGTATGTCGATGTATCGGCAACGGTTAACTGATAGGCAGTTCCGAAATCAAACGGGCCGGAAAACCTTGCATTATTATACCACATTGCCGCCGCAGCGCCTGCAATAACAGGTATACCCAGTGCCGCCGCTTCACCGATAAAACGCGGCAGATTCTTCGCTTTAAGCGATTTTATAAAGTAAGCGATAACGAATACCGCCATAACGATTCCGACGGGAAGTGCCGCATTGAGCCTTGAATGCAGGCAAAGCGCAAAGCTTATTCCGGCAAGCAGAAACGAAACGATTCTTGCCGCATATTTCTTTCTGTCGTATGCAAGAACGGTAAAGAAAACCGTCATTGAGGCAAACGTCGTCCCCGCAAGTGAAGCGATATAATAAAACGGCGCATATCCTCTTTGTATCAGATAAACCATACTTGCTCCGAGCACTCCGATTGCAGTCAGCGAAGCAAACCACGGCGAAATTTTATCATCAAGCAGCCTTGACAAATACATCACCGCAAGCGGCAGAAATACCGAAGCCAGCACCGAAAATACAGCCATAACAACGCTTTCCGCGGGCATACTGCCCGTCAGCGCATAAAACGGATAATAAACCGTAAATATCGGAGCAGTACCGAAATAGGAATAATATTTTCCGTTATAATATGCTCTGTCCCATAAGGCTCTTATCTCGCCTCTTTCAATCGGGTCATAGGGATTTTCGAGCTTTGCAAGCTCAGGGTCAGGCTCGATATCAAAATGGAATTGTCCCTTTTGAAAAGCATCAAACTGCTGAACATACGGATTTTCATATTCAATATGAATGTCGTTCGGATATTCCGACATATCCGCGCCGTCCGAAGTCATACAGACCGCCGAAAACGCTACGCTCAGGCAAAAACAGAACACCACCGTTACAGCCGTAACAGTTCCGAAGCCAATGCCTGAAAGCAGCTTTTTGCTTTCTTTATCGGCAAAAGCAAAATAAACAATCAGCGCCGCAGCAACGATGAATATAAATCTTACCGCGTTAAAATCCGGCGTAAAAACGGGATTAATTTTCACATCGGAAAGGCTGAATGTTGTACCTGTCTCCGAAAATTTAAGCATAATTCCCGAAGTCTCAAACGAAGGTTCAAGATAAATCGTTTTTTTATGAGCGGTTTCCGATACTCCGAATTTTTTCTCCGTTATTTTTCTGAAAGCGCCGCCGCTTTCGGGAACTGCATACACGCTGACGGACACATAAAAATCATCATATTCTCCGCCGTGAGAAAGACCGAATGAAATTGAATTTACCGTGCCCGTTTCAATCGGAACGGTAAATTCATCGGAATCGCCGGAAATCGTTTGACTTGTGCCTTCAAGAACGCTGTAACGGTTTCCCTCTCTGCCTGCAATATAAGCAAAATAAGGAAAATACGATAAAAGCGTTTCAAACGCAAACGCCGCAAAAACGATTATCAACGGTATTATAATTTTATACCTTTTTTTCATCGGATTTTTCCTCGTGATATTCCGCCTCTGTGTTTACACTCCATATATTTTCTTTGGTTTTCTTGCCGCCGAGTATATTTGAAACAGCCTCAAATGAGGTTGCCATGGAGTGGTCCATATTGTTGTATCTGTGCTGACCGTTTCTGCCCACGCAGTAAAGATTTTCAAACTTATCAAGGTATTCAACAAGCTCGTCCATTCTCGAATAGGTGTCAAAATATGCGGGATAAGCCTTCTGAACCCGCTCCCTGTGGCTGTCAAGTATCTTTGTTGAAGAATTTATAACGCCCATTGAAACAAGCTCGGATACCGCCTTTTTAACGCATTCCTCTTCACCCATATTCCAAAAGCCGTCGCCCTCGTTGCAGAAATATTCAAGTCCTACCCATACGGTGTTTACGGGGTCTTCAACAAGATAAGGCGACCAGTTGTTGAAAACCTGGATTCTGCCGAGCTTTACGCCCACGTCCTGAACATAAATCCAGCAGTCGGGAACGATATTTCTGAGTGTTTTTATTCCGGTTTCGTTTTTCAGGTCAAGCTTATCGACAAGCAGTCCGACGGTTACAAAATCTCTGTAAGGAAGTCCCGAAGCAATTTCGGAAATGCCGTCGGGAACATCATTCATTCCGGCAACAAGGTCTTTAACGGGCATTGATGAAATGAATATATCGCCGTCAATTACTTCATCACCGCATTTAACCGAAACGATTTTACCGTCTGCGGTATTTATATCCGTAACCTTATGACCGTAAAGGATTTTTCCGCCCTCTTTTTCAAATTCTTCTCCGACGGTTTCCCAGAACTGACCCGGACCCAGCTTCGGATAAACAAATTCTTCGATAAGAGAGGTCTCAACCTTGCGGTTGTTATTCGGCACAAGCTTTGAAAGCATATCCTTTATAACCGCCATAATCGAAAGACCCTTTACTCTCTGAGCGCCCCAATCGGCTGAAATCTCGGACGGGTGTCTGCCCCAGAGCTTTTCGGTGTAGCCCTCAAAGAACATTGAATAAAGCACCTTGCCGAAGCGATTGATATAGAAATTCTCAAGTGAGGTTTCTTCCTTTTTGGAAACGGTTGATTTTAAATAGCTGCACCCTGCCTTAACCGTTCTCACGAAACCCATATTTATAAATGTCTGCGGCTTCATCGAAATCGGATAATCAAAGAATTTATTAAGATAATATATTCTTGAAATTCTGCGGCGAATGAGCATCACTCTGTCTTCAATATCGGGGTCGGGGCCGCCCTTAACGAGCGCCTTTTCTCTGCCGAGCAGCTTATCGTCCATTGACGGTGCGCCCTGAGTGGGCATAAGCTCCTCCCAGAAATCGGTAACACGCTTGTCCTTAGAAAAGAAACGGTGTCCGCCGATATCCATTCTGTTGCCTTTATATTTAACGGTGCGTGAAATTCCGCCGAGAGTGTCGCTTTGTTCAAGGATTATAACCTCATAATCCTTTGACTGCCGCATAAGCTCATAGCCTGCCGTAAGTCCGGCAGGGCCGCCGCCGATAATCACACATTTTTTCATCTTATATCCTCCGAAGAAAAATATTCCATTATAATCATATAGTATACCATTATATAAAATAAAATGCAATTAAAATAAAATTACTTTTTTATTAAATTATTCGGTTTATCCCGCAAAACCTCTCTTGACAACATTCTTTAATTGAAATATACTTATATCATACCAAATTCGGAGGTTTAATATGGCACAGCTTAAAATGTACTGGTTTCCCGGAACACCCATAAAAGAAGAACCCCTCCCCGAGGGATATTCGATTTCAAACTATAAATGCGAAGCGGATAAGCTTGCCTGGGTTGAATGCTGCAAGGACGGACTTGTCGGCGACGATGCAACCGAAGCGGCATTTGATGAAAGCATTCTTTCAAGACCGCTTGACCCGTTTAAAGATGTATTTTTCATTGATTATAACGGAGAACACGTAGGAACGGTTACCGCTTTCCGTGACCCGGCAGCCAACACTGGCGATATGCATATGGTTGCAATCCGCACCGATTTCAGAGGCAAAAAGCTCAGCAAATATTTAAGCATTATCACCTGCAAAAAGCTCGAAGCCGAGGGAGTTGAATATATCCATCTCACAACCGATGAATGGCGCAAGGGTGCGATTAAGGGTTATCTTAACGCAGGCTTCCTGCCCGTTGAATACGATGTGGGAATGGAAGAAAGATGGTCTGCCGTTCTTGCCGAATATGACTTTGAAAGCGTTCAGATGGTAAATAACGACGGTACGCCGTATAAAATTTTACATAAACAAAAATAAACCCGCAGGGAGGAATATATATGTCAATTAAAATAGGTATCGCAGGAACAAGAGGATTATCAACCCTTATGGGTCTTCAAAGCATTGAGGGCGTTGAAATCGCCGCAATGTGCGACCTTGACGAAAAGCATCTCAACGATGCCGCCGAAAAAATAGGCGGAGATATAAAGAAATACCGTATTTTTGACGATATGCTTGAATCGGATATTGATGCGGTTATCATCGCAACCCCGATGCAGTGCCACGTTCCGCAGGCAATCGCCGCTCTCGAAGCAGGAAAGCACGTTATGTGTGAGGTAACGGCAGGCGTTACCATGGACGAGCTTTTCTGGCTTTGCGAAACCGTTGAAAAATATAAGAAAATATATATGTTTGCCGAAAACTATATTTATGACCCGAGAGTTCAGCAGATTAAAGCCATGGTAAAAAGCGGACTTTTCGGCACACCGTATTACGCCGAGGGAATGTATCTGCATAACATCGGAAATCTTTTCGTTTATCCCAACGGAAAAACCTCGTGGCGTTCATACTGGCAGTGCGGAAAAAGAGGCAATTTCTATCCGACCCACAGTCTCGGCCCCGTTATGCAATGGTTTCCCGATGAGCGCATAGCCGAAATTTCCACATTTTCACCCGGCGTATATAATGACCTCGGCTTGAAGCAGGACAGCGGAACAACCACAATGTGCCGCACCGCAACGGGTAAGCTTATCAATATCCGTGTTGACTGTATGTCACCCCGTCCGCACAATATGGATAACTATCAGCTCCAGGGCACAAACGGTATTGTGCAGTTCAAGCTCCACGGTGACGATTATGACCGCGTTTCATTTATCGGCGAGGATTCACCCATTCATAATATGAAGTGGAAAAAGCTCTCGGATTTTGATATGTATGTTCCCGAAAGATATAAAAATGCCACCGAGGAACAGCTCAAAGCCGGTCACAACGGCGGCGACTTCTTCATCGTTGAGGATTTCATAAACGCCATAAAGGAAAACAAACAGCCTGAGCTGAATGTTTATAAGGCGTGCGAATGGACGGCGGTGGGACTGCTCTCCGAGCTTTCGGTTGTCAACAACGGCAAAACATTGCAGGTTCCGAACTTCAGAGCAAATATGCCGCTTGAGGAAAAGAAAATCACACTCTGAGTTTTCAGATTAAATAATTAAAGCCGCCGATAAACGGCGGTTTTAATTATTTAAGTATCAAATATCCGCAATCGGGCAGACCGATTTTTCCGCTTATCTTTTCGCCGTTAAGAACATTTTCGTATTCACGGTCAAGCGCTATTTCGCTTTCCTTATCCGCAAAATTCATTACAAAAAGCATATCTCCGCGCTTTCTTACTTCAATTCCTTTCGGAATAAAGAAGGCGGCATCGGGCTTTATGCCCGTATTTTTTATGAGCATTTCGCAGAAATCGGAAATAAAATCGCCGTTTGAAACAAAGGCGGCATAATACGCTTTACCCTTGCCGAAATCATTCTCGGTAACGGCAGGCATTCCGGCATAAAAATCCTTTTCGTATTCACCGAGTATGCGTGCGGTATCCGCGTGGATTATATCGCACATTTCACGGGCTTCATATCTTTTTCCGCCGAATGTGACGGCGTTCTCCAGTCCCTCGGGCAGAGAGTCCGTTTCTTCACACCATACGCCGAAAACCTCTTTCAGCTTGCCCGCAGGGAAGCCGCCGAGGAAACAGAGGTCATTTTTATCGGTTATTCCCGTAAGGTATGTGCCTACGAAATTGCCGCCGTTTTCAACATATTCTGCAATTCTTTCCTCCGCCGAGTCCTTGAGCATATAGAGGAACGGAGCAATAACCAAATCATATTCCGAGAAATCCGAGTCCATGGAAATAACATCAACCGAAATTCCTTTTTTATAAAACGGAGTATACCACGAAATACATTTTCCGGCATAGTCACGGTTATTGTTATTATATCCGCAGAAGCTTTTGACCGCCCACATATTTTCCCAGTCAAAAACAATTGCAGTCTTTGATTTATAACCCTTTCCGACTGCTTCTGAAAGCTTTTCGAGATTTGCGCCGAGATGCGAAATTTCCCTGAAAACTCTTGTGTTTTCGTGCCCGCAATGGTCAACTACGGCGCCGTGGAATTTCTCGTGGCTTCCCCTGCTCTTTCTCCATTGGAAATACTGAACGCTGTCCGAGCCGTGCGCTATAGCCTGAACGGCGGCAAGCTCAATTCTGCCAGGCTTCGGGATTTTATTGACGGGGTGCCAGTTCGGAACAGACGGTGTGCTTTCCATCACAAAGAACGGCTGACCGTTTTTGAGCATACGGAAGCAATCGTGAACAAATGCGGTTTCGGGCGCAACAAAATCGTTTCTGCCCTTATCCCAGAACGGATAATTATCCCACGAAATAAGGTCAACATGAGATGCGAACCGCTGATAATCAATGCCGTCATAAAGACGCATAAAGTTTGTTGTTATCGGAATATCGGGCGTTATTTCACGAAGCGGAGCAATTTCGTTTTCGTAAAATGAAATGTGCCTTTCGGTAACAAACCTTTTCCAGCAGAGCTTTAAAGCCGTGATGTGGTTTTCGCCTCTGTCCGACGGCGGATTTATCTGCGGCCAGTCATTGAGCCGGTGACTCCAGAAGCCGTTCCACCACGCATCGTTAAGCTCTTCAATATCATTGTGATAATATTCCCTCACCCAATCTCTGAACGCCTGACGGCACAGCTCGCAATGGCATTCTCCGCTGTATTCGTTTGATATATGCCACATTTTCAGAGCAGGGTGATTTTTATATCTTTCGGCAAGCATTCTGTTGATTTTGCTCACCTTTTCTCTGTAAACCGGAGAGGTAAGGCAATGATTATGGCGAACACCGAATTCATTTCTGATACCGTTTTCGTTAACTCTCAAAACCTCGGGATATTTCTGCGCAAGCCATGCGGGTCTTGCTCCCGACGGTGTGGCAAGCACGGCATCTATCCCGTTTTCATAAAGCTTATCGAGAATTTTATCGAGCCATTCAAAATTATATACGCCCTCTTCGGGTTCGAGCATTGACCAGGAAAAGATTCCGACGGTTGCGCTGTTGATATGTGCAAGCTTCATCAGGCGCATATCTTCCTCTATGATTTCGGGCGTTTTCAGCCATTGGTCGGGATTATAGTCTCCGCCGTGTACGATATGCTCAAAGAATTTTTTATCCGTTTCAGATTTCATAAATGTCTCCGTCCTTTGTGATAACGGTATTTTCACCGAATGCAGCTTCCGCTCTCTTTTTTGCTCCTTCGGGGTCACGCATTATGTAACCGCCGTGGTGAACGAAAAACAGTCTGCCGATAGTCTTGTTTTTCGCCTTTATTTCGGCGCAGATATCCTCTATCTGATGATGACCCGTTTCAACAAGAAACGCATCGCATTTTTCGGGCAGAATTGCGTCAACATTATCAAGCTTCATATCTCCCGAAAATACAAGAGTTTTACCCTTATGCTCAATCCTGAACGCATAGGAACGGTTATCGGGCATATGGTCGGTATGAACGGCAGTTACCTTTATATCGCCGTTATCGTATATAACACCCTCACTTATCTTACGGCAGGAATGAGTGTAGCCGCCGCACTCAAAATTGCCCTCTGTGTTTTCAAGCACGGTCATAAAGCCCTCAACCGTTTCAACGCACGGAGTATATATTTCGATATTTTCCGCATCGGGCAGACGCTTCCGAACATATCTCAGCTTTCTGATATTCCAAAGCAGATTGCCGAGTCCGCCCACATGGTCCATATGCGGGTGAGAAATAAATATCGCTCTTGTTCTGAGCAGGTCAAGCCCTTTCAGATGAGCCGTATAAGCTCCGCATTCGCCCGCATCAAGAAAATAAACTCCTTTTTCCGTTTCGATTGCAAGCGATGTATGATGATAGCCTTCAAAAGGCTGTGTTCCGGACGAAGTTCCGAGTGTATAAAGCTTCATAAGTCCTCCTTAAAATGCCGCTTTAAGCGTTGAAATAAACAGTTTGAAAAAGTAAATAAGCTTTTCAAAGAATGTAAGCGGAACGGTGTTCTGTGCCCGAATGCTCAAATCAAGAGTTACATTGAGGTCGGCAGGCTCGCTCAAATCCGATGTAAGTCCGTCGGTCAGCGAAATAATAAGTGCATGGGCAAGCTTTATCGCAAGCTTATCCGAATAAAAAGCTCTTGATTTTGCGCTGACCATTGCTTTTTCCGCACTCACGCCGAGCAGGGATTCGCAAAGTGAATTGAAATCACCGAAGCCGAGGTCTGTAAGCGCCTGAGCAAGCACGGATTTAATGCAGAGGAAAAGAATATCAAGTTCTCCTGCCTCAAGCTGTTTTTCTTCATCGCCCGCATAGAAGCTGCCCATTACCTTTGCCGCAAGCTGATAAGGCATTATATAATCACTCTGCGGAATATCCGAGCCGCCCGCTCTTGCAATTTCCTGAATGCTGTCAAGCTTGCCCGGGGTTGAGCCGTCATCGTAAATCGGCATATTCAGAGCATTGCCGATGTTTTTCATTATCTTATCAACAAGCGCATATCCTTTGCTTCCCTTTTCAAGCTTGAGCATTTTGCCCACTTTTCCGGCTGAACCGATATATCTGTTGAGCCAGCGGCAGACCCCCGCTTCAAAAATATCGGAAGCATAGCCCGTGAAATCGGTTGAAATGCGTTCAAGCTGCTGCACCGAATAACCCGACGGCAGGTCGGCAGCATCTATTTTCGCAACATACTTTGTTTTAACGTCCGCCGACGAAGCGCTCAGGGTTATTTCTCTGTAAGCATTCGGAGCGGTAATGAGAGAACCGGTCTGAATATCGTAAATGGTTTTTCCGTTTTTCGCAACCGCCGAAGAAATATCATTTGCGTGAATATGACCCGTGAGAACAACATTTATTCCGAGCTCGGAAAACTTATCCGCAAATTTTGAATATTTTTTAATCATCGGCTGAACATAAAAATGCGGAAGCAGGCTGTGGTGCATCATCGCAACAAGCTGTTTGCCGTCGCTTTCGGCTTTCTTCGCCTGAGCGGTTATCCATTCAAGCTTCGCATCGGTTATTTCGCCGTCATCTTTGCCGTAAATGCAGGAATCAATTGCGATAAGACGGTATTTATCGGAAAGGTCAGCCGTATAAGATGCCGAATTTTCGTCCCGCTCCAATGCCTCGTTAAATCCGAAATCGGCATAGATTGTCTTGAACTCGTCGGCATCAATGTATATATCGTCTTTTTCCTCGTCACAGTCATGGTTTCCGTTTATGACATATACTCTTTTGCCGCTCTGCTCAACATTTTTGAGAAGCTGAGCCATTTCAAGGTGAGACTGTCTTTTGCCGTTGGTAAGGTCGCCCGCGATAAGCAGAATATCGCTGTCAGATGCAGCAAAATCGGCAAGCATTGATTTGATTATGGCCGTTGATTCATAATTCATCTGACCTTGCTGAGCCGCATAATAAAATTCTTCCCTGTTCAGCATACCCTCGGAATATTCCGCATTCTCCTCGTTCATTTCGGGAAGTACGCTTCCCTCAAGCGCCTGAAGATGAGTATCCGATGCAACCGTAAATTTAATGCCGTCATCTCTTATTGCGCCCGCAAAAACAAGCGTTGAAAGGATAACGCAAGCACACATAACAATACTTAATATCTTTTTCATTTTCTCTCTCCTTAAAGCTTTTCATATGCCTTTTGCCACACCGTGACCTCTTCGGCATCATATTCTTCGGGCATCATGGCAAAAACTCTGTTCATTCTCGCCATTCCCGAAAATGCTTTCATAAATTTTGCAAGCGCAGACGGTTTTCCCGCAAGAGCGGCTTTTTCCATAATCTCCGGCAAGGTCAATTTCCCGCCTGCAATCTCTTTTATGCCGATTATCTTTTTTTCAAACAGATAATCAAGCTCATCGGCGCTCATTATTTTAAGTGCGTTTCTGATAATATCCTCCTGCATCAGCTTTTCGGAATGCTCTTTATAATAACGGTATTCATATTTCCATAGTGCGGGAAGCGAAGCGTCACCGCCCGATGAAATATATGTATCGGCAAGGAATTTTCCCGCAATCAGACTGCATGTTACGCCCGAACCGCTCAAAGGCTCGGTCATTGAAGCAGAGTCTCCCACAAGCGCATAGCCCGAGCAGACTATCACGGGCAGGGTGCGGCGAAGAGGTATTCTCGCAGCACTTCCGCCTCTTAAAACCTTTGAACTCATATAAGGATAATCGTTTCTGAAATCCGTTACAGCCGCCTCGATATCGGCGTTTTCAAGCTTTCCGAATGCACCCACAAGCACATCAATGAAGCCGTCCTCGGTAACTGCCCAGTCCATACCGTGCTTTCCGCAATGGTTGAAATATATCGAATTTCTCGGTTCGGTGAATTTTTCTTCCGTTTTGGCATAATACGCACGGTAAACATTGAAAACATCTTTTTCGTCTATCGTGTTCATTATGCCGAAGCGTTCGGGAAGCCCGGTTCTCAGCGGTGAGTCAATTCCCGCGGCATCAATAACCAGGTCGGCATATATTTTTTCGCCGTCTGCGGTAATAACACCGTTTACGCCGTTTTCATCGCAGAGTGCTTCCGATATTTCCTTTTCAAAAAAGAATTTTGCTCCCGCTTTTTCGGCACACCCGATAAGATAATCAAGAAGCGCTTTTCTTTCAATCATAAAAAGATAATCGCTCGTTCCGCCGCTTGTGCAGAGTCTCACGGTTTTGGCGTGATTATAATATGCAATATCGCCGAACGGATAAAGCAAGCTTTTATCGGGCGGTTCAAATCCCGCTTCGGCAAAGGATTTTATATAAATGCAGTCACGCCAGTCATAACCGACGGCGTTACGGGGCTTTTTCTCGTAAACGGAAACATCATATCCGTTTTCCGCAAGCGTTTTTGCGGCGGAAATCCCGCCGTGTCCCACTCCGGCTACAATTATTTTTTTCATTCACTCACCGCCTTTTTTATATTATATTTTCATTTTAAAAATTTTTCAATAGAAATTGTAAAATATGTCGTATTATTCTTGATTTTAATTAAAATAGTGGTATAATTTATACAAGTCCAAATCAAAGGAGTCTTAGAAATGATTAACGGTAAAGTTGTCGGCGCAGTTATAGGCTGCGGCGGTATGGGTTCATGGCACTGCGAAAAAATGACAAAATATATGTCAGACAGAATGATTCTGGCAGGCATTTACGATATAAAGGAATCGGCTCGTGAAAAGGCCGAAAGCAGAGGCTGGCACGCATACAGCTCAAGAGAAGAGCTTCTTGCAGATGAAAGCATTGATTTTGTTGTGGTTGCAACTCCGAACGATTTTCATCATGATATAGTTATCGCGGCTCTCGAAGCGGGCAAAAACGTTATGAGTGAAAAGCCCGTTACCATGTCGCTCAAAGACCTTAACGAAATGATTGCGGCAAGTGAAAAGGCGGGTAAATTCTTCACCGTTCATCAGAACAGACGCTATGACCCCGATTATCTCACAATAAAGAAAATTTACGAAGCAAACACTCTCGGCAGAGTTTTCAACATTGAATCGAGAACCTGCGGTTCAAGAGGTATCCCCGGCGACTGGAGACAGAAAAAGGCTCAGGGCGGCGGAATGATACTTGACTGGGGCATTCATCTTATTGACCAGGTGCTTATGCTTCTTGACGATAAAAAGCTTGAATCCGTTTACTGTCAGACAACTCACATCACAAACGATGAGGTTGACGACGGTTTCTCGATTGAATTCAGATATGAAAACGAGCTTACCGTTCATGTTTCTGTGGGAACAAACAATTTCATCAATCTCCCCCGCTGGTATATGCAGGGAGAAAACGGTACGGCGATAGTCTCCGACTGGGATATGAACGGTGAAATAGTTATGGTTTCCGACTGGGAAAACCGTGATGCCGTTCCCGTTCAGGCAGGCGTGGGACTCACCAAAACAATGGCGCCGAGAACCGATGACACAATCAAAAAATATCCTCTCCCCTATGTTGAAAACAAAGGCTTCAGCGGAGAGCATACATTTTATAACAACATCTGCGATGTAATCGAGGGCAAAGCAAAATCAATTGTTACCCACGACCAGCAGCGCAGACTGATAAAGGTTATTGAGGCGGTATTTGAATCCGCTGAAAAGAATATCGTTGTTAAATTCTGACAGCAAAACAATAATCACTCCCGACTGCGTAATGCAATCGGGAGCTTTTTCATAATCTGCAATATTCGGAAATCGCTTTTGAAACAAATTCGGCTGTTCCGTTTCCGCCTGCGGATTCGATGTTATCGGTCATCTCTCCGCCTGCGTTATACATCTGACCGAGACCCGCAAGAATCTGATTTGTGCAGGTATAATAATTTGCGGTGATAAAATCCTGCAATTTCTCAACCTGCTTTTGAACAATATTATCCGACGGCGATTTATCGAGCATTGCGCCGAACTCTTTGAAAATATTCATCAGCTTATCCGCAAGCACCTTTTGTTTATCCTCCGAATAATCGGCTGTTTTTTCGCTGTATTCCTTATAAGCCTCGGTGCTTCCCCACTTCTTTTTCGCTTCATCGGAATATTTTTCAATTTTTTCTTTATCGAATACTTTGAAATCCATTTTAAAATCTCCTGTTCTGCTTATCCGTTCGGCAAAGGAAATCATATTTTCAATGCGTGTCTTTTTGAGATTAAGCAGTTCAATCTGCTGTTTAAGCGCCTTTTGACGGTCAAAATCCGGATTATCGAGTATATCCTTTATCTCCTTAAGACTGAAATCCAGCTCCTTAAACAGCATAATCTGCCCGAGCCGTTCAAGGTCGGAATCATCATAAAGTCTGTAACCCGATTCCGTTACGCAGCTTGGCTTTAACAGCCCGATTGAATCATAATGATGAAGTGTCCGCGCGCTGACGCCCGTCATTCTGCAAACCTCATTTACCTTAAGCATTGATTTATCCCTCCCGACAAATTATATTGTATACTATTACGCAGCGTCAGAGTCAAGAGGAAATTTAAAAAAATTGCAAAAACTCCCCGCCGTTCACGGCAGGGAGCAAAACGGTTAATTCAGTTCTTCGGATTTGAATGCCGTATATCCCTCATAATAATAGGTGTGGTCAATGCCTTTCATATAGACCTCACGGCTGTTGATTTCATCGGTGAGAGCGGCTTTGAGAATATGCTTGATTTCAATATCTCTTATCGGACTGCGTTCCATTGCGAGCAGATAATCCTCTTTATCCACCCTGCTCCAGTCAACAACCATTCCGAGTTCCTTTTTGAAAATCAAATCAAGCCATATACGGGTACTGCGCCCGTTGCCCTCTCTGAACGGGTGAGCAATATTCATTTCAACATATTTTTCAACGATTTCATCGAATGAGGATTGCGGCATTTTATCAATATTTTCAACAGCCGATTGAAGATACATAACGGGTGCAAATCTGAAATTCCCTTTTGCAATGTTTACCGTTCTGAGTTCTCCGGCAAAATCATAAATTTCGTCAAAAAGATATTTATGGATTACTTTAAGTGCCGAAATTTTTCCGGCTTCAAGCGTATCAAGTATACCGTTTTCAAAAAGCTCAATCGCCTTTTTCTTGCTTATTCGTTCTTCCTCACGGGCAAGCTCGGCAGAGCTTACAAGCCCCAATTTATTTTCAAGCACCGTATCACACCTCCGCAATTATCGGTATAAATGACTGTATATATTATATCTTATTTCAGCGAAAAATTCAAGTATTGACCGAAAAACTCCCCGCCGTTTTCACGGCAGGGAGCAAATTGTTTATGCGATTTTTGTTTTTCAATCAGACTACGGAAAAAGCTGCCTGATTGCCGTAAAGAGGTCTGTTGACACCGTCTGCGCTTGCGTTGAGTCAACCGTAGATTGGCAGACCGTCCGGTCCGATTACGAGGGGCTTTTCGGTTACGGTAATCTGATTGGAGGTGATGGTAACGGTCTCTGCCACACTGCCGTCATCGAGGAGGATTACTTCGGCGTTGGAAATGAGTACACACTTCATATAGACATCAAGCACCGTGTACTGCTTGCCGGCGAAATACTGACAGATGTTCAGCTTTGCTTCATAGATGTAACGGCGGTTCATATAGCACTCAATAATCTTCGTGGTGGCGGGCTCAATCAGGTGAACGAAAGTTATGCCGGTGACTGTGCCGTCGTCAGCACGGTTCAGCTTGTAATCAACGCCGTCAATCCACTTACAATGGGCGACATCCTTTGAAATGCCTTCCACGCCGTCAATCTTAACGAAAATATCTTCTCTGACGGTTGATGCAGAGCAGATGACGGACAGCATCGTGCAGGAAAGTACAAGGGCGAGTGCTAAAGCAATAATCTTTTTCATGGTTTTTTCCTCCTTTTGGTTTGGTGTGTTTCTCTCTTGACACTTATATATACGAAGAAGTACAAAAAAAGGCTACTGTTTTTTTCAAAATTTAACCGATTTTCCTAAAAACATACAAAAATCCCCACCGAAAAATCGGTGGGGATAAATTGCTTATAAGGTTTTAATCTGAATTATTATAAATACCTTTAGAATACATTTTCCCCGGTGCATACTGTGACGGCTTATGGTTTTTTCTCGGTAATTATCATCAGACAATAATTTCGGAAACCTTGTGAAATAGTTGTTGCCAGTAAATTCTTGCGAAAACGATATATAAATGTTATACTAAAGTACAGCCAACTGCAAAGGAGCTGAAAGGAGAACAATAATGCCACATATATTTTCAAAAGAAGAAATTTTCGCTCAACTTCGCTTCCTCGGTGTGCCGACAGACAAGCCCGTTACCGTCCACACTTCACTGAAGGCAATCGGTGATGTTAAAGGCAGAGGCGAAGGCTTTCTTGATATACTTATTGAATATGTAACCTCCGACGGCGGTCTGC
>JAZRYD010000070.1:0-4598 GCA_045600535.1 Acutalibacteraceae bacterium | reverse complement strand
CGCAGCCCTTGCAACGGTCGTCACGAATACTGACTTTGTTGGACATTTATATTCCTCCTTGTAAAAAAACAAATTATTTATTGTTTATGTAGCCTAAATCCTCGTGGTCGATTATTTCTCTTATCCAGCAGTTCTTGGGGTTTTTTTCCTGCTGATACCATTCGGGAGAATAGTGGAACCAGCGCATAAGAAATGTCCGGAGTGTTGTGCCGTGGGTGAATACAAAAAGCGTATCAACTCCGCTTGACTCATAGTCCCGGTAAATCGTTCCCATAAACTGATGTATTCTTATCGCAACATCAAACGGGCTTTCCCCGAGCGGCAGACGGGCATAGAATTTACCCTGATTCTGAACCTGCCTTAAAAATTCGTCATATTCCGTTTCGTATCTTGCCGCCCATTCGCTCTCCGGCAGTGAATCGAACAGTCCGAACTGCTGTTCAATCAGCGTTATATCCTCACGGATATCCGTTATGCCGAGGGACTTGTTAAATTCCTCGCTGGTCTGCCTCGTTCTCAGATACGGGCTTCTCCATATTCTCGCCTTTGAAAGGTCAATATTATTGTTTTTGCAATATTCCGCAAGCCACTTACCCTGCTCAAACGCTTGGTCTTTTCCCTTTTGGGTAAGGGAAACAAGGTGGTCGGGCAATCTTTTTTCGTAATTTTCACCCGTATTGGTGATTGATTCTCCGTGTCTGATTAAAAATATGTGCATAGTTACACCTCTGTTGTAAATTTAACCTTGAGAATATCCTCCGAGCTTGTGTTCCAAAAGCTGTTTGCACGGATTTCTGCGGTATATTCTTTTCCGCTCTCAAGACCGTCAAAATCAACGGTGAGCTTTTCGGGCATATTATAGAAATAATATTCCGACCATATGCTCTTAACCTTAACTATATCGCCGTCCGCATTTTTAACTCTTATATCGTAGCTGTTGACAAACGGGTCGGTGTCGATTTTCGCCTGAGAAAATTCAATCTCGGCGCTGCTTTTGCCGACCGAAACAGTCTTTGCATAAGCGCCTTTTTCAAAGTACGGCAAGCCTGCGGCTTTCATTCTTATTTCACGGGTATATTTAAAGCTCTGCGGGTCTGACGGAGCATCAATCTCCCATACCTGCGGGAAATAATTACCCGTGAGAATATCATAGGGATAAACGCGCACTCTGTTATCGGCATCGGCTTCGACTATGAGCATCTGCGCCGCTTCTTCTTTTCTCGGCGGCTTTGTACCGTAGAATTTATCAAATTCGTCGAGTTCAAAATAGCTGAGCGTTCCCGTTCCGAGAGATGTAAAATGCTGCTGATGGATTGAACGCGGGTCATTTATCGGCGCATGGGAATGTCCCGAAAAATGGATTATCTGCGGATAGTTCACATATATCGGCATAAGGTCGTCCTCACCCCAGAGCATACTGCCGTAAACCGTATCGGTGTTGTGCGGGTGCTGAAATACGAAAATCGGCTTTCTTCTGCCCGTTACCGCCGCCGCTTCAAGATTTTCAGCCATCCATTTTTTCTTTCCGTCATTATAATTTGTTGCGTGAGACGGAGTAACCGAAACAAAATGGAAGCCGTTTATAACCTCGTGAACATCGGGCTCAACACCGAAAAATTCTTTAAGTCTTGCATATGCGCCCTCAATTTCGCCTTCTGAATGAAACTCATGGCTTGCAACCGATATGATAAGCTTCGTTTCCGAAAAATCAATATTTTCATCGGTGATTTTTTTTGCCGCTTCAAACTGCGTGCGTGAACCGTTATCGGCAAAGTCTCCGACCACCGCAACGGCATCAAGCTTTTTATAGCTGTCCGATGAACGCGCAATTTTATAGGCGTCCCGTATTGCTTTTGCAAAACGCTCTCTTTCGGGCGACTCATAATCTTTAATGTGAATATCGCTTACCACCATAAATCTGAGAACGGGTTTAAAATTTTCCATATATTGCTCCTTATGTTGAAATTTATTTTTCTTATGCTATAATAAAACCGAGGTGATACTATGTCTTATCTTGAAGAAAACCTTTATATAAAGCTTCCGCTTAAATTCAAAAACGGAAAATTCAAAATACTCTGCATATCCGACCTGCACGGAATAGTCGATTTTGACACCCGCATTCTCCGTGACCTTGCCGCAATTCTCGATAATGTAAAGCCCGACCTGCTTATGGTGCTCGGTGATATAGTATGGAATGATGCCATGGAATCTCCCGAGGCTCTGCGTTCATTTTTAAAGCCCGTTTTTGCGGTTGTTGAGGAACGAAACATTCCCTGGGCTCATGTTTTCGGCAATCACGATAATGACTGCGTAGGACACACGGATTTCTGTCAGCAGGATATTTATGAAGAATTTGCGCTGAACCTTACGAAACGCGGTCCTGATGATATTCACGGTGTGGGCAATTTCGTTCTGCCGATTCGTTCCGAATTCAGCGACGATATTGTTTATAACGTATGGGGAATTGATTCCCACGATTCTCTCGGCGATTTTATGAAAGAATTCAAGCTCGGCGACCCGTCAAGCAAGTGGGACAAGCAATGCGTATATCCGACCTGCCTCCACGATTGGGGCGGAACATACAACACTCTGAATTTTGACCAGCTTATGTGGTACTGGAATTCATCGGTTGAGCTTGAAAAATATGCAGGGCACAAAATCCCCGGACTTATGAGCCTGCATATAGCTCTGCCGGAATATGTTATAACATATAAGAACACCGCCGAATCGTATTATGAAGGCACTCGCCGTGAGGGAGTGGGCTGTTCTCCGATAAATTCGGGAATGCTCAATGCCATTCTCAACCGCGGCGATATTAAAACCGTTGTGTGCGGCCACGACCATATAAACGATTTCACCGGCAGCTTTCTCGGCATAAAGCTCTGCAATGATGCAGGTCTCAACTATGACGGCTACTGCGCAGATGACCTCAGAGGCGGCAGAGTTTTCGAGATTGAGGAAGCCGACCCGTGGAATGTCAAAACCTATATGGTGCGCTCGGCTGATTATGTTGAGGATTACCCGGGAGAATGCAAAAGAGTATCACAACTCTAATATTTTCAATATTTCCTTTGAAATTTCGATATATCCCTCATCGTGAAGATGAACGCCGTCACCGCAGTAAAAATCTCTGCATCTGTCACGGGCAACTGCGTAAAGGTTAATTACTTTACAGCTGTGTTTTTCAGCCTGAGAAACGGCAATTGAGTTTCTTGCAATAACTCTTTTTTCACGCTCGGCATCAAGCGGCAGATGAGTAGTCAGCAGAACATAAACGGGAGCTCCCCTTTTGCAGAGAAAATCAAGCATTTTTTCATAGCCCGCTTCATATTCTTTATCGGAAAGATGCCAGCCGTGAAGCCCGTTATTGAAAATTATCGCATCGCATCTCTGCTGCTGAGCGCAGAAAAGCTCAAGTGACGGGATATAAAACGGATTATCAAGTGCCTTTGAGGTTGAAAAATTATCAAAAAGGATTTTGCCGTCGGCAAGCTTGTTTATCTGAAAAAGCGTACCTCTTGAAATGGAGTCTCCGATATAGAGCACTCTGGGCGAAGCCGTATTTTCCGTATGTTCCCACCACGGATTATCCCATTCATAGGTTTCAAGTGCGGAATCGGCGTTTTTTGTTTCATATGTTGAACCGTTCATGATATCATCTCCGTCATTCAGTATAACACCGGCTCACCGAAATTTCAAGCTTGGAAAATGAATAATAATATGGTATAATATAATAAAAAATACAAGGAGGATAATTTTATGAAATATGAAATCAAAGGCGAACCCATGCCCGTTGTTATCTGCGAGCTTGATGCAGGCGAAAAAATGATTACAGAGGGCGGCTCAATGTCGTGGATGACTCCCAATATGCAGATGGATACCTCGGCGGGCGGTCTCGGCAAAGCACTCGGCAGAATGTTTTCGGGTGAAAGACTGTTTCAGAATATCTATACGGCAGTAGGCGGAAGCGGAAAAATCGCTTTTGCAAGCTCCTTCCCCGGTGCTATCAGAGCAATCGAAATTACTCCAGATAAGCCCGTTATCGCTCAGAAATTTTCTTTCCTTGCCGCTTTCGGCGATGTTCAGCTTTCCGTTCATTTTCAGAAAAAGGTCGGCGCGGGATTTTTCGGCGGTGAAGGCTTCATAATGCAGAAAATTTCCGGCAGAGGTCTTGCTTTTGTTGAAATAGACGGCTCTGCGGTTGAACAGGAGCTTGCCCCGGGTGAAAAGCTCATCGTTGACACCGGTTATCTTGCAATGGCAGATGAAAGCGTAAATATTGACATTCAGGCTGTAAAAGGCGCTAAAAACATAATGTTCGGCGGAGAGGGACTTTTCAACACCGTTCTCACGGGTCCCGGCAAAATAACTCTCCAGACTATGCCGATGTCGCAGTTCATCGGTATGATAGCTTCAAGAATGCCGACCAAAAACTGATTTTTTCAAGCTCCGCTTCGGCGCAATGTCATTAAGTTAAGGCTTTTTCTTCCTTCTCCTTGAGGAGAAGGTGGCGCGGCGCAAGCCGTGACGGATGAGGTGTAGCCGTGAAACGGCGTTAATACTCGGTATTGACATTCTACTTTTCCACCTCATCCACC
>JAZRYD010000069.1:0-21831 GCA_045600535.1 Acutalibacteraceae bacterium | reverse complement strand
TTACAAATTATGCAAGTTTTTATATTGATTTTAAGAAATTAACAATAAAAATTTACATCATTTTAAAATTTGTCTTTCATATATTGTATCTGAGGGGGCGTAAGATGAATTTTATAATGTGGATGCTGTCAAAGGGATTTTTATTTTTCTCGCTTCACATAAAAGCGGGCGGTTCATTTCCTCCGGCTCTGAGTGCAAAGGAGGAGAAAAAATATCTTGAAGCCTATAAAAACGGCGATAAAAAAGCAAAAGATATCATTATCGAGCATAATTTAAGGCTTGTGGCTCACATTGTTAAAAAATATTATTCCGCAAACGAAGAACAGGACGACCTGATTTCAATCGGAACAATAGGACTTATAAAAGCGGTTAATACGTTTGACGAATCAAAAGGAATTAAGCTTGCGACTTACGCTTCAAAATGCATTGAAAACGAAATTCTGATGTATTTCAGAGGGAAGAAAAAGACCGCTCAGGATATTTCGATAAATGAACCGATTGATACCGACAGCGAGGGTAATCCCCTCACCCTTATGGATATCATCTGCACGGACGATACGGTTGCCGATGATATTGATTTAAAAATAAAAACCGCTCAGCTTTATAAATTCGTTGAAGAAATTAAAGATGAACGGGAAAAGGAGATACTTATTTTAAGATACGGATTATATTCCGGCACGCCGCTGACTCAAAAGCAGATTGCGAAAAAGCTTGATATTTCAAGGTCTTATGTAAGCAGAATCGAAAAAAGAGTTATTGAGGATTTGCGTAAGAAATTTAATGTTGAAAACAAAAAGCCGCTCT
The DNA here is from genome assembly GCA_045600535.1 of Acutalibacteraceae bacterium. Lineage (GTDB taxonomy): Bacteria > Bacillota > Clostridia > Oscillospirales > Acutalibacteraceae > CAG-177. The sequence goes on along the minus strand of JAZRYD010000069.1, from coordinate 21,027 downwards.
GAGAGCGGCTCTGCTTGAATGATGTTATCTTACGAAAAGAACGATAAGAGTTGCAAGAACGGAAATTACAAAGAAGATTGCTGCAAGGATTTTTGTGATTTTTACAAGCTTCTGTTCAACCGTTTTACTTTTATTCTTTCCGAGGAATGTGTCTGCTCCGCCTGCAATTGCGCCCGAAAGACCGGCTGTGCGGCTCTCTTGAAGAAGAACAACAACAACAAGAGCAAGTGAAGTTACAATCATAATGATTCCCAATAAAATTTCATACCATTCCATAGGTCGAAAACCTCCGATATTTATATTACTAAGGGATTTTATCATATATTAACAATAAATGCAAGAGCTTTTTGAAAAAATCTTTTCCAAATATTGTTTTGAATTATTTATTGCAAAAAACATATGCTATTTTTGCAAAAGAAAACGAATTAAACAGCGTTTGCCGTTTGCTTTTGCTTTGCCGCCGATAACGGATTTTCGTTTTCCGGCGGCGTTTGTTTATTTATTCAAAGGTCATCTGTTCCGCTCCGTCCTCTGCACTCAGAAGCGCGCCGGCGGCAGGCAGATTTTTCGCTTTATAGCGATAAGGCTTCGCAAATTCATCGGGAACATAATCTCTTACCGAAACAACCCTCTGACCTTTTTTGAGCGTCATAACGCCCACGCCTATTGTATCTTTTGTTGTTTTCGGAAGAATAACGGCGGTATTTATCAGAAGGTGCCGTCCCGCACTTGAAATTACGACGAGCTCTTTATCTTCGGTTAACTGAACAATCTGCGAAACGGGAGATTTATCCGAAAATGCCTTTATGAGTTTTTTACGCTTTGTGACTGTCTGATATGACGAAAGCTCGATTTTTGCGGCTTTTCCGTTTTCAAAGAAAAACATCATATAGCCCTTGTAATCGCTTGTAAGCGCCATAAATACGGGCGTTTCTCCGTCTTCCATTTCGAGCTTCGCCGCAACATAATCACCAAGAACGCTGGCTTTTGAATCCTCAAACGCGTCTGCCGAAGATTTATAAACCTGACATTTATTGGTAAAGAACAGCAGCTCAACCGAATTGGTTGTTTCAATTGCCGAAACGATTTCATCACCCTCTTTGAGCTTATGAGACGAACTCATTCTGAGCGACTGCGGAGTGATTTTCTTGAAATAGCCCTCTTTGGTGAAGAATACGGTTACGGGGTAATCGGGAACATCGTTTTCTTCAGGCTCTTCCTCAATGTCGGCGGAATAGATTATTTCGGTTTTTCTCGGCTGACCGTATTTCTTAATCACTTCATTAAGCTCAAGAGTGATTATTTTCTTGATACGCTTGGGATTGGAGAGAATATCTTCAAGGTCGGATATGGCTTCTTCAAGCTTTGAAATATCCTGAATACGCTTTAAAATATATTCTTTATTCAGATGACGAAGCTTGATTTCCGCAACATATTCCGCCTGAATTTTATCAATTTTGAAGCCTATCATAAGGTTCGGAACAACCTCGGCTTCTTCCTCCGTGTTTCTGATTATGCTGATAGCCTTGTCAATATCAAGCAGGATTTTTTCAAGGCCTTTGAGAAGATGAAGCCTGTCTTTACATCTTTTAAGGTCAAAAGCCGTTCTTCTGCGGACACATTCACTTCTGAAATCTATCCATTCAAGCAGCAGCTCACGCACGCCGAGAACCTTGGGACTGCCCTTAATCAGAACATTGAAATTGCAGGAAAACGTATCTTCAAGAGGCGTTGAAGCATAAAGCTTTCTCATCAGCTTATCGGGGTCTGTTCCCCTTTTGATATCAACGGTTATTTTCAATCCGCCGAGGTCGGTTTCGTCTCTTATATCGCTTATTTCCCTGAGAGAACCGCCCTTTACCTTTTCGATAACCTTATCTATAATCGCTTCCGAGGTTGTTGTGGGCGGAATTTCGGTGATTTCAATACAGCTGTTTGATTTATCGAAAGAGTATTTCGCTCTTACCTTGAAGCCTCCCCTGCCCGTGCGGTAGATTTCGTCAAGAGCTTCGCGGTTATATATAAGCTGACCTCCGCCCGAAAAATCGGGAGCAAGCAGAGTTTCGGATATATCGTGCCTGGGATTTTTGAGAAGCTCAACAGTTGTTTTGCAAACCTCTTCAAGATTGAATGAGCATATGGAGCTTGCCATACCGACAGCCATACCCGAATTTGAATTGACGAGAACGCTCGGGAATGTTACGGGAAGCAGAGCCGGCTCTTTCATCGTATTATCAAAGTTATCAACCATATCAACGGTATCTTTGTCAATATCGGTGAAAAGCTCGGCACAGATTTTTTCAAGCTTTGCTTCGGTATAACGGGAAGCAGCCCACATCATATCTCTTGAAAAGGCTTTACCGAAGTTGCCCTTTGAATCAACATAAGGGTGCAGAAGTGCTTCATAGCCCTTTGAAAGACGCACCATTGTGTCATAAATCGCGGCATCACCGTGCGGGTTAAGCTGCATTACCTGACCGACTATCTTTGCCGATTTGGCTCTTGCGCCGGTAAGCAGACCCATTTTATACATCATATAAAGGATTTTTCTGTGCGAAGGCTTGAAGCCGTCGATTTCAGGAATGGCTCTTGACATTATAACGCTCATTGCATACGGCATAAAGTTCAGTTCAAGAGTATCAACGATTTCCTGCTCTACGGTTTCACCTGCGCCGAAAATATGTGTTTTATCGTCCAGCTTTTTCTGAACGATTTCTTTATCGCTTTGCTTTTTCTTTGCCATTATTCCAACTCCGTATTATAAAACATCAATTAAATCAAGATATAAATGTCCGTTTTCGGTGATATAATCCTTTCTGTCAGTCAGATTATCTCCGAGAAGCAGGTCGAATTTTTCACTTGTCTGCTCCGCCATAGACGGTTCAACCTTGATAAGTCTTCGTGTGAGCGGGTTCATCGTGGTAAGGCTCATCATTTCGGGGTCGTTTTCACCGAGTCCCTTTGAACGCTGAATTGTATATTTTTTGCTGCCTATCTGTTCAAGCACGTCCGCTTTTTCTTTTTCGGAATATGCAAACCAGGTTTCATCGTTGCAGTTGATTTCATAAAGCGGAGACTCCGCAATGAACACCTTGCCCTCGTTTATCAGAGTGGGCATAAGACGGTAAATCATTGTAAGAATAAGCGTTCTGATATGGAAGCCGTCAACATCGGCATCGGTGCAGATTATAATTTTGTTCCAGCGGAGCATATCAAGATTAAACGATATTAAATCCTTACCGGATTTCGGCTTTGATTTAACCTCAACTCCGCAGCCGATAACCTTAATTAAGTCCGTTATGATTTCGCTTTTGAATATGCGGTCATAATCAACCTTAAGACAGTTGAGAATTTTGCCTCTGACGGGCATTATCGCCTGAAATTCGGCGTTTCTCGACTGAACGCAGGCACCCTTAGCCGAATCACCCTCAACGATGAAAAGCTCACGCACATTGGTGTCCTTGCTGCGGCAGTCAACGAATTTCTGAATGCGGTTCGTGAGACTGCCTACATTCTGAATAAGCGATTCCTTCATTCCGAGACGGGTTTTTTCCGCCTTTATTCTGGAACGCATATTGATAAGAACCTGATTTGCTATCTTATCGGCATCAAGCGGATTTTCAATGAAATATACTTCAAGCTGGTGCTTGATAAAGCTTGTCATTGCCTCCTGAATGCCCTTATTGTTTATTGATTTCTTTGTCTGATTTTCATATGAGGTCTGAGTTGAAAAAGATGAAATTACGATTACAAGGCAATCCTCAACGTCCTGAAAAGTTATCTTTGAATCGCTTTTCTGATATTTATTTGTTTGCTTAATATAGCTGTCAATCTGTGAAACGAACGCAAGCCTTGCCGCCTTATCGGGAGAACCTCCGTTTTCGAGAAAGCTTGAGTTATGATAAAATTCCTTAAGCTGAACCTTGTTTGAAAAGGTTACAACCATATTGGTTTTCAGCCTGTAAGCATCAAGGTCATCTCTGTCACGGCATTCGGTTTCGCTGTGCCATGACTGAATTGTTGTGAGCGAATTTTCTCCGACCTTTTCCGCAACATAATCTTCTATGCCGTTTTCATAATAATATTCAAATGTTTCAAAGGATTTGCCGACCTGATTTTTAAGAATAAATCTTACTCCGGCATTGACTACGGACTGATGCTTCATCATATCCTGAAAATACTCAAGCGGAATTGAAATATCGGTGAACACCTCAAGGTCGGGTCTCCATTTTATTCTTGAACCCGTGTCACGCTTGGAATATTCCTCTTTCTGCATTTTGCCGTCGGGCTTGCCTTTTTTGAAGTTGAGAAGATACCGATATCCGCCCGTGTGTATCTCGGCTTCCATATATTCGGAGGCATACTGTGTGGCGCAAAGTCCGAGACCGTTTGTACCGAGTGAATATTCATAGTTTCCGCCGCTGCCGTTGTCATATTTACCGCTGGCATAAAGCTCACAGAAAACAAGCTCCCAGTTATATCTGCCCTCGGCATTGTTATAGTCAACGGGTATGCCTCTGCCGAAATCCTGAACCTCAACGGAGTTATCCTCAAATCTTGTTACGACGATTTTATTGCCGTATCCCTCACGGGCTTCATCAACGGAGTTTGAAACGATTTCAAATACTGCGTGTTCACAGCCGTCAATACCGTCAGAACCGAAAATTACGGCAGGCTTCTGCCTTACCCGCTGTTCGTCCTTTAAAGTTTTTATACTTTCATTATTATATTCGGGCTTCTTTGCCATGAATAAATCCTCCGAATTGCCGAAATTTTACCAAATACATTATACCATATCTTGAAGCAATGTCAAGAGAATACACTATCTGTTGATTGACAAATTTTGATTAAATATAACAAAAAGATGCCCGAAGGCATCTTTAATCGTTATTTGCGTTCCATACGCAGATATGCGCCTTTCGGTACTTCAATATCGCACTTGAATGAAAGCTTCATCATCGGGTGCGGAGCATTGTCAATCGGTTCTCCGTCTGCGTTTTTCAGTTCCGAAACCTTAATCTTCCGTGGCTCAACGCCTTTGACCATTATTTCAAGCTCGTCACCCTCAAAAAATCTGTTGCGCTGGGTGGCGTAAAGTATGCCGTCCTTCCATTCATCGGCAACCGCCGCAACGTCCCACTCACGGATATAACCGCCGTTATAATAAATGTGAGCGTCCTCAAGCGGACTGCCGAAATAAAATCCCGTGCAGTATTGACGGTTGCTCGCTTTGTAAACCTCGTCGGCTATCCATTTTGAAAGCTTGTAATCTTCCGAAAAGCCCGAAGCGGCATATTCGTCAATGGCGCATCTGTAAGCGTTTACGGCATTTGCGGTATAATATGCGGATTTTGCCCTGCCCTCGATTTTGAAGCTGTTTATTCCGGCTTTAATCATCTCGGGAATATGCTCAATCATACACATATCTTTGGAGTTCATAATATATGTACCGGTTGAATCCTGCTCAATCGGGAAAAATTCCCCGGGGCGTTTTTCTTCTGTAAGCGCATAATTCCATCTGCAAGGCTGGGCACAGTCTCCCCTGTTGGAGTCTCTGCCGGTCATATAATTTGAAAGCAGACATCTGCCCGAAAACGAAACGCACATTGCGCCGTGAACGAAGCATTCTATTTCAAGCTCCTGCGGCACTTTGGCTCTGATTTCGGCTATTTCGTCAAGCGACAGCTCACGAGCGGTGACAATTCGTTTTGCGCCCATATTGTAAAGCACATTTGCCGAAGCGTAATTTGTTATACCTGCCTGAGTTGAAATATGTATTTCAGTTTTCGGAGCATATTTCTTTGCACATTCAAGCACTCCGAGGTCGGTAATTATAAGTGCATCAACGCCGCTTGCCTGAGCATATTCAAGGAATGCAGGCAGACGGCTGAGTTCATTATTTCTCGGCACGGTGTTGCAGGTAAGATAAATCTTAACGCCCTTTGAGTGTGCATAATCGCAGGCGCTTTTCAGCTTATCTCCGCCGAAGCTTGCCGCCGCCGTTCTCATTCCGAAAGAATCGGAGCCGAGATAAACCGCATCGGCTCCGTATTCAATAGCTGTTATAAGTCTTTCTTCATCACCGGCAGGAGCAAGAAGCTCCGGCACAGTAAAATAATCCATAATAATTCTCCTTAATGACTGTTGGCTCTCAAAACAAGATTTCCGTTTGTATCGTGCTCCGACTGAGTTGAAGCCATATAAATCTTTCCGTATTTATCGTGACGGAAGAAATAATAATTGGTGCTTTCGGGATAAAGTGCCGCTTTTATAGCCGCTTCACCCGGGCTGCATATCGGCCCCGGAGGCAGTCCCTGAATCGAATAGGTATCATAATTCTGAGAGTAGATGAGTGTTTCCGAATCGCTCACATTAGGAGCAACATAATTTTTTATATAGGTTTCCGTCGAATCACAGCCCAAGGTAGGCCACGAAACGGGGTGTTTAAGTCTGTTGTGAATAACCGATGAAACAAGCTTCATCTGGTCAACATTTGCGGCTTCACGCTGAATTATCGAAGCGATAATCATTATCTGGTCTTGAGTTAATCCGAGTTCATCGGCACGCTTCTGATATTCGTCAGTCCATCTTTCCTCATATTCGGCAAGAAATTTTCTTATAACGCTGTTCGGGTCGCTGTCTTCAAAAAATTCATAGGTTTCGGGGAACATATAGCCCTCAAGCTTGAAGGTTCTGTTTGAATCGTTGGGAATTGCCTTAAAGAAATCCTGTTCAAATTCCGTGCTTTTAAGCGAGGCTATAAGCCTTTCCTTTGAGCATACGCCGAATTTTTCAAGACGGTCAAACATCTGATATATTGTCCAGCCCTCCTGGAAGGTGAGAGTTACGGTTTCGTTTGCGGCCTGAAGTTCTTTAAATTCGGTAAGATACCCTTCGAGACCCATATCTTTCTGAACATAATATATTCCGCTCAGATAAACGGGGTCGGCAGGCTTTTTGGATTTATTGAGATTCTTAACGGTTGTAAACGCATTATAGAAGAGCTTGCAGAATAATTTCTGCTTAACAAGTCCGTTTTCAGAAAGAATATCAATTATTTCGTTTGTTGTTGCATCGGACGGAATATTGACCGTAACAAGCTCATCGCTTCTGCTGATTGCAAGCACATCATTGATGCACGATAAACCGATTGCGGATAAAACTATCGTAAACACAATCACAAAGCAGACGCATCTTGAAGCAAACGAGCTTAATACTTTCGGGCTTTTTGTGCTTTTCGGAGCTTTTTCCGCTTTAACCTTTTTTGCCGGCTGAGGTTTTGGCTGAGGCTTAGGCTCCTGCGGCTTAACGGGTTTTCTGTTTGAAAAATATATTTCGCCCTTATATTGAGGCTGAGTTTCCTGCTCCTGAGGCATACTTGCGGAATCGTCTATATTAACAACGAATTTTTTCTTTTGTTCTTTTTTCGGTGGGAGCAGTTCTTCAAGGTCGGCAGGTCTCAGATAATCCTCGTCCGAGATATGAACCTGAAACTTTTTTTGAGGCTCTTCGTTATTCATATGTAAACCCTCCTTTAGAAGTGAATGGTTCTGTTTTCCGTAATAACGGCGTTAACCTTTATATCGTGCGGTTCTGCGGGAAGCGCATTTGAACATAAGCATCTTTCAAAGCACAGCCCAATCGAAAATATTTCTTTATGCTCTGCAAGAAAGCGGTCATAATAACCGCCGCCGAAGCCGAGCCGATTGCCCTGCATATCAAATGAAAGAGCAGGCACAATGCAAACGCAGTTACCGAAGCTTTCGCATTTTTCGGACTCATTTATATCAACGGTTTTTATTCTGCCGATATTTTCGGTCAGATTTTCTTCGGATTTGATAAAATAAAAATTCATTACCCCGTTTTTCCATACGGGAACGGCAACACTTTTGCCGTTTTGCAGAGAATATTTTATTAAATTCGATGTATCCGGTTCATCTGAAAAAGAAACATAAATAAGCACGGTATCGCAACTTTTGTAATTTTCGCTGTTTATAAGCCGTGATGTGATGCTTTTTTCATAATCCGATTTTGATTTTTTATCAATCCCCGCCCGTATTCCCGAATAAAGAATACGCAGCTCCGGCTTTTTTATGAGCATTGAAGTGTTGCTTCAAGCTCACGGGCAAATTCCGCACCCTTTACGGCGGAAACAACGGCAAGTCCGAATTTTACGGCACTTCCCATTCCTTTTGCGGTAATTATATTTCCGTCTGTGCATACAAATTTATCCGATATTTTTGCGCCGATAAGCTTATCCTCAAAGCCGGGGAAGCATATGGCTTCTTTGCCCTTGAGAAGTCCTTTTTCTCCTAAAATCATAGGAGCGGCACAGATTGCACAGAGCAATCTGTTATTGTTATTGCAGAAATCAATGAAATTATTCACGGTTTCATCATTTTGGAGATTTATTGTTCCGGGCATACCGCCGGGAAGAATTATTCCGTCAACATCATCGGAAACGGAAATATCCGTTTTGCTTAAATCGCAGGCAACGGAAACACCGTGTGAGCCGACGGCGTTTTTGCCGGATATTGATACGGTTTTAATATCTGTTTTTGCTCTTCTGATAACATCAAGAGCGGCAATTGCTTCAACCTCTTCAAAGCCGTCTGCAAGAAACATATAAAACATAGCTTTTTTCTCCTTACTTTATCGCTTTTAAAACTTCATCGAAGATTTTTTCGGAAATCTGTTCAATCGGATAAGGCTCTCCGTCTTTTCCGCATTCTATTCTGCACCAGCCGAGCTTTTCGCAGGCGTATTCGGCGGCAGCGCGGCAGGCATTAAGATAATTCACATCTTTTTCGTGAATATCCTTTTTGCTTTCATCGCCTTTATATCTGTTCGTCATAAGCTTCTGAGAAATATCAATAGGCATATCAAGATAAATAACCGCATCGGGCTTGGGTATACCGAGCTTGACATATTCAAAATCCTCAAGCCATTCAAGATACTTGTCCCAATCCTCACGGGGAGTTTTGGTAAGCTGGTGATAAGCATTGGAGGTAGTATATCTGTCTGCAAGGAAAAGCTCTCCGTTTTTATATGCTTCTTTCCAGTAGCAGTTATAGCTTACGAACCTGTCAACCGCATAAAAAGATGAAGCGGCGTAAGCATTGACATCGGAGGGATTGCTGCCGAATCTGCCCGAAAGATACATTTTTACAAGAGCACAGGCGGGGTCATCATAATTCGGGAGCTTGATAAAATTGAATTTTATCCCCTTTTCTTCAAGCTTCTTTTTGAGAAGCTCCTCCTGCGTTGATTTACCGCTGCCGTCAAGACCCTCTATAACAATAAGCTTTCCTTCCATACTTCCTCCATTTTATCCTATAATTGTTAACAGTATATCAAATTTTTATTTCTTTTTCAAGTACTAAACATTAAATAATTCAGGAGTAAGAAAACCTCACTCCCGAATTTTTTATCCGAATATTATCGGCTGAAGCTGTTTGCCTTTCAATGCCGCATCAATTGCGTCAACCGTAAGCGTGAAATCCGATATTGCAGACCTCGGCTTTTTGAGCGGGTCATCCTGCCTTATCGGCACAAAATATACATTTTTATTATTCATCAGTTTTCCGATGTTTGCGGCGGCAACAGAAAGTGCGTCATTCGTTGAAACCGCTATAAGAAGCGGCTTTTCGTTTCTCAGATGCGCCTTTGCCGCAAGGGTTACGGGTGTATCGGTTATCCCTGCGGCAAGCTTTGCAAGAGTATTGCCCGTGCAGGGTTCGATTATCATTATATCGGGCTTTATAACAGGGCCGATTGGTTCGGCGTCCGCAATGGTTTTTATTATTTTTCTTCCGCAGATTTTTTCGATTTTTTCGATTATATCTTCCGCTTTTCCGAAACGGGTGTCAATCGAAGAAGCATTGAACGACATAACGGGATAAATATCATTCTTGTTATCCGTTAAAATTTCAAGCTGCTTAACAGCCTTATCTATTGTGCAGAAAGAGCCGCATATCGCAAAAGCGGCTTTATAGTTATTCATAACCTTCCTCCCCGAGAGTGTTGATGATACCGTCCGCAATGATTTTTCCTGCGGTTTTAGGAGCGGTTTTCCCGGGAAGCGACGGACACAAAAGTGCTTTTATTCCGAGCTTTTCCGCCTGCGAAAAATCCAATCCGCAGGGAGCGGAGGCAACATCAATTATAAAGCAGTCTTTTCTTAATGAGCCGAGTATTTCAAAATCAATTACATTTGCGGGAACGGTGTTTACGATAAAATCAAAATCCCTTGCTATACCGTGAAAATCTTTGATTTTGCATCCCGAATATTTTTTTGAAACCGCAAGTACGATATCGGCACTTTTTCGTGCACATACCGTAACATTTGCGCCGAGAGAATAAAGATTATCCGCAATAACCTTTCCTGTTCTGCCGAAGCCGAAAACGGCGCAATTGCACGAATGAACAGTATAATTTATATTGTCAAAAATTACTTTCAGAACACCTTGAGAAGTCGGAATTGCATTCATCAGCGTTAAATCTTCACGCCTGAAATAGTCAAATACTCTTGCGCCGGTTTTTTTGATTCTGTTTTCGATTTTTTCTCCGAACATACCGCCGAAAACAATTTTATCCGATGAAATCATCGGAATAATTTCATCTGTACCGATTTTATACGGCGGCAAAGTGTTTATGTTTTCTCCGTCTTTTGTAACCGGAAGCGGAAGAATAACGGCATCTGATTCCGAAATCGCTTCTTTAAGCTCCGTTATATTCTTTATTTCGCTGTCCGGCAATGCGAATTTTTTAACGAAATACCCGTTAGCCTTAAAATATTCCGTCATATATATCTGTCTGTCATCTCCGCCGATAACGGTGAAACGCTTGATATTGTTCAATTTTCAAACCCTCCGTAAATTCTTTTAAGGTTTATTTTAATGAACACTATCATTTTATGGTAAAAAATTTTTAAGGTTACGATAAAAATATTTAAATTTTTCTTTATTTTTGCGTAAATATGTAATATAATAAGGTTAAATTGGAATTTTTTCGGCTGAAAGGAAGAATGAAGCCATGCAGAATATAGATGAATTGTTAAAAAAAGTTAAAAGAATACACTTTATCGGAATAGGCGGTTCGGGAATGTGTCCGCTTGCCGAGATACTGCATAAAGAGGGCTATCAGCTCAGCGGTTCGGATAATAATGAAACCGATACTCTGGCGAGAATCCGTTCTCTCGGAATACCCGTTACACTCGGTCAGAAAGCCGAAAACATAGAGGGAGCGGAAATGATAATATATACCGCTGCTCTGCTTTCGGATAATCCGGAGCTTGTTGCGGCAAAGGCTTCGGGAATACCCACATTTGAAAGAAGCAAGCTTTTAGGCGCTGTTACGAGAATATATCCGAACAGCATCTGCATAAGCGGAACTCACGGAAAAACCACCTCCTGCTCCATGCTCACTCAGGTGCTTATCGAAGCGGGCTTTGACCCGACTGCAGTTATCGGCGGCAAGCTTCCGCTTACCGGCTCAAACGGTCTTGTGGGACACAGCGAGCATATGGTTTGCGAGGCGTGCGAATTTGTTGATACTTTTCTTGACCTCTCCCCCGATGTTGCCGTTATTCTGAATGTTGACGAAGACCATCTTGACTATTTCAAAACCTTTGAAAATCTCAAGAAATCCTTTACAAAATTTGCTTCAATGGCAACAAAGGTTATAGTTTATAACGGCGATGACGATGACACCGTTGACGCTGTAAACACCGCTCTTAAGACAACCGATAAGCCGACAATCACTTTCGGTTTAGGCAAAGATAATGATTACAGAGCCGAAAATATTACCTGTGAAAATGAATATGAGTCATTTGATGTGATTTGCAAAGGTGAAAATCTCGGCAGAGTTACTCTCTCGGTTCCGGGGAAGCATCATATATATAATGCTCTTGCCGTTATCGCTTCCGCCATGTATTCCGGTGTAACCTTTGAGGATTGCGTAAAAGGAATTGCAGATTTCCACGGAGCGGGCAGAAGATTTGAAAAGCTTGCCGAAATAGACGGAATAACAATCGCAGACGATTATGCTCATCACCCCCGTGAGCTTGAGGTTACTCTCAATACGGCGATGAATATGGGATATAATAAAGTATGGGCGGTTTTTCAGCCGTTTACTTATTCGAGAACCGCAATGCTTTTTGACGATTTTGTGAGAGTTCTCCAAATTCCGGACCGCGTAATAATGACCGAAATAATGGGCTCAAGAGAGAGAAACACATATAATATTTACACTTCACAGCTTGCCGAAAAAATCCCGGGAAGTGTGTGGTTCAATTCGTTTGAAAAGGTTGCGGAATATGCCGTTTCTCACGCCGGAAAAGGCGACCTGATAATAACGCTCGGCTGCGGCGATATTTATAAAGCCGCTAAAATAATGATAAAAAAGTTAAATGAAAGGACGGAAAAATAATGAAATATTCCATTGAGCGCAATAATTTCAACGATTTTTCATTCTTTGAAAAGAATAAGCGCGAGGGCAGAGCGTATATGATACCCTACTCCTGCGCAGAAAAGCTGAAAAAAACTCCATTTAAAAAAGAAAGAACCTCATCGGATATGGTCAGAGTTCTTTCGGGTGAATGGGATTTCAGATATTACAAAAGCAACAAAGAGCTTCCCGATACGGTTGATACCGAAACCGTTCCTTTTGATAAAATCAATGTTCCCTGCACCTGGCAGAGAAACGGATATGAGCCCCCCGTTTATCTTAACTGCCCCTATCCGTTTGACGATGCTCCCCCATATGTTCCCGAAGAACAACCTGTTGCATTATACCGCAAAATGTTTGAAATAAATGATACCGAAAAAGTATACCTGCTTTCTTTCCTCGGCGTTATCCCCTGCATCGACCTTTATATCAACGGCAAATTCGTCGGCTACAGCGAGGGCGCACACAATACCGCGGAATTTGATATAACACCGTATATCAAAGCTGGCGAAAATGAGCTTTTTGCGGTTATTCATAAGTGGTCAAACGCAACTTTCCTTGAATGTCAGGATATGTTCCGTGAAAACGGCATTTTCAGAGATGTTCTTCTCTACGAAATGCCGAAAACCTTCATAAATGATTTATATTACAGAACAAAAGAGAAATCCGACGGCTGGGAGCTTAAAGTGAATGCTTCCGTTATCGGCGACTGCACCGGATATACTCTCAAAACAGAAATATACGGCAAAAACAAGCTTATTGCGTCGGGCATTCAGAATGCTTCCGAAGAATGTGCGGTTGAATTTAAAAAGCTTGATGTTACCGCATGGAACGCCGAAATTCCGACCCTTTATACCGCATTCACAACTCTTTACTGCGGTGATGAACCCGTTATGACGGTCAGAAACTTCATCGGTTTCAAAACAGTTAAAATCAAAAAGGATATTTTCACCGTAAACGGAAAAGCAATCAAAATCAAGGGTGTTAACCACCACGATACCAACTATAAGAACGGTTATGTTATGAGCGTTGACGATATTGAAAAAGATATTAAGCTTATGAAGTCAATGAATGTTAACGCCGTCAGAACCTCACACTATCCTCCCGATGCACAATTCCTTGTTTTCTGCGATATTTACGGTCTTTATGTTGTTGACGAAGCCGATATAGAAACTCACGGCTGCGGCTGTGCGCCGCATGAGAATATTGACCTTATCAGCAGCAACACCGAATGGGCGCCGAGATATCTTGACAGAGTTAAAAGAATGTATCTGCGTGACAGAAGCCGCGCCTGCGTTATAATGTGGTCACTCGGCAATGAGTCGGGCGGATATGCCTGCCACGATGTTTGCTATGATTTTCTTCATAAGGTATGCCCCGAAATCCCCGTTCACTATGAGGGTGTTGTAAGAACACCGAGACATTCATATGATGTTGTTTCGGAAATGTACACAAATCACGAGAATGTTGAAAAATGCGGCAGACATACACGCGGAAAGAAATATACTCCTAAGCCGTTCTATCTGTGCGAATATGCTCACGCAATGGGCGTAGGTCCCGGCGGACTTGAGGAATACTGGGATATAATCTATAAGTATGATAATCTTATGGGCGGCTGTATCTGGGAATGGGCTGACCACGCTGTTTATCATTCACACGGCAAATGGAAATCAACCTACGGCGGCGACCACGGTGAGAAAAAGCATGACGGCTGCTTCTGCGTTGACGGTCTTATGTATCCCGACCGCAGAATGCACACGGGTGCAAAGGAAGCAAAGAATGTTTACCGTCCCGTAAGAGCCGGATATTCCGATAAAAAACTGACCTTTACAAATACAAACAGATTCAGAAATACTTCTTATATTACCGCAGTCTGGGAAGTGGTTAAAAACGGAAATATTCTTATTGCGGCTGATGAAATTATTCTTGATATTGAACCGCAGGAAAGCAAATCTTTTGATATTGATTTCAAAATGCCCCGTGAAAACTGCGACTGCCATATAAATATTTATTATTATGATGGTGAGGAAGAAATCGCGTTTGAACAGAAAGCCATCAAAGAAAAGCTTGAATATTCGTTTGATAAGGCCGAGGGAAGCGTTAAAGCCGAAAGCGATGACAAGCAGGCTGAAATTATTCTCAATAACGGAAAAATCGTTTTCTCCAAGGCAAACGGCACTATCGAAAGCTATGTCATAAACGGCAAAGAGCTTATAAATCAGTCTCCTGCATATTCAAAGGGTCTTATTCCGAATATTTACAGAGCTTATCTTGATAACGATACCCGTTACCGCGATAAATGGATGAGCAGCGGATATGACGATTATGCCTGCAAGTGCATTGATTTTTCGGTTTCTTCAAAGAAAAACAGCGCAGAAATATCAACGGTTTTAAGGCTTAAGAGCAAAAAATCGGCTCTTCCGCTTGCAGATGTCAAAACGGTTTATACCGTATTTGCAGACGGCAGAATAAAAGTTGAAGCTTCGTTTAATCCCCTTTCAAAGAAGCGTCTGGCAGCTCATATGCCGAGATTCGGCTTAACTCTCGAAATGCCCGAGAATTTCAATAATGTTGAATATTACGGTATGGGCGAAAGTGAAAATCTTCCCGACCTCAAGGCGCAGTCAATTCTCGGCGTATACGAAACAACCGTTGAAAATATGCTTGAGCCTTATATCAGACCTCAGGATTACGGCAACAGATGCGCCGTAAGATATGCAGCGTTCACCGATGATAACGGCGACGGACTGAAATTTATATATAATGATAATTATTTTATATTTAATGCACGAAAATTCAGTCAGAAGCTTTTGCAGAACGCAAAGCATCAGGAAGACCTGCACGACGAAAAAACCGTTGCAATCAATATTGACGGATTTGACAGAGGCACCGGAACGGCAAGCTGCGGACCGGATATTCTTCCGAAGTACGAGCTTGACGGAAGCAAGGGTCTTAAATTCAGCTTCAATATTCTTCCCATCGTTAAATAAAAAAACACAGCCGTCGAAAGACGGCTGTTGCTCATTTTTAAAGCTTATTCAATTGATTCAATATCAATGCAATGGTCTTCCTTGTTGGTTGAAAGAACAACATTCGTTCTCGTCATTGAAACACCCTTTGCGCTTTTGATTTCGTTAACTATTTTTTCAAGTCCTTTTCCGCTTGAGGTGCAGACCTTCAAAAGAAAATCGAAATCGCCCGTAATATAGTGGCATTCGATTATTCTGGGATTTTTTGTAACAAAGTTAACAAAATCGGTGTTGAACTTCGGATGTTCAAGGCTGACGGAAATAAATGCAACCAAATCAAGACCGAGTTTTTCTTTATCAAGAACAAGGGTATACTGTTTGATTATGCCCGAAGCTTCAAGCTTCTTGATTCTTTCGATAACGGCGGAAACGGACATATTTACCTTGCTTCCGATATACGACGCATTTTCACGGGAATTTGCTTTCAGGCATTCAATGATTTTTTCATCAACGGAATCCATATACAACATCCTTTCTTTGTTCTATATTAGTATAAAAGCGAAAGAATGTCAATAATTTTTTCGGGAAAATTTTTTTAATCAGAATTATTTTCGGGAATCGTGCACTTTTTTCAGCCCGATAAGCGCATTTTTCAGTATTTCTTCGGGAACGGCAATATTAAGTCTGATGAATCCGAGTCCCTCATCGCCGAACCAGCCTCCGGAATTTACAACGATATTTGCTTCTTTGGCAAAAAATTCAACAATTTTATCATCGGGAATCCCGAGGCAGGAAACATCAAGCCAAACAAGATATGTTCCCTCAAGCTCAAAATGCTTAAAATCCGGAAGCTCTTTATCGGCAAACTCTTTGAATATTCCGTAATTTGAAGCTATATGAGCATTCATTTCGTCCAGCCAGTCGTCACAGACGGTATAAGCGGTTGTGATTGCGGGATAACCGAAGCAGTTGATGCACTCATATCCGTCTTTTCCGAGGCGCTCTTCAAATGTTTTTCTGAGATTTTCATCGGATATGATTATATTCGATGTACCGAGACCGGCAATATTAAAGCTTTTTGACGGTGCGGTGCAGGTAATCGTTTTTGATGCGATTTCAGGGCATAGAGAAGCAAATACGGTGTGCTTTTTTGAAGTAATATCAAAATGTATTTCATCGGAAACAACCGTTATATCATATTTCAAAGCGATTTCGGCAACCTTTTTCAGTTCTTCTTCGGTCCACACCCTGCCGACGGGATTATGCGGTGAGCAGAGAATAAGAAGCTTGTTTTCGGGAGAAGCACACATTTTTTCAAGCTCTTCAAAATTCATCTCATAATGCCCGTTTTTAATCACAAGAGCATTATTTACCACCTTGCGTGAATTGAGAGAAACCGCCGCTTCAAAATGACCGTAAACCGGCTTTTGAATTATAACGCCCTCCCCCTCTTTGGTGAATGCTCTCACGCAGGTGTGAATTGCACTCACTATGCCGTAAGTCGGAACAATCCATTCGGGAGAAATTTTCCATGAATGTCTGCGCTCCGTAAAATCGCATACGATTTTTCTGTAATTTTCGTCTGCAATCGTATAGCAGTAAAAGCCCTTTGCGGCATAATCTGCGCACGCCTTGCGAATTGCGGGAGCAGTCCCCCACTCCATATCTGCTGTTGAAAACGGAAATGCACCCTCGCAGTCCTTTCCTTTTTCGGTGCATTCCCACTTAAATGAACCCGTATATTTTCTGTCCGGAACAGAGCTGAAATCAAAAGCCATAATATTCTTCCTTTCATACCGAAACTACCTTGATTATAATACTTTAAACCGTATTTATCAATAACTTAATATTTTTTTCGGAAAATTTCAGAAAAATTGATTTTTCCCTTGACATTTCTGTTTTGTATGTTATAATATCATTCGTTGGTTATATATCCGGGTGTGGCGCAGTTGGGAGCGCGCGTGACTGGGGGTCAAGAGGCCGTGAGTTCAAGTCTCGCCACTCGGACCAACCTAAAAACCGTTGAAACGCCTTATGTTTCAACGGTTTTTCCCTTTTTTACCCCCAATATTTAAAGCACTAAAAAACACTAAAAAATGCAAAAATTTGTCATTACGGGGTACGCTACGGGGTATTTTACGGGGTACAACGGGGTACAACGGGGTACGATATTCTTTTTCACGGATTTTTTAAAAAAAATATAAAAAAATTTTTTCAACCCACTTGTTTCGATAAAAAATCGGTGTTACAATAAAAGTGTAGGGTGTTTCCGACAACTGAATATTTCTTCTAATTTTTGAAATGAATTAGAATTGTACTAAGACAGAAGAAAAAAATAATTTCTTCTGTCTTTTTTTATCCTCAAAAAATTGAAAGGTGGAATTTAATGAAAAAAGATACCAAGAAAACAGATTGGTACACGATTGAAGAAATAGCAAAAGAAATGGAGGCAAGTGAATCATACATAAGAAATCAAATAAAAACAAATAAGCTACGCTCATTCAAAAGCGGAAGAGTAATAAGAATACACGCCGATTGGATAAGTGAATGGATAAAGGCAGGTTTGAATTATGGCAACTCCATATAATACCGAACGCTTGCGACCTTGCGAACTCGCATTATGGCTTAAAGTAACAACTGCGTATATTTACCAAGTTATGAAACGGGGCGAATTACACGCTTTCAAGATAAATGAAATCAATTATATAAGTAGTGATGAAATCCTCATTTGGATTTCATCACATACAACCACTATATAATGAAAGGGGGGATAACAATGGATAAAAGCATTAAATACGATTGTTTTGATTGCATATCGCGTAATAACTGTCCTAAATTTAAAGCCGCTAAAAAAGCCGTTTTTCAAGCAGAAAGCCTTATTGAAATGAAAACAATATGTAACGAATTTAAACAACTTGAATACTTTATAACGCCGTTTTCGCTTGCCGTAACTTCATTACTGAATTGCGGTTTAATAGAAAACATTAATGACCCAAAAGCTCTTGAATTTTGGAATGACTTTGTAAATCAGCTTGGAAAATGCGGCTATCATCTCTCACTTTGATTTTTGTCCGTTAATCTAATATTTAATGACTTTTCGGAACGCTCTTTTTCAATTTTCCGATAATACTCTTTTAAGGTTATATGACGCGGCTTATTCTTATTATCACAATCCGCCCCCACATAGCACTTGCCGCGTTCAAGACCGAAACATTCCATTTCTTCCGCATAACTTGTCTGCAATGCGGAAAGTTTATACTTACTGCCCGTATAATGACTTGCATTCAACCTATTTTCATATCTCGGCAAAATAAATATGTGACAATGTAATGTTGTTTCATCTAAATCCACGTGCGAAAACAAAATATTTTCTTTACCGCCGAAATTGTCAGCACACCATTTCATATTGGCGTTGACCCATTCCGTCTTTCTTGATTCGATTTCTTCTGCCTTTTCGGGTGAAAACGCCAAAACAATCTCATATAAGAGCACACCGTTTTTTCGTATCTTCATTCCCTCTGTCTCGCTTTTAAAGCTCTGTAACAATGTCAAATCCTTATGCTTTTTATAAAGCATATTTTCACGCGTTCTTTCGGGGTGTGCTCTATGCTTCAAACGGTCGCGTTGTTGTGCGTGACGGTCAGCTGCAGCGATTGAAGCTGATGTTTTATGCTTAGCTATTCTCATAATTGCATAACTCACAACAACGCCCCCTTTTTTCAGCACTCTTTTCTGCGAAAAGGTACTTATTACGCTTTTGCAGGCAAAAGCAATAAGCTCTGCGAGGCTTTTTATCGTTCCTCACCGTCATCCCCCCTACTGTGTTCGTTAATATTGATAATATCTTTTTCAATATCAACAAAATTCGGTATCTCGATACTTTCATCATCAAGATACAAAGAGCCTATAAAAGTAGGTAACGGCGAGCTAAAGCGATTATTCCATTTTTTAATTTCATCATCGGGTAAACTTACCCACTCGCCGTTGGAATCCGCCGCAACGATAACCGCAGTGCCGCAAACTATATCAACCACGGCAGAAGAATGATTATTAAATAAATCGTTCTCTGTAATAATTCGGTTTTGCGATGAACCGTTTATTTTCCCCTCTTCATTTACAATCATATCAATTTCAAGACCGTCAGCACGGTTACTGTATAGCGGTAAGACCTCTATAAATCCCTCGCAAATATTCTGAATATTTGCAAGCATATTGTTTGTGGGAATCGTTATAAGGTACGGCGGTTTTTCGGGCTCTATGCACAGAGCCGTAATAGCCGCGTTTTCATCGTCTGCATCCGTTATTTTTGTTTTTATATTTTTGGTATAATCTTCTATTGTTTCAAGACGGGTTTCTAAATCCCGTTCAAAAACATCTAATATTGCGGATGCCGCCATACTCTTTTCGGCTAAGTAGTTTTCAATTGTATTTAAAACATACTTTTCAACTGCGGCGGCAGTTTTTGGAACTTCTTTATCAGGACCGTCAATGATTATGGCTTTTTGTGCCATATACTCGCTTAACGCATTTCGGACAACCGCGTTAAAGTTTTCGTTCAGCGAATCATAGTAATAGCAAAATTCCGCCATTCGCAACTGTTCTTCGTGAGTTTTGGCTCTGCCGATTTCCTCAATGCTTTCGTCAATATATTTCATAAATGCAACCGATGAACAGTTTTCAACGAGCGAATCAGTATAAATATCAACTGAACTGTCCGCAATTTCAGTAATAATATCTTCTACAAGGTTATCATTTCTATCGGTTATTTCCTTTTTGAGTGCATTAAGAGCTTCGGCAACATCGGGCAATTTCTCATCCGTTATATACGGATAATCGCCGCACTTAAAAGTGATAATTTTTTCCATAAACATACCTTCTTTCAAAATTATTTGAGTTAAGCTCGAAATAAGTATGAAAGAATAATAAAAAAAGCGTACATAATTTAAAGGAGTGATTTAATGTCAACAAAAGTCGAATTAATAAACTACTACGATGATTTGACCGAAAGGCAAAAAAGAATACTTGAAGAAAAAAACAGTTTTATTGTGTATTACAACTATTCCGACTATTTTGAGAAATACGAACTCACAAACGAGCAAGCAGGAATAATAATGTTGGCACTTATGCACTACGCCCGTTACCACGGCAGAAAAGCTCTGCCGCCCGACCTTGAAAAAGCTCTTGAAGAAAATATAGTAATGCTGATAATTTTCAATGTTTTAATGGAGCGTGAAGCCAAGGCAACAAAAGAATGGATAAACAAACGCGGCTCTTCAAAAAGCAAGGGTAAAAAGAGCGTATCTGTTTCAACGCCTATCGGTATTGTAAAACTCAAAGGCAATACCGAAAATATGCCGAGCGAAGCCGATTTTACGGATATTATTGAAAACCATACTGCCGATATTGAATCTTTCATTAAAGCAGGCAATACAAACGGGTGGGAAATGCCGTGGGAAGAAATAATAGAAGAATTGTAACCGTACCGCCGCCGCACACGCACCGCAGTTACAAATCATTTGTAACGCGTGTGCGCCGCACATTCCCTTATAACTATCACTTATTACTTACCACTTATTTCATCTCTCTATAAACATATTGCATTTCGCGTTTT
>JAZRYD010000068.1:0-12566 GCA_045600535.1 Acutalibacteraceae bacterium | reverse complement strand
AACGGGGTTACATTTTCAAGGATGAAGTAGCTGATTCTTAGTGTAAGCTCTTAAAATACCGTTTTTTTGCTGTCTCTCAGACGGCTTTTTCGTTATGCCCTTTTGTGGCTACCTGTGCGATATTTTTGTTTCAAACTTATCCCCCTTTTCACATTGCCTCCGCAATGTATATTTCGTATAGTAGCATAATTCGCCGGGCCTGTCAATCAGCTTCGCCATAAAAGAACACACCGGGATATTTTTGCATATTTTTATTGAAACGGCAGGCACAATATGATATGATTACAAGCATAAATATACAAAGTGGGTGCAAAGCAATGACGAATACCGAATGGTTCAGGCAGGCAAAATACGGAATGATGCTTCATTGGGGACTTTATACCCTGCTCGGCGGAGAATATAAGGGTCGGAAAGTGCGTGACTATGCCGAATGGGCTCAGTCATATTTTCAAATCCCGATTGCCGAATATGAAAAATTGGCGTCTGCATTCAATCCCGTCGGTTTTGATGCAGAGGAATACGCAAAAATCGCGCGTGACTGCGGTATGAAATATATCGTGCTGACCTACAAGCATCACGACGGCTTTGCGATGTATCATTCAAAATGCGATAAATTCAATGTATATGACGCCACTCCGTTTCACCGTGATATACTTGAGGAATTTGCATTCGCCTGCAAAAAATACGGCTTGAAGCTCGGAATATATTATTCGCAGGATTTGGATTGGCATCACCCTCACGGCGGCGGATATAACTCCAATCACCTCGGCAACAGCGGAACAACCTGGGATAACAGCTGGGATTTTAAAGGCGAAAAGAATTTTGACATATGCTTCAACGAAAAAATTCTGCCGCAGGTAAAAGAAATAATGACCTCATACGGTGACCTCTGCCTTGCGTGGTTTGATGTTCCGATGACGATTTCCGCAGAGCAGAGCGAAATAATCTACAACACGGTTAAGGAGCTTCAGCCCGACTGCCTTATAAATTCAAGGCTCGGCAACGGCAAATATGATTATGTTTCTCTCGGAGATAACGAAATACCCGAAAAAGCGGAAATATCTGCGGATAAAGAAATTGATTACAATGATATAGGCGGATTTAAGCCCTCACCCCATTCGCTTTATGAAAGCGCCTGCACACTGAACGATACCTGGGGCTTTTCCTATTACGATAAAAACTGGAAATCGGCGCAGAAGCTTTCCGAAACAAAAGCGCACCTCAATTCTCTCGGAATAAATTATCTTCTGAATGTGGGCCCCGACCCTCTCGGAAGAATACCGGTTGAGGCAAAAAATCTGCTTGAAAATATCAGATAAAAAGCGGGCTTGTGAAGTCAATCACAAGCCCGTTCGCTGTATTGATTTTATGATACGAAAAGGAAAATGCGAACCTCGGGAAGAATCCTCGAAAGGTTTATATCAAGCCAATGGATAAACATACGAATCCATTCACCGTTGATATACTTAATGAAATCCTGCTTCTGCTCATAGCCCTTGACATTGATAACCGGCTCTGTTTCCGTGCCGAGTCCGAGAGAGAAAAGCTTATTGAGAATAAGCGATGCTATCATTTCGTTGCCTGCCGAGCTGGGGTGAACGCTGTCATTTGCGATAAGGTCCTGTCTGCCGTCAAACGCAGAGCAAACATCAATAATCTGATATGCTCCGGGGTTCTTTTCAAGATAGCCGCTGAAAACATCGTTTACAAGTCCGAGACCGTAGGCATAAACCTTTCTTGCATAGTCATATCTCGGATTGTAGATATTCTGAACAAGGATTGTACATTCGGGATTGATTTCCTTTATGCGTGCAATGATTTTTTCAAAGTTTGCGCTGAAAACCTCGGTGATTTCGTCAAACATCGAATAATCGTTAAACACAAGTGCCTTGAAAATGAGTATCGGAAGCTTTTCCTGAATGAAATCGTTTCCGCCGATTGAAAGAGTGAGAATATCGGCATTTGCTATGTCTTCGATTGTTTCTTTGTTGGTTTTGAGATATTCCAGAAGCTGTGCGGATTTGAAGCCGCTTACTGAATCGTTTTTGTAATTATAACCGTTGGTATCCGCAACGATTTTGGCGTAGCAAGCCTCGGTTGAATTATAAACACCCGCACCGAATGCAATGGAGTCACCGATTACAACATAGTTAAGCGTTCTGCTTGATGCCGATGCACATACGCACACCGAAATTACCGTAAAAACCGAGAGAATCAGGGAAACTGCTTTTTTCATTGATAACGCTCCTTTTCAAATTATTAACAAATAAGCCTTGTTTTACCTAAAGTATAACACCGACGATTTATAAATTCAACCCCGAATTTTAAAGCAATTATTGCTTTTCACTTCTTTGCATAAAAGCCTTGACCGCATTTGAAAATTTATGATATATTATTATCGGAACAGTAATTTTATAACGGGAAGTATTAAGATGCGTAAAAGGCTTATTGCAACGGATTTTGACGGAACTCTGAACCGAAACGGCAAGGTTTCGGATTATGACAGAGAAATGATGGCAAGGTGGCGCGCCGAGGGTAATTATTTCGGCATCGTAACGGGCAGAGGACTTGATTTTTATGATAAAGTCAAGGAAATCGGCATTGACGGGCTGCTTGATTATCTGATAGTTTTTAACGGTTCATTCGTGGGCGATATGAACGGAAACTGCCTTTATGAAAGCTTCATTCCGCGCAGAGTTTTTCTTGAAATACAGAATTTTCTGAGCAAATATGATGATATTGAATATTACGATAAGGTCACCGATGAGGAATTTTATCATCAGTATTACGCAACCTTTCCCGAATTTGAAAGGTCTCTTGAGGTTGCGGAGCTTATAAACCGTAAATTCGGTGACGAAATAACCGCCTTTGTCAACGGCCCTCATATCAATATTGCCAAAAAAGGCTCAAGCAAATCCGAGGGCGTGAGGTTCATTCTTTCGCATTACGGTCTGAAACCCGATGAAGCTGCGGCTGTCGGTGACGATTATAACGACCTGCAAATGATAACCGACCACCGCGGCTGGGCGGTAAGCTCGGGAAAGCCCGAGGTTGTTGCCGCGGCGGAACATACCTGCGACAGCGTAGGCGCGCTGATAGCCGAGCTTTTAAAATAATTTTCATTCGGAATATAACGGAAGGAGTGGTAAAATGAAATGCCCCAACTGCGGCGGCGAAATCGGCCGCTTTGAGCTTGCTCCAAACTGTAAGCACTGCGGCATAAACATCTTTTACAGTCAGCAGGAAAAGCTGCTTTCCGAAGATGCGAAGCGGTGCGAGCTGGAGTATGCCTCCCTGCGTATTTTCACAGCCAAGCTGAAAACCGCCTTCATAAAAGGCACTCTGCCTATCCTGCGTCTGGTATTCACCTTGCTGACCTTATGCTCCGTACTGATACCTTTTGCGGCAGTCAAAACGGATTTTCCCGTGATTGAAAAAAGCTTTACCCTCAGCGCATTGGGTCTTTATTCCGCTTTTTCGGACGGAACTCTCGGTGCAATATCAAGCCTCATAAAGGACGGCTTTCTGCCATCATTCAGCGTGAGCGCGGGAGCGGTGCTTATAACAATTGTGCTGATTACTCTATGTGCCGCCGTGCTGCTGGTAACGGAGATTTTTTCATTTATCAACATCACCAAAACTGCCAGAATAATGATGAAAATCGCTTTCATCGGGGCGGCTGTTTCCGTTGTTTCCGTTATTGCCTGCCTGTTTTTCGCTTTCGGACAGGGAGAAATCTTTTTAGCTCATCATATGGGCGCAGGTGCTTTTGCTTCCCTTGCCCTGTTTATCGGTGATGCGGTTGTAAACCGTCTGTTTATTACCCGCAATGTGCAGGCGGATATAAACGAAACGGATTCGGAACGGGTCAGAATACGCAGGCAGGTTAAAGCCGGAGAAATCAGTTTGGACGATTTGCCTCTGCCCGTGCTGGAATCCGAGGAGGAAAAGGCAAAACGCCTTGAAAGAGAGGGCGGTGACGGCAATGGCTGATAAGAAAAAGAAAAACAATGTTATGGTTTTCGCCGCAGGTACCGTTATTGCTCTTTGCGTATGTATGGCAGCCGTACTGCTGGTGGCTTTCTCTTTGGTAACTGAGGGAACATATGAGATTAAAACAGAACCCGCAGTAATGACTCCTCAGCCTCAGACACCCGAGGCGGTGCTGTCCTACTGCCTTGATACCGTTAACCGCTCCGAAGACTTCAAAACGGTGACGGTGGATTCCGAAACCGCCGTTTCAATCGAAAACCCGGGCTATACCGCCGACCACGGTGAAAACGGCACGGCGGTTATGGATTACATCAAAGACGATATTCTTTCCGTTCTTAATACTCTTTATCCCGAAAACAGCAAGGGCTTATTCGGCACGAAGCCGGAAAGAATACCCGTTCTTTACCTTACCGCCGCCGATTTATCCGAGGCGGAATGCGTTGTCGGTCAGACCGATGATGAGGGAAATCTTAAAGATGAAAATTATTATTTTACAACATTAAAGCTGAACGCCGACGGAGCTTATGCCGATATTAAAAGCAATGCGGCGCAGACCTTCCGTCTTGAAAGCACTCAAGCCGTTATTGACAAAATGAAAACGGAATTTGCGGAGATTTATGAAGCCGATTCCGTAACGCTGAAAGCGGAGGATTTTACCGTTAAGCTGAAAACCCTGCGTGAAAATGACCGCATTTCATCGGTAACCCTTGAACGAAGCTGTCGGGTGACGGTTAAAGGTGAGTGGATTGGTAAATTATCCGTTTTCGGCACTAACGAAATGACCTTTACCGTAAAGATAACCGATACATATAACTACCGCTATGCGGGAATCTCTTTCAATTCGGACGAAATTACCGTTGAACCGGACAGCAACGATACCGCTCTTTCCGTAACGGCGGTAATGAATGATGATGAGGATTACACCGTAACATTCGCTTCAGCCGATGAAAGCCGCGTAACGGTGGACGAACTCGGCTACATCAAAGGCTTAAAAGCAGATACCGAGCCCGTAACCGTTACCGTAACCCTGCAATATATGGGCAATACCTTTACGGACACCTGCAAGGTTTGGGTCAGGGATTCGGTTGAAAAAATAAAAATCAGCCAAAGCAAGGCCGAGCTTGCCGTTGGTGAGAGCCTTGAACTCTCTGCAAAAATATCCCCCGATAATGCAACGGATAAAACCGTTTTTTGGTTTGTTGAGGGTGATAACGGTGTTATTGCCGTTGACGAAAACGGCGTTGTATCAGCCCTGAAAGCCGGCACGGCAAAGGCAGTTGCCGTTTCAGCGGACGGTTATTTCCGCGATTCCTGTAACATTACGGTGAAAGGCGGTGCGAAATAATGTCGGAAGAACGAACACTTACCTCTGCGGCTCAGCCCGATGCCGAAAACGGAAATATCAGAACTCTGTACAAAGGCTATAACTATGTAGGCGTTAAGGAAACCATAGCCTATCTGTTTAACGACTGGTCAAACTCCTTTAACATCAACGATTTCAAAGAGCGTTATATCTGGGACGTTGTGCATATTGATTTCACCGTCAGCGCCGTTATGAATCTGGTAACAACGGCGTGGGATATTATCAACGATACTTTCATTTCGGTTATTGTTGATAACACCCGCACCCGTATCGGAAAATTCCGACCCTATCTGGTGGGTATGCAGATTCCGCTGTCCCTTATCGGCATTTTCGTATGGCTGATTCCCCTGTTTTTCCATAACACCTCGGGAACGGATATTCCCAAGCTGATTTATTATTATGCTTTTGCCGTTATCAGCGAAACGGCAGGTACTTTCACAAGCGTTGCCAAAAGCGGCTATATGTCCACCATAACGCCGAATCCCGATGAACGCGTGCGGCTGATTACTTTAGCGGAGCTGCTGACGGGTTATATGGGCGAGGATATGCCCCGTTACATTATGGGCGTGCTGATTGACCTTGTAAACAAGAAAAAGGTTTCGTGGAAGCTCAGCTCCGTATTTATGATAATGGGCGGCGGCACGGCACTTATCTCCGCATTCTTCACATTCTGGTTCTTCCTGCAATCCCGCGAGCGTGTGCCGCAGTCCATAGAAAAGCCCGATGTGCGTGAGGGTATGAGAGCGATTTTCCGCAACTACCCCGTGCTGCTGATGTGCCTTTCGGAATTTCTTGCAAGCTTTGCAATCAGCAAAAGCGCAACCAATTACTTTATTGATGTTCTCGGAAGCTACAGCCTGATTACCTTAATCAATATCCCGTCGGGCATAAACGGCAGCATCAGTTATTCATTTGTTGCACCGCTGCGCAAACGCTTTTCTTCAAAACAGCTTTGGATTTTCTCCGATATTTACGGCGATGTGCTGAATCTTGCCGTGTTCCTCGTCGGTATCACCGGCAAACGGACCACCTTCAAAAAAACAGTACCTATGTGTATCGCATTCGGTCTGCGTGACTGGTTTGAAAAGTGGTCATGGGGTATCACCAAGGTTATCAATGCCGATTTGTGGAACGAAGCCATGGACTACTGCGAATGGAAGAGCGGCTACCGTATGGAAGCCACAACCGGTGTTGCGAAAAATCTGATTTTAAAAATTCAGTCTGCCCTGCTCGGTTCGGTTACAAGCCTGATTATGAAAGAAATCGGCTATGTTCAGGGACTTGAAATCGGAACACAGAACGATAAGACAAAATTCTGGGAGTTTGCCCTCTGCACGGCAGTTCCCACAATTACGGGTGCTTTGGGTATCATTCCGAAATTCCTATGGCCTATTTCCGCCGAAAAACGGGAACAGATGTATTCGGAGCTTGCCCGTACCCGTCAGGCGAAAATCACGGACTATATGGACGAATTTCGTGAGGAAGCCGCCGAAAATTAAAATCTTTACCGATAAAAAATGCTTCACGATGACCGAACGGTCTGCCGTGAAGCATCTTTTTTACAGCATCTTTTTAAATTCCTCTGCATAGCAGGAGCTGATATTGCCTTTATCCGAATTGAGAGCCAGCACCTTGCGAATACGGTCGGGGTTATCAAGCCAATAATCCCCGAGAATAACATTTGCCTTTTGCAGATAAAGCGGATTGCGGCGGATAATATCTGTAACGGTATCAAAATGTGAACCGAATGCACGGTTCAGCTTTTTCGGGCTTGCAAGTCCTATTTCCGTGCCGAAGCCACCCGTTTGCTGAGTCTGCAAAACGAAAATCCCCTTTTTTTCGGTTTGGTCAAAAACCTCGGCGGTGCGTGCGGCAAAGGTTTCGGCTTTTCTGCCGTGACGCTCCGGAGACCAGGGACTTACAAAATCACAGTTTTTGCCGTAAGGAAATTCCTCTTTTTTGTTTATAAGTAAAAAGCGTTTCCCGCTTCTGCGGATATCACCCATAGTCACATCGGCAATGCTTTCAAAATCGGTCAGCGCATAGCGTGAACATTCCAGATAATGTTCCAGAAGCTCCCCCACCTGCGCCGTATCGACTCTGCATTTATGGGTATACGGACCGAAATGCTCATCGCCGTAGCCCCCGATTTCGATAATCAGAAATTCTGACGGACTGCGTTCAAGGAAAAACCGCAGCGCCGCCAAATCCCCCTCAATGGGTACTCCCATAATCATACTGTGAGCAAACACGGGCTTACCGCGGTAAGTATCAAGCCGAATATCAAAATATCTTACTCCGCAGGCAGCCTGCTCCGCCAAATCTCCGCTCTGACATTCCGCCAAAGCAATCATATTCCGGCAACCAGCATTATGAGAACCCGGCATAATAATATCCGTCAGCTTTACATTGTCGTCAACAGCCGACATCCAGTTTAAAACATTCATAATTGACCTCGTTAAATCAAATCTGTTTTGAAACAAAATCGTATGCACAGCGGAAGCATTCTCTTCCCTTTTCAACAACGGTGGCAATTGACCACGCGTGATTTCCGATTATGCCCGAAGCCCTGTATTCATAAAACGGTATTCCGTAATTTTTGTATGCTTCAATAAGGTCAAATGCCTCATAGCGGAGATAGTCACGCTCTGCCCAAACGATAAACGCAGGCGGAAAATCCGCGGTAATATGAGGATATGAAAGCTGACCCGATTCGGTTTTGAGAAATTCTTTTGCTTCATTCCTCGGCATACCCAGGAAAGATGACACCATCATTTTTATATCGGGAAATTTCGACTGGAGTTTTCCGTCATCGAGCAGATTCGGCAAATCAAAGCAGCCGCAATGAGAAACAAGAGCCTTTACATCAAATTCATCTATGTGGCGGAATTTGATTCCGAGCTTATCAAAAAGAGATTTATCCTTTGACATTGCGGCAAGCATCATTATATAGTAACCGCCTGCACTTTCCCCTGCCAGAACCAGCCTGCCGAAATCAAGATTATATTTTTCCCTCATATCGTAAATACAGTCAAGTGCCGAAAAAATCTCGTGAAGCTGTGCCGGAAAAACCTTATCGGGAGCATATGAATATGAAATTGATGCGGTAAAAAATCCTTTTTCTGCCCAGTTTGAAACATAGGTATCACGCATACCGGTAATACCCGAAATCCAACCGCCTCCGTGAATATAAATGAAAACGGACTTTTTCTCTTTTACTCCGTCTCTGCGTGTGCAGATGTTGAAATATTGCAGTTTTTCATCGCCGTATCCGATACGGCTTTTGAAACAGCTTTCGGGTGTGGGACGGTGAAGCACCGCATAAGCGAGGCTCTCCGTAAAATTATACCAGTATGTACCGACCTTGCCGCGATAATAAACCTTTTTATTCATAATTTCCTCCGTTACCCTAAAACTATTTTCTTAATCCTTGTTCTTGAAAGGCATTTTCCGTCTTCCGCACCGCCGCAGCAATAAGACATCAGCATTTCATTTTCTCCGAGAAAACAAATTGCGGGATAGCAGTAGCCGTGTTCGGGAGTATCTTCAATCACTGTAAAATCCGAAAAGTCAATTCCGTTTTCGCTCTGCGCCATAACAAACGGATAGCGCCCTGCGTGTACCCACACTTTCTCTTTATAACCGCCGTTATATTTCGGAACGGGATTCCAAAGCGCATAGTAAATTCCCGTATACGGATTTCTTGAAATCAGCATAGGCGAATCGGGTGAGGTGAATTTTGACGGAACAGGCGTTGTCCAGCTTTTGCCGTTATCATCGGAAAAGCTTTCAAACTGAAAGCATCTGTCCGTGCGGAAATATCCGTAAAGCCGTCCGTCGGGAAGAACGGAAATCCCGGGCTCCTGAAGTCCCGTTTCCGAATGGCCCGGGTTCGGCATCTCAATAATGCCCGAAACGGAATGCCGGTTTTTGCCTTCGGCATCACAGCAGAAAATCCGGCAGTTTGCAAAATATTCGGGTCTTCCGTTAACGATTTTATGCCTCGCCGCAGGGATAAGAAGCCTGCCGTCGGGAAGCCTGCAAATTCGGCAGTTATTTACAACATAATAGATATCCTCATTTATATCTATACACAGCTCGGCTTCACCGAAATGTGTTTCATCTTCCGTCGCACGGCGAAGATAGTAAGCCGTATGCGGCCCGAATTTGCCGAGATAAAACAGACAGAGCGTTCCGTTATCAAGCCGGCAGAAAGAAACGCTCATAATATTCTGCGTGTTATGTTCCTTTGCCGCAGCAAGCAGATAAGGGAGCGGCTCAAAGGTGTTTCCGCCGTCACGGGAAATCATTCCCGCAATGTCGCACGGGTCGTGGTCTTCGGAGGTACTGCCCGTATATCTGCTGTATGCAAATAAAATTGAGCCGTCCTTCAGAACCGCAAAATCCCCCTCGCTGTTGCGCGGATTATTTTCACACGGCGGTATTTCCGCAGCCGTTACCGACTTGATGATTTTCGGTGCATTCATAACAACATCTCCTCACGCCTTAAAATCCGCTATTATATTACCATATTTACGCCGAAAAAGCAATGTAAAATAGTTTTACGGGAATTTGAAAGCTTTGATATAATCCGGAATAATAAAAAGCTCCGCATCACCTGCGAAGCTTTAAATTTTAATATTCTATATTGATAACATGCATTTCGTTGATATATTCCTGTTTCTTTACATTAAGTCTTATCAGCGTTACTCTGCCTGAACCTGTAATCGTAACATGAGAAATCTGCTTGACTGTAACAATGTGATTGCTTTGAGGCTCATATTCAACAACAACCTTACAGTCGTGGTATGTATATGAGAATTCAACGTCCTCGGTAATCGCAGCAACAATATCCATTTTTAGCACATCGTCAATCACCTGCTTGGGCAGCGGCTGGAAAATAGCGCCATGATTTGACGGAGCAACCGTTGAATGCTTATCGGTTACCGCTTCGGGAGTTTTTTCACTCTTAAGAACTATTGTAATTTCGCGGTTTCCGTTCGGAAGCTCTTTAAAATCGGCTGTTTTTATTGCCTCGGGGTCGGTAAGAAGACAGCCGTAATCGGAATCACGAATCGGGAAGCAATACATATCGCTGTTTTTGCCGATTACATACGCTTCTTCCTTTGCCTTTTTACCAAATTAAGTTTATCATATCTGAATAAGAAAGTCAATAAATGTTTAATATTATAAACATTTTATAATGCTTCGGTATCAAATGCGATTGCATATCTTGTAATATCCGGTAAAATATAGTATAATCAATCCGCCAAACAAAATTTGGAGATATGTTTTACGGTTTATCAATTATAAAAAGATTTTTCAGTCTTATTCTTACGGTTGAGAGGATTATATGAGTATTGAACTTAAATCACCTGCTGACGGTGAGCTTGTAAACCAGCTGACCGAGCTTCAGAAGGCATTTTCGGAAAGCACCGGGCTGAAAACAACAAAGAAGCTTGTAAAGCCCCTGTTGACCAAAGGAAAAAATGACGCAGACGATGACCCGCTGAGAACAAGGCCTCAGCCTGTTAAACTTAAGTGGAGCGGAACACGGGGAGAGACGAGAGTGGAAATCTCCGCCGACCCGGAGTTTACCGCACCGCTGACGGTCTGCACCGCCGACTCGCAGGTACAGATATATAACCTTATGACCGATACGGTGTATTATTGGCGTGTCAACGGCTCCGAACCTCACAGCTTTATTACAGCCAATGAGAAGCAGAGGTGGATTTTTGCCGACGGCGGCCACAATGTGCGCGAATGCGTGGCGTGGAAGGGCAGAAACGGCGAGAGCTTCCGCAGCGGATTGATTTACAGGGGAATGAAACCGGAAGTGCTGACCGAACTCGGAATAAAGCAGCTCAGAGACCTCGGAATCAGAACCGAGCTTGACCTGCGTAAAGAGGCGGAGCTTAGTCAGTCTCCGCTGGGTGCAGATGTAAACTATGTTAAAATCCCCTGCGAGGCATACGAAAATTTCTTCACGGGAGAGTTTAAATGCAACATAAAGCCCATTTTTGAACTGCTTGCCGACGAAAGCACCTACCCGATTTACTTCCATTGCGCTGGAGGTGCTGACAGAACCGGAACCGTTGCTATGATGCTCGGAGCGGTGCTCGGTGTGGATTACGAACAGCTTGTGCTCGACTATGAGCTGATTCAGCTTGACTCTCCGTCAAAAGATATGAGGCGTACAAGAAAAAGAAAGCTAAAGCCCATGAAAAAGGTACTGAAGGCACAGAAATCGGCGGGGAAAGATATGACCGACAGAGCAGTAAGCGCTCTTCGCGCCGCCGGAGTTTCGGACGATACTATGGATAAGATAAGAAATATATATCGCAAAAATTTGAAATAAAATTTTCATTCTGCTGAAATAAAATTTTCATTCTGCACCATTGACAAAACCCGTTTTATCTGCTAAAATAATCAAGTTGAAAATATACGGAGAGTTGTCCGAGTGGTCGAAGGTGCAGCACTCGAAATCGACCTTGAGAAAGGTCAGATTGTCCACCGTGATTTCCTTGTGTATCAACGGTTAAAGCTGAACTCAAGAACCACATTTTTGCGGAGTTCTTTCCTGTTGTTCTTTCCTTTTTCCGAAAGAGGTTTTTTCGGATTTTCGCTTCTGAAATCGCCTCAATTCAGCACTTTGCACAAAAAATTGCATATCTGGAGAGTTGTCCGAGTGGTCGAAGGTGCAGCACTCGAAATGCTGTGTGCTTAACCGCACCTAGGGTTCGAATCCCTAACTCTCCGCCAGTGAAAGCCTTGAGCCATAACGGTTTGAGGCTTTCTTCTTTTTCTCTGCCGACTCGTTATTATTCTTTTTCAGAAAGTAGTTCTTTCCTTTTCGGCGTTTTGTTCTTTCCTAATTTCCAATTTGGAATTTTGATATTTTTACAATTTTTGTGCACTTTGAACAAATCAGATGTTCCAGCCGGGATCGTAGTTTGATTCGGGCATTTTCAGCACGGAATCCATAACATTTGCCGAAGAAATTTTTGACGAATAATCAAGATGACTGTAAATATTCGCCGTGGTTGCGATGTCGCTGTGACCGAGCCATTCCTGAATCTCCTTTATGCTTACACCGTTGGCAAGCAGAAGCGAAGCACAGCTGTGACGCAGGTCGTGAAAGCGGATGTGACGAAGACCGTTCTTTTCAAGTATTTTTGAGAAAGTATCACTCACCGTATTCGGACGGAAA
>JAZRYD010000067.1:0-17459 GCA_045600535.1 Acutalibacteraceae bacterium | reverse complement strand
AGCCCCGCCACTCACCTCCACGGGTTCTGTGGTTTACCGATTCTCCGTGGATATTATACCAAAAAATTAAAGCGGAAGTTACCTGCCGGTTTCATAACCCCGTTGGTGCCTTTCGCAGAAAGGTAGATTATAAAAATGAAAGTATTTATGATTGGCGGAACTGGTCTTCTCGGTTGCGAAGCTGCAATTCAGCTTCTCAAGCACGGTCACGAGGTAACTTCGGTTGCCTTGCCTCCTCTCCCCGAGGGAGCTCCCATTCCCGAGGAAATGAACCTTATTTTCAAGAACATCAACGAGATGTCAGATGACGAGGTTCTTGAGATGCTCAGCGGCAAGGACGCTTTCATCTTTGCGGCAGGCGTTGACGAGAGAGTTGAATTCCCCGCACCCGTTATGGATTATTATAAGAAATTCAACATCGCTCCTCTTGAGAGAATATTCCCTCTCTGCAAAAAAGCCGGCGTTAAGAAGGCTGTTGTTCTCGGCTCATATTTCTCATGGTTCACAAAGCAGCACCCCGAAATGGGTCTTGATGAAAAGAATCCGTATTTCAAAGCCCGTCTTATGCAGGAAAAGGTTTGTGAAGATGCCTGCGATGATAATTTCAGCGTTAAGGTTCTTGAGCTTCCGTATATCTTCGGAACTCAGCCCGGCAGAAAGCCCGTTTGGACTATTCTCATTGAGCAGATTAAGATGATGGATAAGCTTCCCTGCACCCTCTATCCCAAGGGAGGAACGGCTATGCTTACCTGCCGTCAGGTCGGTGAGGTTATCTGCGGTGCAGCAGAAAGAGACGTTCCCGGATTTGAAGCATTCCCCATCGGTATGTATAACTATAAGTGGGATGAATTCCTTAAGATTGTTTATGATGCAAGAGGAATGGGCGCAAACAGAAAGATTATCGGCGTTGCTCCCTGGATGATGAAGATGGGTATGTTCAAAATTGCCGCCGACTACAAAAAGAGAGGCATTGACTCCGGTATGGACCCGTTCAATCTTCCCGACATCATGGATAAAGATATATTCTACAGCAGAAAAATCAGCGAAGAACTCGGCGCAACCGAGGACGATATAAAAGCCGCCATTTTCGATTCAATCAAGGTCAGCGTTGCTTCCTATGAAGGCAAAGTTAAGCTGCTTGAAATGAAAGGCGAATAATTTTCAGAAAACAGGTGAATTCCCTTGTCCCAGAAAAAAGATTTAAGAAACGTTGCCATTATCGCTCATGTTGACCACGGCAAAACCACGCTTGTTGACGAGCTTCTCAAGCAGAGCGGTACTTTCAGAGATAACGAGCAGGTTGCAGACAGAGTTATGGACTCCAACGACCTTGAGCGCGAAAGAGGCATAACCATTCTTTCAAAGAATACCTCCGTTCACTATAAAGGAACAAAAATCAACATAGTTGATACCCCGGGTCATGCCGATTTCGGCGGCGAGGTTGAGCGTATTCTTATGATGGTTGACGGCGTTGTGCTTCTTGTTGATGCCTTTGAGGGCTGTATGCCTCAAACGAGATTCGTTCTCAAAAAGGCTCTCAACCTCAAGAAAAAAGTGCTTGTTGTTATCAATAAGGTTGACCGTCCCAACGCCAGACCCTATGAGGTTGTTGATGAGGTTCTTGATTTGTTCATAGACCTCGGCGCAGACGAAGACCAGCTTGAGTTTCCCGTTATTTACGCAAGCGGCAGAGACGGCTATTCGGGCACAGACCCGAATGTTCGCTCGGGCAATATGCAGCCGCTGTTTGACGCCATTCTCGAAAATATCGACCCGCCCGCAGGCAACCCCGACGGTCCTCTCCAGGTGCTGTTTTCCAGCCTTGATTATGATGACTATGTCGGCAGAATCGGCGTAGGCAGAATCGAAAGAGGCGTTATAAACAAAGGTCAGCAGATTTCTCTGTGCAAAACCGACGGAAGCATTCAGAATGTAAAAGTTTCAAGGCTTTATCAGTTTGAGGGTCTTAACAGAGTTGAATGCGAAACCGCCGAAGCCGGCGATATTATCTGCGTTTCGGGCATTGAGGGTATCAATATAGGCGAAACCGCCTGCGACCCCGAAAACATTGACCCGCTTCCGTTCATCAAGATTGACGAACCCACCATTTCGATGAATTTCATCGTTAACGACAGCCCGTTTGCGGGTCAGGAGGGCAAGTTCGTAACCTCAAGAAATGTCCGTGACAGACTTTTCAAAGAGGTTGAAACAAACGTAAGTATGCGTGTTGAGGAAACCGACAGCACCGATACCTTTAAGGTTTCGGGCAGAGGCGAGCTTCACCTTTCAATACTTATCGAAACCATGCGCCGTCAGGGTTATGAATTTCAGGTTTCAAGACCCAAGGTTATTTTCAAGGAAAAAGACGGTCAGCTTCTTGAGCCTATGGAGCTTCTCATTGTTGAAGTTCCCGAGCAGTATGTGGGCGCCGTTATCGAAAAACTCGGCGCACGCAAGGGTGAGCTTGCAAATATGGGTTCAAGAGAGGGCGGTTCAACTCATCTTGAATTCAGGATTCCGTCAAGAGGACTTATCGGCTACCGTGCGGAATTTCTTACCGATACCAACGGAAACGGCATTATGAACCAGCTCTTTGACGGCTATGAGCCGTATAAGGGCGATATTCAGACCCGTGAAAGAGGTTCAATCGTCGTTCACGAAACCGGTGTCAGCACGGCTTACGGTCTGTTCAACACTCAGGACAGAGGCAGACTTTTCATTCCTGCCGGAGTTGACGTTTATGAGGGTATGATAGTGGGCGAATGCGCCAAGAATGAGGACGTTACCTGCAATGTATGCAAGCAGAAGCACCTCACAAATACCCGTGCGTCCGGTTCGGATGATGCTCTCCGCCTTGTTCCGCACAGCGTTCTCAGCCTTGAGCAGTGTATGGAATTTATCAAGGATGATGAGCTTCTTGAGGTAACTCCCAAATCGCTCCGTCTGCGCAAGCGTATCCTTTCCAAGGAACAGCGTATGAAGGAACAATTCAGAAAGAAATGATTTTTAATTGAGCACCGATAAAAAAACCGCCGTTGCACTCGGCTGCTTCGACGGACTTCATAAAGGTCATATATCGGTTATAACCTGCGCTCTTTCCTTCAAAGAGCGTGGGTTTGTTCCTATTGTGCTCCTTTTTGACGAACACCCCCTTTCGGTTCTGACCGGCAGCGCTCCGCCGGAGCTTATGCAGACCGAAGAGAGAAATTCGTTAATCTCAGACCTCGGCGCTCAGATAAAAGTTATTTCATTCAGAGAAATAAAAGACCTTTCGTGCAGAGAATTTGTTGAAGAAATTCTCATAAAAGAGCTGAATGCGGGTGCGGTCTGCTGCGGCTGGAATTTCCGTTTCGGAAAAGAAAATTCGGGCGGCTGCGAGGAGCTTGAAGCCCTCTGCCGCGAAAACGGTGTTCAGCTTAAGGTCAGCGGTCACATTGATTTTGATTCTCAGCCCGTCAGCTCCTCACGCATAAGGCAGGCAATTACCGACGGCAATATTCCGCTTGCAAATGCCATGCTCGGCAGAGAATTCGGCTATAAATATACGGTTATGACCGGCAACAGGCGTGGCCATCTTATGGGTGCTCCCACAATAAATCAGTATTTTCCCGAAAATTTCATTATCCCGAAAATCGGGGTTTACGCTTCATATACGGTTGTTGACGGAAAGAAATATCCGTCGGTTACGAATATCGGTTTAAGACCGTCATTTGAAAATGAGGATTTGAGAAGCGAAACCTGCATAATCGGCTTCAGCGGAAATCTCTACGGCAGAGATATTGAAGTAAGACTCCTTGAATTTCTGCGCGGAGAGGTTCGGTTTGAAAATTCGGATAAGCTCCGTGAGCAGATTGCTCTCGATGCCGAAAAAGCCGCGGCAATTTTTCAAAGTTCAATGTAAAGGATGAGAAAAATGTATAATACTTGGGAAGAGCTTAAAGCCGACTGTATGCAATGCAGAAAATGCAGTCTGTGCGAAACAAGAACGAATCTCGTTTTCGGCGTCGGAAACGAAAACGCCGAGGTTATGTTTGTAGGTGAAGGCCCCGGGGAAAACGAGGATTTACAGGGCGAACCGTTTGTGGGCAGGGGAGGTAAGCTTCTTGATAAATACCTTGAAGCCGTTGACCTTGACCGCAGAAAAAATATTTACATTGCAAATATGGTCAAGTGCCGTCCTCCGATGAACAGAGACCCGAAGCCCGAGGAACAGGAAAGCTGCATTCAATGGCTGCGTGAACAGACAAAAATGATTCGTCCGAAAATAATCGTATGCCTCGGAAGAATTTCGGCTCAGAGACTTATCGACAAGGATTTCAGGGTGACAAAACAGCACGGTCAGTTTATCGAAAAAGGCGGTATCCTCTTTATGGGTACTTTTCACCCCGCCGCTCTGCTCAGAAATCCCAATCAGAAGCCGGACGCTCTTGAAGATTTTCTTGCTTTAAAAGAAAAAATAAAAGAGGTCTGCGACCACACTTATTGATGATTTTTTGACGGTATTTTCGTTTAAAACAATTCATTATATTTCTTTATTTGAATAATAAATCGAATTCCCGTTTACAGCCGCTCACGCTGTCTTCAATGAGTAATTCATCAAATCGGTTGTGCGCTGTTGTCTGTAAACGAGAGTATTATATTTCTTTTTCAGAATAATTTTTTTCGGAGCTTTTATGGA
Source organism: Acutalibacteraceae bacterium (assembly GCA_045600535.1). Taxonomy (GTDB): domain Bacteria; phylum Bacillota; class Clostridia; order Oscillospirales; family Acutalibacteraceae; genus CAG-177. The sequence continues at coordinate 12,781 of JAZRYD010000067.1, read as the reverse complement.
ATACACTGCTGAAAATTTTGATATTGCCGTTATCGGCGCAGGTCACGCCGGAATAGAAGCGGGTCTCGCCGCCGCAAGGCTCGGCTGCAAAACCGCCGTTTTCACCGTCAATCTTGACTGGGTGGGAAATATGCCCTGCAATCCGTCAATCGGCGGAACGTCAAAGGGACACCTTGTCCGTGAGATAGATGCGCTCGGCGGAGAAATGGGCATCGCCGCAGATAAAAACACTCTGCAAAACAGAATGCTGAATCTCGGAAAAGGCCCTGCGGTTCACAGCCTGCGTGCACAGATAGACCGCCGCGCTTATTCGGACTATATGAAAGGCGTTATGGAGCGCACCGATAATCTCTATCTCCGTCAGGCGGAAATAGTCGATATAAAGCAGGACGGTGAAGAATGGCTTCTGAAAACCAGACTTGAAGCAATTCACCGTGTTAAGGCGGTTATTATCGCAACGGGAACTTTCCTTGCCGGAAAGGTTTATATCGGAGATATTTGCTATGACAGCGGCCCGGACGGTATGTTTCCCGCCGTTGAGCTTGCAAAATCGCTTAAGACTCTCGGCATTCCGACCCGCCGTTTCAAGACGGGTACACCGCCCAGAGTAAACCGCAGAAGCGTTGATACTTCTGCACTTGAGCCTCAGTACGGCGATGAAAACATAACTCATTTTTCATTTGATAACAGCATTGAGGTTCGCAATTCCGAGCCTTGCTATGTTACATATACGGGTGCGGAAACCAAAAAGGTTATCCTTGAAAATCTGCACCGTTCACCGCTTTATTCGGGAAGAATTGACGGCGTCGGCCCTCGTTACTGCCCGAGCATAGAGGATAAAATCGTGCGTTTTTCCGAAAAGGAACGCCATCAGATATTCGTTGAACCCTGCGGAGCGAAAACAGATGAAATGTATCTTCAGGGACTTTCATCATCTCTGCCCGAAGATGTTCAGCTTAAAATCGTTCACAGCATACCCGGGCTTGAAAAAGCCGAATTTTTACGCACGGCATACGCCATAGAATATGACTGCGTTGACCCGCTTGCTCTGCGCCAGACCCTTGAATTTAAAGGATTTCCGAGACTTTACGGCGCAGGTCAGTTCAACGGTTCAAGCGGATATGAGGAAGCCGCCGCTCAGGGACTTGTTGCCGGCATAAATGCCGCTCTCAAAATTCTCGGCAAAGAGCCTCTTATTCTTGACCGCACCACCTCATATATCGGCACGCTCATTGATGACCTTGTAACAAAGGGCTGCTCCGACCCGTACAGAATGATGACCTCCCGTTCGGAATACCGTCTCATTCTCAGGCAGGATAACGCCGACAGACGCCTCACCGAATACGGCTACAAGGTCGGACTTATCTCCGACGAACGCTATAATAAATTCCTTGAAAAGCTCGCTCTGATTGCAAAAGAGCGTGAAAGGGTTGAAAATCTTTCCATTCCCAAAACCGATGAGCTTGATGCTCTGCTTGTTTCACGTGAAACATCGGCAATGGAAAAGGGAGTTAAGATGATTGAGCTGCTCCGCAGACCTCAGATTGACTATGAAACCCTCAAGCCCTTTGATAAAAACAGACCCGACCTGCCGAGAGAAATATTTGAACAGGTTGAAATTGATATAAAATACGAAGGTTATATTAAGCGCCAGCAGCAGCAGATAAACGAAATGCATCGCCTGGAGGTAAAGCGTCTGCCCGAGGATATAAAATATTCGGATATAACGAATCTGCGCCTTGAAGCGATTGAAAAGCTTGAAAAAATACGCCCCGAAACGGTTGGTCAGGCTTCAAGAATTTCGGGCGTTTCGCCTGCCGATATTTCGGTTCTGCTTATATATCTTGAGAGGAGCGGTAAGAAAAATGATAAATAAAGAGCTTCTCAAAGAAAATGCCGCCTTGCTCGGAACGGAGCTTTCGGAAGAAATGCTCGATAAATTCGATAAGCTGGCGGAGCTTCTGATTGAGCAAAACAAAACAATGAACCTTACCGCAATCAAGGAACCCGATGAAATAGCCGTTAAGCATTTTGCGGACAGTCTTTCCGTTTTCTCGGTTATAAATCCCGAAAACGGTGCAAAAATACTTGACCTCGGAACGGGTGCGGGCTTTCCCGGTATACCCATACTGATTGCAAGACCCGATATAAATCTTACTATGCTTGACAGTACGGCAAAGAAGCTCAGATATGTTGCCGATACCGTTGAAACGCTCGGACTTAAAGCCGAGGTACTGCACGCAAGGGCAGAGGAAGCCGGAAAAGACCCGATTTACCGTGAAAAATATGATTTTGTCTGCTCCAGAGCCGTTGCGGCACTCAATGTTCTGAGTGAATACTGCCTGCCGTTTGTAAAGGTCGGCGGCTGCTTTACAGCAATGAAAAGCGCAAAAGCAGATGAAGAAATTGCTCAGGCAAGGCAGGCAATAAGGCTTCTCGGCGGAGAAATAACCGATAAAAAAACCTTTTTCTTATCAGACGGCGGCGAAAGAACGCTGATTATCATAAAAAAGATTTCGCAAACTTCGCCGAAATATCCGAGAGTTTCGGCTCAGATTGCCAAAAAACCTCTTTAATTTCAGCGAAATACGGCGAATAAAGCGGTATTCCGTCAACCGAAAATAATGGACAAACCCCCTCGGCGGTGATATGATTTAATCATAAAACCGACGGGGGGATAATTTTTGAAAACGGGCAAATATAAAATCGGCGGTCAGATAATTCTCGTTCCGCATGAGGAAATATATCCTAATCCCAATCAGCCTCGGCGCAAATTCAACTTTGATGAGCTTGAAGAGCTTGCACAGAGCATAAGGCAAAACGGAATCATTCAGCCCGTATGCGTAAGGATTGACGAAAACGGAAAATATGAGCTGATTTCGGGAGAAAGACGGCTGAGAGCCTCACGGCTTGTGGGCTTAACGCATATTCCGTGCGTAATCGTTGAAGCTGACGAGAAAAAATCGGCGGTATTTGCGCTTGTTGAGAATCTTCAGCGCAGCGACCTCGGATTTTTTGAGGAAGCGGAAGCAATCGAAAAACTGCTCACCGAGTTCAATATGACCCGTGAAGAGGTTTGCAGGGTACTCGGCAAATCCGCTCCGACGGTATCAAACAAGCTTCGTCTGCTCCGTTTACCCGAAGAAATACGAATAACAATAATTAAAGAAAACCTGAGCGAACGCCATGCACGAGCGCTTTTGCGGCTTAATTCGTTGAGTCAGATGCAGAGAGCGTTATCAATAATCGCCGAAAAAAGGCTCAATGTTGCGGAATCGGAAAAGCTTGTTGAACATATTGCGGCAGGGGATATTAAGAAAAGACAGCCGTCCGTGAAGCTTTTCAAGGACGTTCGCATATTCGTGAATACACTCAACCATGCGGTTGACACCATGCGCAGAGCCGGAATTGAAGCTGATTCCGCCAAAAGCGAAACAGAGGAGTATATTGAATACATAGTCCGCATACCGAAAAGCGGCGGCTGCGTTATCAAAGCAAAAAAGACCTCTGCATAATTTTAAATACTTCTATTTTACCATATCTTTCTCTTTCACACCCACATTCACGGCAGGGAGGGCAGTTCATCGGAGCTGTCCTCCTTGCTGTTTCACGTGAAACAAAAATAATGCTTTATTTTTCGGGTGACATATGTTATAATGATTATAATATATATACGGGAGAGATAATTTTGGGTAAAACCATTGCAATAGTAAACCAAAAGGGCGGCGTGGGAAAAACCACAACCGCCGTAAACCTTACCGCCTCACTCGGCAGTAAAGGTAAAAAAATCCTGCTTGTTGATATTGACCCACAGGGAAATTCAACCAGCGGACTGGGCATAAACAAAAGGACCCTTAAAAAATCATCATATGATGTGCTTACCGGCGAATGTCCGGCAGAGGAAGCGATAGTCAAAACGCCGTTTGAAAATGTGTGGGTTATGCCGTCAAGTATGGACCTTGCAGGTGCGGAGCTTGAGCTTGTTGAGATTCAGAAGAGGGAAGCGAAGCTGAAAAACGCTCTTTCTCTAATTAAAGATAAATTCGATTTTATTTTTCTTGACTGCCCGCCGTCACTCGGTCTGATAACGCTGAACGGTCTTTGTGCTTCGGATACGCTTATGGTTCCGATTCAATGCGAATTTTATGCACTTGAAGGTCTTTCACAGCTTATTTCAACCGTCAGAACCGTAAAAAGGCTTTATAATCCGTATATTGAGATTGAGGGCGTACTGCTTACGATGTATGACGGCAGACTGAACCTGACTCAGCAGGTTGTTGATGAGGTTAAAAAATGCTTCCCGAAAAAGGTATATTCAACCTTTATTCCGAGAAATGTCCGTCTTTCGGAAGCTCCGAGCTTCGGAGAACCAGTGCTTTATTATGATAAATCTTCCAAGGGCAGCAACGCATATATTGACCTTGCAGAAGAATTTTTGAAGAAACAATAAAAGAATTCGGAGTTCGGAATTCGGAGTTCGGAATTAATGACGGGCTTCGCCCGTTCCCATTTTATAGCTGTTTACATTTTGCTTTTTCTTCTGAATTGATATTTATTGTTTATTCAGAAATGAAAAACTATTTGTAAACTATATAAATTCGGCTCTTTGCATCCCTTGACTCCGAATTCCGAATTAAATTGAACGGAGGAACAAAAATGGCACCTAAGAAAAGCGGTTTGGGCAGAGGATTAAGCTCTCTGCTGAGCGATAATTCAATTGAAGAAAACGCATCGGTTCAGCCCGTAAAGCTGAACATTATGGATATTGAACCCAACAAAGAGCAGGCAAGAAAGCAGTTTGACGAATCGGCTCTCTCGGAGCTTGCCGCATCAATAGCGGAACACGGCATTTTGCAGCCTTTACTTGTCAGACCACTTATCGGCGGAGGCTATCAGCTCATCGCCGGAGAAAGAAGATGGAGAGCAAGCAGAATTGCAGGTTTGACTCAGGTTCCCGTTATAATCAAGGATTTGAGCGATACCGAAGCGGCTGTAATTTCTTTAATAGAAAATTTACAGCGTGAGGATTTGAACCCCGTTGAAGAGGCGCTCGGCTTTGCAAGCCTTATGAAAGACTTCAATTTAACTCAGGAAGAGGCGGCGCAGAGAGTCGGAAAATCAAGACCCGCCGTTGCAAATGCTCTCAGACTTCTCAAGCTTCCCGATGAAGTGCTTGATATGGTGAGAGAAAACAAGCTTTCGGCAGGTCACGCGCGTGCACTTGCGGCAGTTGAGGATAAAAATGCGGTTATCGCCGCCGCAAAACTGATTGTTGAAAAGGGTTATTCCGTAAGAGAAACGGAAAAGCTCGTTAAAACTCTGACGGCTGAAAAGAAAGCCGCACCGGTAAAGAAAGCACGCAATTCTTTCTTTGATGAGGTTGAGCTTTCACTCAATAAGTCACTCGGCAGAAAAGCAAAGGTTGTTACAAACGGAAACAAGGAATGCGGCACACTTCAGATTGATTTTTACGATAAAGATGACCTTGCAAGAATAGCGGCAGTTCTTTCGGAGCTGGAATAATCATTCCTCCGGCTGCCATTCCGCCGCCCAGATTTCTTTTCCGAGTCTTTCGGTAACGGAATCAAGTTTTTCAAAATTCATCGAATCAATATAATATTTTTCGATTTCATCATGAATCTTTTTAGCTTCGGCAAGAGCTGAGCAGGCTTCGTCCATCAGCTCCGCCGAGGCTTTTTTTATAAAATTCAGCCTTGTTCGGTGTTCCCTCAGCTTATCTGAATCATAAAAACGGCGCATTGAAATTATTTTTGTGGGAATAATATCGGGTTTCCAAAATATATCCTTTGTGAAAATTCCGAGAGATAACTCTTTTATGATTATATATCTCGGAGACTTACCGTCACCTATATAGGGACTGACCGTCACATTATACCCGCTCGCAAGTGCGTGGTCTCTTATTTCTTTTATAAGAATATTTGCCGCCATTCCGAATGAATCATCTAAAATAATTCTTTCATCGCAGAGTGATTTCACGGTATCATCGGCAAACAGACAGCCTTTAGGAGTTATCGCCGTCAGAAGTCTTTTATCTTCTCTGCCGATTTTTGCCGAAAGACGCTTTATTTTTTTATTTGCAATTCTTGAAGCATAGCGGCAGATTTTTTCCTTATCGGCATATTCCGTGCAGATTTTTTCACCGTCCGAATAAAGTGAAAAAGCGGAAGCGATAAAGCGCTTTGCTTTTGCGTGAAGCTCACGGTTTTTATCTGTTGCGGATATTATTTCATTTTTCTTTTTCAGCAAATTATCTTTATTCCATAATTCACCGAGATTTATAATTTCGGCGGTAACTCCGGCATAATCGGGGTCGGCTGTGTGCGGTGAGGTTCCGTCAACAATGCTTATTTTAAGTGCCGGAAAATAAACGGCATCGAGCGAATCGGGGTCTGAGGAACAGAAAAATTTTTCACTTTCAATATCGTTTTCTTCCATTTCAGCCGATATTTTTTTCATCAGCGATGATTTGCCGGTTCCCGGCCCACCTTTTAATATGTATGTATATACGGAATCGGTGCAGAAGCAATTCAAAAAACCGTTTGGTGAACCCGAGCCCAAAAAATATGATTCTGTCATAGAAATACCTCCTTTTCTAACAGATTATTCCGAAAACGATTTTTTGTGAAAAATTCAAATTTGCTCTTGATATTATTGATATAATAATATATAATATATTGTACATGATAAAAAGCTAAGCTTTATTTCAATCATGTGGCGTGCGGGTCCTGTGCGACAGAGCACTGTGAACCATGTCAGGCGGGTGAACCGAGCAGCATTAAACGGTCAGCTTTGTGCGCCACAGTCTGCCTGCCGCCATATGATTGAGATAAAGCTTTTTTTAAAGGATGTGAAATAATGTATCAGGCTCTTTACAGAAAATGGAGACCTCAGACCTTTGACGATGTTTACGGTCAGCCGCATATAACAAGAACTCTGAAAAACGAACTTGAAAATAACAGAATTTCACACGCCTATCTTTTTACGGGTTCAAGAGGAACAGGAAAAACCACCTGTGCAAAGATTCTTTCCAAGGCGGTCAACTGCTTAAATCCCGTAAACGGAAATCCCTGCAACGAATGTGAAATATGCAAAGGCATTGATAACGGTTCCGTTCTCGATGTTATAGAAATAGATGCCGCAAGCAACAACGGTGTTGATAATATCAGAGATTTGCGTGAGGAAGCGAATTTCACTCCTGCAAATGCAAAATACAGAGTTTATATAATTGACGAGGTTCATATGCTCTCAATCGGAGCATTCAATGCGCTTCTGAAAACTCTTGAAGAACCTCCTGCTCACGTTATTTTCATATTGGCAACAACAGAAATTCATAAATTACCTGCAACGATTCTTTCAAGATGTCAAAGATTTGATTTCAAGAGAATTTCGCCGGAGGATATAACCGCAAGACTCGGTTATGTTGCCGAAAAGGAAAATGTTACGCTTACCGAGCCTGCCGCAAGTCTGATTGCAAGAATTGCCGACGGCGGAATGAGAGATGCTCTTTCTCTGCTTGACCGCTGTTTTGCAATGGGCAGCTTTATTGATGAAAATGTTGTCAGCTCTGCTGCCGGAATTGCCGGAACGGTTCACCTTTTCTCATTCTCGGAATATGTGGCAAACGCCGATATTACTTCGGCTCTTATGCTTGTTTCAAAGCTTCATAATGAATCCTGCGATATAGACAGTCTCTGCACCGAGCTTACATTGCATTTCAGAAACTTAATGGTTGCCAAAACCGTTAAGGAATGCTCGGGACTGATTGTATGCACAAAGGACGAGCTTGAAAACCTCAAAAACCGTGCCGCAAAGCTGAGACTTTCAAAAATTCTCGAATGTATTGCAATTCTTGAGGAAACCTCAAGAAATATTAAAAATGCCGCAAATAAAAAAATACAGCTTGAAGCTGCGGTTATAAAAATGTGCGGCTCAACTGCCGAGGGAGTATGCACTCCCGCCGAAATTGAAGAAAGAATATCCGCTCTCGAAGAAAAGGTCAGAGCGGTTATGTCGGGAAATATAAATATTCCGAATTTTCAGACAGAAGAAAAAGCTCCTGCTCCCGAACCGGAAAACAAAGAAGAACCGAATGAACCTCTTCCGCCTCCAGAAGAATCTCCCGTTCCGGATATCGTTCCCGACGGTGAATTTAAAAACTGGTCGGAGGTTCTCGAAAAGCTTCAGAAATATGATATGCCTCTTTTCGGAATTATGTCCGATTCAACGGCATCATTTAAAAATGGTAAGGTCTGCATTCATTCTTCAAACCCGACTTTGTTTGATTTTATCTGCAAAGACAGCACACATTCGAGAGACCTCTCAAAAGCAATATATGAGGTTCTCGGCAGAAAGATGAGAATTGCTGTTGCTTCAAATGAAAGTAAACCTGCGGCAAAAAGTCCGCTTGAAAATCTCAAATCCAAAATAGATACATTTAATAAAAATAATTGATAAGGAGTATATAAAATGAAAGCAAGAATACCCGGCGCTCCCCAGGGCGGAAATAATATGATGAAAAAAATTCAGGAAATGCAGGAAAATATGGAAAAAATCCAGCACGAGGTTGAAGAAACCGAGTTCACTTCAAGCGTAGGAGGCGGAGCGGTTGAAGTTACCGTTAACGGTGCTCATGAGGTTACTGCTGTAAAGCTTAATCCCGAGGTTGTTGACCCCGAGGATACCGAAATGCTTGAAGACCTTATCATTTCCGCATTCAATGAAAGCATACGCAAGGCAAATGAAGCAATGGAAAAAGGAATGGAATCCGCAAAGGGCGGACTTTCAATTCCCGGTCTTTTCTGATGAGCGGATTTACACCGTCGCTTGAAAAGCTTATTGACCAATTTGCGCGCCTGCCGTCCGTAGGAAGAAAAAGCGCACAGAGACTTGCTTTTCATATGCTCGATATGAATGAAAAGGATGCGTCAGATTTTATTGAAACAATAATAAACGCACGCTCTTCAATAAAAAGATGCGGTATCTGCTGCAATCTTACCGATGAAGATGTGTGTCCGATATGTTCCTCACGCGAGCGTGACCGTTCGGTTATCTGCGTTGTAGGTGACCCGAGAGATGTTATCGCCATTGAAAAAACTCACGAATATAACGGACTTTATCATGTTCTGCACGGTCTTATTTCTCCGATGAACGATATAAATCCGGAGGATATATGTATAAAAGAGCTTATTATGCGCCTTAATGATAATACCGTTAAGGAAGTTATAATGGCAACAGACCCCACCGTTGAGGGAGAAGCCACATCAATGTATATTTCAAAGCTCATTAAACCTCTCGGAGTTAATGTTACCCGCCTTGCTTACGGTGTTCCGGTAGGAGCAGACCTCGAATATGCAGATGAATTCACTCTCATCAGAGCAATTGAGGGCAGAAAAGAAATGTAAGCTTTTCCACATATTTATACTTTTCCACTCCCGTGTTTTTCACTTTTCAACTTTCCCTTTTTATGGGAGTTAATAACCCTTTTTTATCCACTTTTTCATTTTTATTTTTATAGGCTTATTTTTCTTTATTTTCAAAGCTTTCATAAGTTATACCTCATATCCCCGCACTCTACTTATATTACTATAATTAAGTTATTTAATTTATCTCATTTACATAATTTCAGGAGGAAAATTCAAATGAAGGTCATTTGTAATTCGGCAGAGCTTTCCGAAGCTTGCCAGAATGTTCAGAGAGCTGCTTCCGCAAAAACGGCAATACCCGCAATTGAGGGTATTCTTATGTCCGCAAAGGATAATGTTCTTACTCTCACGGGTTACGACCTTGAAATGGGTATAACAACTTCAATACCCGCAAGAACCGAAGAAGAGGGAGATATAGTTCTTAATGCCCATATGTTCAGCGAAACTCTCAGAAAGCTTCCCGAAAGCGTAGTGAGCATAGACAGCGATTCAAGACAGATTGCATCAATAGTATGCGGAGAATTTAAATCTACTCTTATCGGCATTTCAGCCGAAGAATATCCCGAACTTCCCTCTGTAACGGGAGGGTATCCCATAACCCTCTCACAGGGAATATTAAAGGATATGATAAGAAAAACAATATTCTCGGTTGCACTTAAAGATAACAGCAAGCCCGTTCATACCGGTGTTAAGTTTGAGATTGAAGAAAATCATATCAGACTTATTGCAGTTGACGGAGTGCGCCTTGCAATAAGAAACGAAAAAACGGAATACAGCGGAGAAAATCTTGCTTTTGTTGTTCCGGCAAAAACTCTTTCCGAAGTAATGAAGCTTATGACCGAAGATGAAGAAGCAGTAACACTCGGAGTCGGCAAAAGACACATAGTATTTGATGTTGCGGGATATAAGATTATATCAAGACTTCTTGACGGAGAATTTCTGAATTATAAAGCGGCAATACCGTCGGCTGCAACAACGGTTGTTACCGTTGATACAAGAACTCTGATTGACAGTATTGACAGAACTTCTCTTATTATAACCGATAAAATAAAGAGCCCCGTAAAATGTGTGTTTGAAAATAATATGATAAAAATTTCAAGCATAACCTCACTCGGAACGGCAAATGACAGAATAAATGCTTCCGTGGAGGGTGAAAACTGCACTATCGGATTCAATAATAAATATGTTCTTGATGCGCTCAAGGTTTGCGATACCGATGAAATAAGAATTATGCTCAGCGGTGCGGTTAAACCGATTCTGATTGTTCCGAAGCAGGGCGATGAATTTATATTCCTTATTCTTCCCGTGAGGCTCAAAAATGAAGATTAAAGTTAAGATTGCCGAAAAAAAACAGGTTTCAAAAAAGATAGATACAGATTATATAAGACTTGATGCCTTTTTAAAAATGTGTGATGCCGTTCAGACGGGCGGTCATGCAAAAATGGTTATCCAGGGCGGAGAAGTCAAGGTGAACGGAGAAATCTGTGAGCTGCGCGGAAAGAAGCTCAGAAAAGGAGATACCGCAGAGTTTGAAAGAACCGTATACACGGTAGAATGATTTCAGAAAGGAATGGCAAAAATTAAATGATTATTCTTGACCATTCCGCAAAAAATTTCAGAAATCTCGAAGAAATTCATTTTGGACCTCACAAAGAAATGAATGTTATCTACGGTGAAAACGGCCAGGGAAAAACCAATATAATAGAAAGTATCTGGATGCTTACGGGTTTTTACAGCTTCAGAGCAAGAAAAAATATTCAGCTCATAAGGCAGGGAGAATCTGAAGCGGAAATAAACACAAAATTTTATTCGGAAAACAGAGAACAGAGCGCCGTGATGAAAATAAATAAGCGCAAGGAGCTTATTTTAAACGGAGTTGCCGAAGAATCTCCGAGGGCGATGATAGGAAAATATTATTCCGTCGTTTTTTCTCCGAATACATTAAGTATTGTGCAGGACGGGCCGTCGGAAAGAAGAAAGCTTCTTGATGTGGCATTAAGTCTGATAAAACCCAACTATGCCGTTATAATGTCAAGATATCTGAGGGCAGTTGACCAGAGAAATGCGCTGTTGAGAAAATATTCCGAAAAAAAGTTTGATATGATATATTTTGAGCCGTGGAACAATGAAATAATCAATCTCGGCACAAAAATCATAAAATACAGGCTTGAATATATACAAAAGCTTTCCGAAATTTCGCAGGGTGTTTATGACGGCATCAGCTCAGGCAGAGAAAAATTTTCATTCAGTTATGATTTTTCAAGAGATATAATATCCGATGACGAAATAAAGACAAAGCTTTCCGACGATATGGAAAAGACCCGTGATGCCGATTTTAAAAGGCAATATACAAATTTCGGGCCGCATACTCACGACCTTATTCTTACGCTTGATAATAAAGATGTGAGAATATACGGTTCTCAGGGTCAGCAGAGGTCGTGCGCACTTTCAATGAAGCTCGGAGAGGCTTCCGTTATTGAAAAAGTAACCGGCGAATGTCCCGCGGTTCTGCTTGATGATGTTATGAGTGAGCTTGATGAAAGCAGGCAGTCGTTCATACTGAATTATCTTGATAACAGACAGGTTTTCATAACCTGCTGTGACCCGTCTCAGCTTCTCAGGTCAAAAAAGGGAAAGATATTTGAAGTAAAAAACGGCGGTATAAAAGAAATGGAGTAAAAGAATGTATCTTCATCTCGGAATGGATAAGGTTATAACCTTTGATGAAATAGTCGGAATATTTGACCTTGATACCTCAACCGTTTCAAAAAATACAAGAACATATCTTGCAAAGGCGGAAAAGGAAGGCAAGGTTGAAAATGTTTGCTATGACCTGCCGAAATCATTTATAGTATGCCGAAATAAAAACGGAGAAGAAAAGGTCTATATTTCACAAATTTCCTCAACAACCCTGCTGAAAAGAACGGGATATGTTGACAGTCTTAATAATTTATAAAAAATTTAAAAAAAACAGCAAAAAAGTATTGACAAATGTCAAAAACGGTAGTATAATCATTAAGCATTCAAGAAACGCCGTTGCGTTTTTTAGTCGGTGTTGATGACGTTGAGGGTCCACCCGTTCCCATCCCGAACACGGTAGTTAAGCTCAACAGTGCCGAAAATACTTGGCTGGAAGCGGCCCGGGAAGATAGGTCGACGCCGACACTTTATAAAATAACCACCCAATAGGGTGGTTGTTTTTTTAGTGTGCTCGGCACGCATATTCACTTGGCGGTGAAAGTCCGCTACAGGCTTGGCAGTAGGAACTGTTAGACGAAGACAAGGGCGTCCATCGTGAGGTGGAGTCTGAAAGAAGTCGGATGTAAAGGCTGAAAAGT
>JAZRYD010000066.1:0-13399 GCA_045600535.1 Acutalibacteraceae bacterium | reverse complement strand
TGCTTCCATTCCGGTGGGAACGGTTACGCTTGCGGTACCTTCCTCTGACCACTTGCCGTCTTTGATAAGAGTAACAACATTTGTCTTGTCTGCCTTATCCTCGGGGCTCTTTACCCATACGCCGTTTACTACCTTGAAGATAACGGTTCTCTGGAATTTATCGGGAATACCGTCGGATTCGCCATCGGAACCCTTTGAGTCATTTTCCCATTTAGCGGTAAGGGTTACATTGCCGTCTTTATCCTTATTGCAGTCCCAGCCGTTGAATACATAGTTTTCTCTCGCGGGAATAAGCGCATCGAAAACTTCTGTATCGGATTTGATAACCTTTGAATATGTGTCGTTATTCTCGGGCTGCGGATTTGCCGCTGTCCAGCCTTCGGGTGTTGAATCATAACTGCCGCCCTTGAGTTCTACGGTAAGGGTGCTGCCGTATTCAATCTTAACCGGCTCTTTGGTCTTTTCATAGCCGTCTGCGGTCTTTTCGGTATAGTAGTCTATATCTCTCGAATCCTTGGTGTATGTGAGAGTAAACTCTTTTGCGCCGTCCTTGGTAAGCGTGATAATTTTGCCGAAATCGGCATCGTTATCCCATGAGCATTCCTTATATCCCTCTGAGGGGTATGCGGTTTCGGGTGCTTTAACTTTTCCTTCGCCCTGTTCTGACCACTTACCGTCTTTGATAAGTGTTATAACAGTTTCAAGCGGGTCGGTTTTCGTGCCTGCTTCGTCCCATGAACCGTTGACAACATTGAATTTGACATCAACCTGATACTTATCGGGAACGCCGTCCGATGTTTTCTCGGAACCTTTCTTATCCTCTTCCCATTTTGCCTTGAGCTTATAGTCGATACCGTCATCAAGTCCGGTTGTTATAATCTCCCAACCCATAAATACATTGTCTGCCTTTACGGGGTCTTCAATTACGGTATCTTCTTCAATGGTGAGGGTCTGAGTTGTGGTGTAAGGTACGCTCTTGTGTGTCCATGTACCTGTATTCGGGTCAACCTGAACCTTTGTGCCGTAGGGTACTTCGGGTACTTCTGCGGGTACCTCGGGTGCTCCGCCTTCAACGGGCTGTTTAAACTCAACCTTCTTATCACCTATCTTGGTGAAAGAATAGGTATAAGTTGTCAGGTCAGCAAAGCTGCTGTTAACGGTTACGGTTGAATCGAGTTCTGCATTCCATTTACCGTCGGTATAGCCGTAATTTGCGGTCATTCCCGTGGGAACATCTACGCTTGCAGTGCCTGCCTCTGACCACTTGCCGTCTTTAATAAGAGTTACAACATTGACTTTTGACTCATCATCTTCGGTGTCCTTTACCCATACGCCGTTTTCTATATCGAAGATTACTGTTCTCTGGAATTTATCGGGAACACCGTCCGAGCCGCCGTTCGGACCTTTGGCATCGTCTTCCCATATTGCCTTAAGCTGATATTCGATGCCTTCACCAAGTCCGGTTGTTATAACCTCCCAGCCCATAAATACGGAGTTGGTCTTTTCGGGGTCGGGTATTACGGTATCTTCGTTAATTGTGAGAGTCTGAGTTGTTGTGTAGGTCTGTTCATTGTATTTCCATGAACCTGTGTTCGGATTTACCTGAATTTTTGTGCCGTAAGGTACGGTCGGTATTGTTTCGGGTGCTTCGGGTGCTCCGCCCTCAACAGGCTCTTTATATGTCACCTTTTTGGGTGCTTCCTTGTGCCACGAACCCTTAACGGTTATATCGCTGTCCGAGAAAGTAACGCTGTTCTTGCCCCAGCCGAGGAAAGTCCAGGTATTCTTATCGGTATCAACAACTGTTGTCTGCGGGAGAGATGCAAGAGTTACGGTGTTGCCCTCATAGTATTTCGTTGTATCTGTGGGAGCTGATACACCTGCGGGAGCATCGCCCTCAAATTCATAGGTGAGAGCAAACGGCTTTACCTGCTCGATTTTCCATTCGGGATAAACCGTAACGGGTTCTTTGCCCATCGGGTCTTCGGGAATGTTCCACTTCTCGAATGTAAACTTAAATCTGTTCTTGCCGCCGCTGCCGTCATCTTCTTCGGTGATTACGGTGAATTCTTCTGTTTTGGGGTCGGGAATATCATCGCCCTCATAAACCTTTGCCTTTTCGGGAGCATCGGGCAGTGAACCGATAACAATCTTACTCTTGTCAAGACCTTTGTCATTTTCCCATTCATATGTGGCTTCGTGGTTGGCAGATTCAACTCTTGACCAGACGCCTGTTACGGAAACGCCTGCGTTGTTGATGGTTCCGTCGGTCTTATCCCAGCCGCTGAATGAATAGTCATACTTCTTGCCGTCGTTTTCATCAAGCTGCTTGAGAACGGTTGAGCTTGAAGTATAGGTTGTATCAATTGTATAGGGCTGACCGTTAACATATTCGTTGGAATCCGTCGGGCAGATTACGCCGTCGGGAATCGTACCGCTCCAGGAATATGAGATGCTGTAACCGGACGGAGCATCGTCCTGATAAGTCCAGGTTCCCTTGATTTCAAGGTCGCTGTCGCCCATATCACCGCTTACGGTATCCCAGCCGCTGAACTTATAATACCCTATTACATTACTATAGGTATCATATACGTTTGCAATCGTAGCGGAGGTAAATGTTGTGTCAACCGTGAACGGCTGATTTTTAACATAAGTGCTGCTGTCGGTGGGAACGGTTGTTGCAAGGCCGTTATTTGTGAGAATCTCTGTGGTGGGAACATCGCCGCTCCAGGAATATGTGATGGAGTGAGCCGTAACCGTTACGGGTTCAAAGCTCCACGCACCGGTAACCGTTACATCGGCAGTACCCATAACACCGCTGTTGGGGTCGTTCCAACCGCTGAATGTATATTTGCCGTTGATATTTCCGTAATCATCGTAAGTGTTAATAACCGATGCGGATGTGTAGGTTGTGTCAACGGTATAGTTTGCATTTCTTCTGTAGGTGTTTGAATCGGTGGGAAGAACCGCTTCGGCGGGAGCGCCGGTCCAGCTGTAAATAACGCTGTATTCATTTGCATTTTCGATTTCAATCTTGAGGCTTTCATCGTCAGCAGGTTCTGAGCCGGGGATTTCGTCATCTCCGCCTACCTCTGTTACACCCGGAGTCTTCGGAACGATTTCGTCTCCCGGTTTCGCATCGTCGGAAACCGTTACCTTATAGGTAAATTCGGTTGTCTTCTCTGCGGGAACCTCATCAATAACAATATACACATTGTTGTCATTGCCGATGTTGATTGCCGAATTGGTTTCATCGGTTGTGGTTTCCGAATTTTTAACGGGAGCCGTATTTTCGGGAATGGGGTCTGTTATCTTAATATCCTCAACGGATTCTTTTGTAAGATTTTCAACCTTAACCGTGAAGGTGATTTCATCACCGGGCTGAGCCTTGCCTGTGGCATTGTCGGAGGTCTTTGTTATCTTAAGAGCAGGTTCGATAAGACCGTTGTTGCCGAGCTGAGTGGTTACCTTGCAGGCATCGGTAACAGCGCCGTCGGCAAATGTACTGTTTGTAACATAAGCTGCGCTGCCGGTTACATTTGCGGCTTTCGCTTCCGTGTATCCGTTTGAAAAAGCACTCTTTAATGTACTTCCGGTGAAATTACCGGCAATATCTTTGGTTATATCGTAGTAATACGGGTCATCGTTAACAATATAGTACGATGCGGTTGCGCTCTCATTTGAATAAACCTTTGAGCCGTTCAGAGCCGTGGGCTTAACGCTGTATTTAATTCTTACGGGAGCAGCTGCCGTGTAAACATCTTCGGTATCGCTTTTAATGAAAAGACCGATTTCTTCAGGAGGAATTGAAGTTGTTACGGTCTGACCGTCTTTTGCATTACCCGTAACGGTAACGGTTGTATCATATCCGGTGAAGCCGTAAACCGTTGTTCCGCTTTCGCTTGACTTCTGCGCCGCAGTTAAGGGAGTATTCGGTGCGGTTGAGGGAACAAGCTTAAGAGTAGAAGCATCTATTTCCGCTCCCTTGCCGATTTTATCGGTGATAATGAAGTTGCTCAGAGAATCGCTGCCCGTTGCGGTATGGTTGATAACCGGAATCGCAACAGCCTTTGACCTGTCTGCGATTTTGTTTGCAAGAGCCGTAAATGCAATGTCAAGCTCTGATTTTGCCGAAGCATAATAAACAAATTCCTCAGCGTAAACATATTTCTCCGGCTGTCCGTAAGCACTGTAAGCACTGTAATTGCCGGTTGTATAATTGCTGATATATTTTTTAACATCGGATGCCTTGCTGTTTGTGCCGTTTTTGACCGTTACGGGGCTTAAAAGAGCTTCAATTGCGCCTTTCTTTCCTCCTTCATCAACAACGCCGACATTGAACCATACGGTATCTTCAATATGCTTGCCGTTGAAGGTATCATAAGCTGCCGTGATTTTGTCTTTTTCATATGCAGCAGTAAGCATCGTCTGAGCTGCAACTCTTGTTGTGTCGCTTTGGTCTTCTTTATATGATGATAAATCATACCATTTGTCGCATGAATATGAAGGGTCGCCATCGGTAAACAGAAGAAAATATGGTACTCTTTCCTTTGAATTGTCGGTATCCTTGCCGATTGCGGAAATCATTGCCTCGGCAGCCGCATAAATGCCCTGCTGAGTATTGGTTCCGTCGGAAATATTGCTCGATTTAGATGTATATTCCACACCGTCGCAAAGAAGATTTTCATTTGTTGACATAGTGGAGCCGCTGCAGCTCGATGAATACTCATAATTGAAGTATTTTCCGGATATATTGCTGCCGTTGACAGTCCATGCCGCCTCCTTGTCCCACTTTTCGTTGGTGTAGTGGCCGAGTGTTGAAAGCATTTCAGGCGTTTTGTTGTCTCTGAAGCCGTAAACTATAACGCGGTTTTTCTCATTGGCTTTCATGATAATATCCATCGCTTCGTTGAGCGCTCTTATCATTTCAAACGACCTTGTTTTCTCACCGAAAGAATCTTCCATCGAACCTGTAAGGTCAATAGCCATGGCAACATCGACGGCAGTCGAACCGAAATCGAGATTGCCGTTGGTGATTTCATATTCCTGAGCAAGTGCGCTCAAGGTAATATCAAATCCGTTTCCGTTTTCGACAACCGACTTATCCGTCCAGATTTTGCCGTCTGCCGCCTCAGTACCGAAATCCTCGGGGATTGCGGCGCTTGTGTCGGAATCGTTTTTGAGTTTGTAAATATACTCGCCGTCCATGATATAATCGGTGTCAACCGTTGTTGCGGAAGCAAACGGAATGCAGCCGACTATCAGAGCCGCGCAGAGTAATAATGCCGTGAGTTTCTTTTTCATTCTCTTTTCCTCCTTAAATGATATACTCAACACCATACTATTTATAATATAATATTATATTCGCTCGCACTCGGTAATTCAATTAGCATTTTGCACAATTAAAACAGCTGTTTTTTTTTTTTTGTAGGACTTCACAAAAAATTTTCTGCTTTTTGGCATTATTTCCATAATTATTCTCTTGTGGAAATATAGTGTTCTTTTTATTCCGTACATAAAAGTCACTATTGAATTATTGTTTCTGCGCTGATATAATAGAGCTGTGTTTTTGATTCAAATTTGTAAATATCGGAATTGATTCGTACACATTATATGTGGATAGCTCACTTTCACGCAATGACAGCGCAAGAACCAACGGCGGTTTGGATTTATCACAATGATAAAAGTCAGCCGTCATTGCAGGGAGTGAAACAACCTTTAAAATTAACGGAGGTATCTGAATTGAGAAAAGTGAATGCGATTCCGCAGAATATTCCGTACAAAGATAATTTCTGCGATACACTTGAAATGTTTAATAATCTTTATGCGGAAAAAACTGCCTTCTCATTCAGAAAGGGCAAAGATATTCTGAAAATTTCATACAGTCAATTTTATTCGGATGTGATGAGCTTTGCTTCTCTTTTTATTTCATTGCATCTCCGTGATGAGAAAATAGCCATACTCGGCAGAAATTCTTACGAATGGATTCTGACATATTTGGCATGTGTGTGCTCCGGAAATGTGATTGTTCCGATTAACTGTACACTTTCTGCGGAAGCAATCTGCAATATTCTCGGCGAAACAGAAGCAAAACTGATTTTTGTGTCGGATGATTATTCCGAATACATCGACACTATAAAGACAACATTCCCGAAGCTTGAAATATTCAGCCTTAACAGCGATGTTCAAAAAATGCTGTCTGACGGTGAAAAGCTTGAGAAATCTTTCCGCAGCTCGGTTACCGTTAAAGGTGATGACCTTGCGGCAATAATATATACATCCGGCACAACCGGTTTTTCAAAGGGAGTTATGCTGACACATAATAATCTGTGTTCAAACTGCGCGGCAAGCAGAGAACATTTCATAACATTTGTTGAAACAGATAATGCAAAAAATCTTTTGGCTCTTCCGATGTTCCACGCTTACTGCTTTACTTGCTCCGTTATGCTGTTTTTGAGCTTGGGAACAGAAACATTCATAAGCAATATGAAAAGCTTCCGTCGAGACCTTATTGAACAGAAACCGGATTTTATACTGATAGTGCCTGTTATGCTTGAATATTTCCATACAGCTCTGTGGAAAAACGCCGAAGACAACGAGCAGACCGAACAGCTTAAAAAGCGCATAAAGCTGAGTGATTTTCTTCTTAAATTCGGAATTGATGTGAGAAAAAAGCTTTTTAAAAACGAGCTTGAGCTTTTCGGCGGAAATCTTAAATCGGGTTCATGCGGAGGAGCTGCGGTGAATAAAGAAGTCCTGAAAGAGTTTGATAGCATCGGAATCAACTTTTTTGCAGGCTACGGAATAACCGAGTGTTCGCCTGTTGCGGCATCGGAGATAAAGCACAATCGAAGAGCAGGCTCTGTCGGCGTGCCTCTTTCGGGCTTGGAAATTAAAACCGATTGTCCCGACGGTAAAGGAACAGGAGAAATCCTGATAAAAGGAAGCTCTGTCTTTAAAGGCTACTATAATAATCCGAAGCTTACCGAAGAATCATTTGACAATGACGGCTATTTCAAAACCGGAGATATAGGATATATCGACAAGGACGGGTTTGTCTATATCACCGGCAGAAAGAAAAATATGATTGTTCTTTCAAACGGTAAAAATGTTTATCCCGAAGAGCTTGAGGCAAAGCTGCTGAACAATCCGGCAATTAAAGAAATTCTGATTTACAAAAGCGATAATTCGATTGCCGCCGAAATTTTTCCCGATATGGGCTTTCTGAACGAAAATTCAGTCAGCGATGCCGAAAAATATTTTGATAAAATCATAAGAGATTTCAATTCGGATGAGCCTCCATACAGGAATATCAGTCGTGTCATTCTGCGTAATAAGGAGTTCCCGAAAACGGCAAGTACGAAAATAAAGAGAGATAAAAGGGATTAAGTATGGAAAGAGAAATTATTGAAACCATTTGCAGTTATTGCAAGGTATCGCCGGACAAGGTGACCGAAGACAGTGAATTTATAAAAGATTTGGGACTTTCATCATTCGACATTATCGGCTTGATTGCTTTGGCAGAGGAAAAATTCGATATTGAAATTTCCGATTTTGAAATTATGAAAATCCGAAAAATCGGCGATATTGCGGAAATAATAAAAAGTAAAAGGATGCGTAAAGAATGAATCCCGAACAAAGCCTTCCGCTGACAAAACCGCAAAATCTGATATATACAACCGAAAAATATATCGGCGGTTCATCCGGAACAATATGCGGATATTATTTTTTCAACGAACACCATACTGCCCGTGAGCTTGAAAAAGCGATAAACGAGACGGTAAGGCTTAATGATGCCCTGAGAACACGGATAATTGAAAAAAACCGTGCCGTTACGCAAAAAACAGATGATTTTATTTATCGGAAAACAGTTTTTAACGAATTTGAAAGCCATGATGAGTTGAATGAATATTGCAAAAAGCTTGCTTCAGAGCCTTTTGAGCCTGACGGATTGCTCTGCGATATTCAGGCATTTGAGCTGAACGGAAAAAGCGGAATTATATGTAAATTTCACCATATCATATGCGATGCATGGGCATCGGCACTGATAATTTCCGATATCAACTCTATCCTGCACGGCGTAACGCCTCCGGCTTATTCTTATGAGCTTTTTGTCGAAAAAGAACAAAAATATCTTGAAAGCAAGGCTTATCAAAGAGACAGACTCTTCTTCGAGGAGCAGTATGAAAAATGCGGTGAACCCGTGTTTCTCAGCGACAAGCAGGACGGCAATTATTCAGCAGAAAGAATATCTTTTTCTGTATATGAACCGTTTTCACAAAAAATAAAAAGCTATGCAGAATCAAAAAATGTTTCTGTTTTCAATGTTTTTCTGGCTGCATTTTCGGCATATTTCAGCAGAATTAAGATGAATTCCGAAAAATTTTATGTTGGCATTCCGTTCATTAACCGCATCGGAGAAGAAGAAAAATTTACAGCCGGAATGTTTGTCAACACCGTTCCGATGCTTGCGGAAATTGACGGCAATGCCTCATTCTCGGAAAATCTTGAAATCATTTCGGAAAAATCATTTGTTCTGATGCGGCATCAGAAATTCAATTACGGCGACATTCTGGAGGACTTGAGAGAAAAATACGGTCTTCAGGGAAAACTTTATGATGTCATTTTAAGCTTTCAGAATACGGCATTCAGCGATAAGGGCTTCGAGAGCCGTTGGTTCGGAAACGGCAGGCAGATTGAGAGCCTGCAAATTCATATTGAGGATATGAATCTCAGCGGCGGATTTTCACTGCATTATGACTACCAAACGGAAAAATTCAGCGGTGAAGAAATTGCCGCATTTCACGGCGGATTTATCGGGCTTTTGGCAAACGCCGTCGAAAATGACAGTCTTAAAATAAATGAAATCGAAATTCTTTCCGATACCGAAAAAGACAGACTCATCAATGGCTTAAACGATACCGCATACAGCTTTGATACTTCGGCCACTCTTTATTCTCTTTTTGAAGACAGTGCGAAATCCAACGGGAACAAGCCGTGTATACTTAACGGTAAATCTCCCGTGACATTCGGAGATTTTTTAAACGCAGTTGAAAAATCAGACGGCAAAATCCGTGAGTTAACCGGAAACAAAAAGCAGGTTATCGGAATATGCTTCGAGAGATGTCCCGAATTATATCTTGCGATATATGCCGTAATCCGCGGCGGAAACGCATATATGCCGATTGACCCGTCTCAGCCGGCAGAACGCACCGCATATATGCTGAATAACAGCGATACCCGTATAGTAATCGGAGCGGAAAAGTACAGAGATAATTTTCCCGACAGCATTTTTATAAGTCTTAATTCCATTTGCGATACCGAAAACCGTGCCGAAGCTTTATTGCCTCCGGCAGCGCAGCCGGAGGATACGGCTTATGTGATTTATACCTCCGGCACTACGGGAGCTCCCAAGGGGGCTATGGTCAGCCACCGTTCGGCGGTGAACCGTATAAACTGGATGCACAAAAAATATCCGCTTATGAGCGGCGATGTAATACTGCAAAAAACGCCCTATACCTTCGATGTTTCCGTGTGGGAAATATTCTGGTGGGGCATTTTCGGCGGTTCGCTTGCCTTTGCCGAACCGGGCAGACATTTTCTGCCGTCTGAAATCGTTAAAAAAACCGAGCTTTACGGCGTAACTCACATTCATTTTGTACCGTCGGTTTTTTCGGTATTTCTCGATTATGCCGAAAAAAATCCGGAGGCTGTCTGCAAGCTGAAAAGCCTTAAATATATCTTTTTATCGGGTGAAGCATTAAGCCCCGAGCTTGTGAAAAGATATTATGCGATTTTCGGCAGCAACGCCGCTTTACTCCACAATCTTTACGGCCCTGCCGAGTGTGCGGTTGATGTGACTTACTATGACTGCATCGGCGATGAAATCGAAATTCCCATCGGAAAACCGATTGACAATATTCAAATTTATATAACGGATAAATTCCTCAATCCCGTTCCCTTCGGAGCAGTCGGCGAGCTTTGCATAGGCGGCGTCGGAGTGGGTAAAGGATATATAAACAATGCCGTTTTGACGAACGAAAAATTTGTTGAAAATCCGTTCGGAAACGGAAAAATTTACAGAACCGGTGACCTTGCTCATTACCGTTCCGACGGCAGCATTATGTACGACGGCAGAACCGATTTTCAGGTTAAAATCAACGGTCAGAGAGTTGAAACAGAAGAAATAAAATCTGTTTTGCTCTCAATTCCCGAAATTTCTTCGGCTGAGGTTATTGTTAAAAATTCCGAAAAAGGGAAGTATCTTGCAGCCTTCTATTCGGGAAAAAAGCTTGAGGAAAATGAGCTTTTTTCCGCCTGTTCACGCAGACTTCCGGCATATATGATACCGTCAATATTCACTTTTGTTGACGAAATTCCCGTTACCGCAAACGGAAAATCCGATAAAAAATTTCTTGCTTCTCTCGAAATCCGTCAGCCCTCCGACGAGGATTTTGAAGCTCCGGTCGGCGACACCGAAGAAGCAATCTGCCGCTCCTTTTCCGAAATTTTAGGCATTGAACGCATCGGCAGAAACACCGATTTTATCCGCTCCGGCGGCTCAAGCATAGATATTATTTCATTCATTTCCGATGAAAAATTCAGCAGCATAACTGCGGAGGATTTTGTTTCCGCTCCCACCCCGCGCGGAATTGCGGAGCTGCTTTCCGCAAAAAATCGGCAAAAAAATTTCAGCCTTTTGAAAAAACTCAAATCCTCGGACAGCGGAAAATCAATTGTTATTTTCCCGTTTGCCGCAGGAACAGCCGCTTCGTTTGCGCAGCTTTCGGAAAGGGTCTGCAATGAAGTGAACTGCACGGTATATTTTGCGGAAAATGTCCGTTCAGACAGCAATTTTTCGGCTTTAGCCGATGAGATAACCGAGCTTTCCGAAAACAATGAGGTTGTACTTTTCGGCCATTGCATCGGTGCACAGCTTGCGCTGAATATTGCCGGTTATGCAGAGAAAAAAGGTGCGAAATTCAGGGGCATTGTTGCCTGCGGATATGTTCCGCCGTTCGGCGGCTCAACGAAAAATATATGGAAATTTATTCCCGAAAAGCTTATTTTACGGCTGATTTTAAAAGCCGGTGCCGATTTCGGAGAGCTTGAAAAGAATAAAATCATATCGGATTTCATTGCCGATACGGACTATATAAACTCCCGCATTTTCAAACCGTCAGACAAAATAAAAGCTCCCGTCAGAGTGATAATCTGCGACGGAGATTTATTCACGAAATCCTATAAAAAACCTCTGAAAAATTATTCGGAATATGCCGGTACGGTTGCTTCGATTGATGTTCTCGGGGGCAGCAGTCACTATTTTCAAAATGAAAAAGCGGACTTTATCGTAAACACAATAAAATCCGCATTCGATACTATTTTTTAAATACGCTTACCTTTTTCTGCCTTACTTTTTTGGGTTCTTTCTTTCTTTTTCTTTTTCTTTTTTTGATAAAAACATATTTATCAAGCAAATTTTCGTAACCGTTCAGCAGGCGTTCAAATAAATCATAAAGCCTCTCTCCGTAAATCAGCGAAGCGGCAAGCTCCGCAATTCCCACGGCTATTCCGACAAGGCATAAGATGTGGTATACCTTCAAAACTCCGAAAACATTTTCTTCCCCGCGCCAGAATTCGCTGATAAATCTTGTTGAGCAATAAAGAATAACAAACAGCGGAAAAACCGTTCCCTTTTTGGCGTTATGACGGTATTTATTCAGAATGAGAAAAATAATCAGGGCGCAGCCCGCTTCAACAAGCTGAACGGGGAACTGCACTTCATCATTCGCCGGAAAATACAGTCCGTGGTCACACTCTATTCCGGCACAGCAGCCCGCACAGAAGCAGGCAAGCTTTATCGGCACAAGCGTCAGAGGATAAACGGGTGCAAGTCTGTCAAAATATTCAATCGGATTTACGCCCAGAATAATGCTTATCGGGAAAAACATCAGCGGAAATGTAAACAGAGAGCCGAAATAATTCAACGAACCGCCGGTGAAAAGTTCACCGAATATTTCATTCATAAATGACAGAGGAAGCATAAGCGTATACATCAGCAATACGCACTCAATAATCGACACAAGGGTTCTGTTTTTGATAAAACGGAAAACACCGGTGTCGGTTTTTTTACACAAAAAATACTTTGATGAAATTATTTTTTCCGAAACAATTCCTCTTTGCCTGCCGTATTTTATGTCATTCAGAATAACATACACCAATGCAGCTGCGGCAACGGAATTATTCAATAAATCATACATTCGTATTTGCTTTGAAAACAGATAAATATATTTAAACACAAACTCACTTCACTTTTTATTTTGAGTATATTTTATCGTACATATGAGGTATTGTCAATAGCTCGGTATGCAATCCCGCTTATTACCGCAGCAGTATTTTTCCGGATTGAAATACAGAATACGGCATATAATAAATCCGGTTTGAACAGCCGCTCTTTCTCCTCGGAGGAAGGGCGGTTTTGATTGTCTCAAAACTGAATTCATCGCCAACAGGGCGTTTCTCACGCCTATTGAATGACCCTGAGCCGAAAGGAGAACGCCGTCCTCCTTTGGAAACTTTCGCACTCAACTGCCTAAAGGCATCAAATCAAAAAAGCCGGGGGCTTTGCCTCCGGTTTTATTTTTTCTGAAAAGAAATAAGAATCAAGGTCAGTTCAAA
Organism: Acutalibacteraceae bacterium; assembly: GCA_045600535.1. GTDB lineage: Bacteria > Bacillota > Clostridia > Oscillospirales > Acutalibacteraceae > CAG-177. The sequence continues at coordinate 721 of JAZRYD010000066.1, read as the reverse complement.
AAGTACACCTTTTGGTACATAAAAAATAATTAATAAAATCTTTTTAAAATAACAAATTTTATTTAATATAGTAAAAATTATCAAAAATTTGAATTGTTTTCTTGACATTTTTTCGGATTTGGTATAACATATACATCTGAGATAGGATAATGGGTTTAGAGTATCCTTGTGTCTCAAAAAGTGTACTTTTTGAGACTGAAAGCGATTATTTCTCCTCTTCAACAGACCGTGTGCGGCGGCTTAGCTTTTGCCGCCATACACGGGAAAATAAGATATTAATTCGGAATTCGGAATTCGGAATTCGGAATTTAGGGGCGCAAGCGCCGATTTTATATTTGCCTTCCCACCAACCGTCACCCTCAATATCATCGGTTTTCAGTTTTCAGTTATATTTGCCTTCCCCGTGGGGAAGGTGGCGGCGCAGCCGACGGATGAGGCAATGCGGAGCATTAAAGAAACTAAGAATCAATAATTGTCGCTCCGCGAATCCCTCATCAGTCACTTCGTGACAGCTTCTCCCGTGGAGAAGCCGCTTCTCAGCCTTCCCCGTGGGTAGCTTTAGCGGCACTGCGGAGCGTATCTTTGCCTTCCCCCTTGGGGGAAGGGGGACCGCTTGCGGTGGATGAGGGAAATTTTATAAATTCGGAATTCGGAATTCGGAATTCGGAATTTAGGGGCGCAAGCGCCGATTTTATATTTGCCTTCCCACCAACCGTCACCC
>JAZRYD010000065.1:0-10636 GCA_045600535.1 Acutalibacteraceae bacterium | reverse complement strand
ACTGTAATAATGACTCGTTTATTGAAAATCTGTTGACATAATATTCCGGATTGGTTTTGCGTTTTGCCGTCTGTATGTGTTTCGACGAGCAAGCAAGGCAAACCTATATAAGAACCTGCCTGCGGCAGAACCTTGTTACTCACTCTGCTCGTAATAGGTTTTGCAAAATGCTTGTTGGGGAATGCCCCTCAGAAACATAGTCGTCTCGCTCCTTTGGAGCAGTCGCGATACTCCTTGTTTCTTCACCTCAGCACCTCGCTTTATCCGCCACCGGCGGCGCATCGGTGCTTCGCCCCAAGCCCCTCACACATCTGAAATAAATTTCAGAGCAGACGCATCAGAGATGCTCATTAAATCAAAAATTCGTTGTATGAATTTGGCGTTCATACAGCGGATTTTGTGATTTATTAAAGATAAGTTTGGTATTGTTTTTAATATCGAAGCCGATTTTTCAGTAGGATATTTGTGTAACAAGCAAGGCAAATGTCGGACATTTGCACAACTGTTGTCAAGAGACAACAGGCACACATCGGAAAGAGTTTCCGATGACCATTATATGCAATAAAGCTCCTCTGTTTGTTTGTATTATACCACAGATTTTTTATTTTTCAATTTATTTGCTACGCTTGAAGTGACAAATAAAATTACATCACCGTATCAAGCAATTCTCCGGCAACATCGCCGCTATCAAAGCGCATTATGCTTTCCTCTGCCGTACCGTAGCTGAGAAAGTTTACGCTGCCGTACCACACGGTTTTTGAATCTATCACCGTGAATTTCTGGTGAAAATTACTTTTGTATTTTACAATTATTCCCATTTCCCGAAGCATTTCCGAGCATTCCTCAACAGCAGCTTTGTTCTCTCCGATGAAATCCTCCGGTGGTCTTGTGAATACGGTAATATCAATCCCTTTTTCAATTGCCTCACCGAGCAGTTTGTTCAGATTTTTTAATCTGCTTTTTCTCACAAACGGGCTGACTATGACGATTTCTTTAATCGCATTGGATATATCCGACGAAAATACCGAAGTAAAGCTTTTGCCGTCATAAATCAAATCACTTGACACTTCGGACTTATTTTCAAATCTGATTTTATATCCGATTGACGAATATCCTTTCAGGCGCTTCTGATACATTCTCTCAAGCATCGGAATATGTATATCGGCATAATCATAAATCAGCACTTCATTTTTGCCGGGATAATCACGGTGAAGTCTGCCCGCATATTGGGCAACCTTGCCTTTCCATGCAATCGGCAAAGCGAGAAATAGTGTGTCCAGCCTTGGATAATCAAACCCTTCGCCGACATATTTCCCCGTTGCAATTACAATCAGACTTTCGTTTTCGGGAACGCTTTTCAATTCTTCAATTGCGAGGCGTGTTTCTTTTTGGCTTGCATTGCCTGTGAGCAGGATAATATTATCGCTTTTGCCGGTCAGCAATTCTTTCAGCTTTACGGCGTGTTCCTTTCGCTCAGTCAGAATAATCGGTGTTCTGCCGGAATTAACGGCTGAAATAACATCTTCGGCGATTTTTCGGTTACGCAATTCGCTTTGAACGAGGTCGGAATATATTTGATTTATCACCGTTCCCGGTTCATAGCTTTTTCTGAACGAAGTAAATTTCGGAACAAGATACTGCTCAAAATTACGCTTCTCCGCCTGGGCTTTGGCATCGACCTTATATTGTATTTCTCCGCATTGCATAAAGATTATCGGGTGATGTCCGTCCTGACGGGTAGGAGTTGCAGTTAGCCCGTAAACATATCTTGCATTGGCGTATTTTAATATCATTTCAAAATTAACTGCCGAAACATGATGACACTCGTCAACAATTATCATACCGTAGTTTTTGACAAGCTCTTTAACCTCATCGCCGTCAACAAGTGACTGCATTACCGCCACATCAACATAGCCGTGAAGAGTATTCCTGCCTGCTCCGAGAAGCCCCACGGGCGACCACGCCGGCTTTCTGCCTCTGCCTTTCTTTTCTTCGGGAGGCTCAATATTAAAATCAATGAATTTCAGGAGAGATTCTTTCCACTGATTCATAAGTGACTGTGTGTGAACAAGAATAAGTGTATTTACTTTTCGCTGTGCAATAAGATAAGAGCCGACAACGGTTTTGCCGAATGCCATTGTTGCGGAAAGCACACCGATGTTATTATTCAGCAGTGCTTCGGCGGCAGGCTGTTGTTCATCACGGAGAGTTCCTTTGAATGATACATCAATTTCGCTGTCGATATTTGTTCTGTCGTCAAAGCTGTAATCAACATTTGCCGATACTAATAATTCTTCAAGTGCGTTTTTGCAGCCTCTCGGCAATAGGATATAGTCCTCGACCTGCTCGGCAAGGCTAATAATCCGTGGTTTGTTATATATAGGCATCCTCATCGCCTGCGCTCTGTAAAAATCGGGATTTTTAAATGCGGCAAGGCGTTTGATTGAGCTTATGGCTTTACTGCTTAATCCGTTTATCGGTATGTATAACCCGTTGGCAATTGTAATGCAAATTGATTGAGGAAAGTCAAAAGCGGATAATTGCCTGCTTTCGGTTATCCACGGTTTCGATTCGGAATCAGACATAAGGCTGCCGAGTTCTTTCTTTTTACACAGTCTTGAAATGATACCGTCAACAAAGTTTTCATCAATTCTGATAACATCAGATAAAAAAGCCCACTGGTCATCATATTCCTTAAAATCCGAATCAACAGAAACGCTGTTGCTGTTTTTGCGTGCCTGCCCTTGTAACGGTAAGGCAATCAAATTACCGAAACCGCCGTTTGGAACGATATCCTGATTCGGGAACATTCTGTCATAGGATTTGAAATCTATCTTACGGCACCTTTCCATAGCATTTGTGAGTATTCCGCTTGCAAATGTGCGAGCCTTTTTTGCACTTATGGGCGATGAAAAGAAAATCCATATGTGCGCTCCGTTACCGGAGCGTGAACGCTCAATACATACAGGAATATTATTATCCGTACAAACCGAAAAGAAGGCCTTAGCCGCTTCGGCAAAGCCTTCATCATCAAAATCAACACAACAGAATTTACAGGTGTCATCGGACAACATCGGGTAAATACCTATCACATCCCGCCCGTATAAATCTTTTCCGGCAAGATGATTGAAAATATCCTTATCATTGAGTGAAAGCAGCTTTCTGTTCGGGCATGAATTGCATTTATATTTCCGCTTGTCGCAAAGCTGTTCATCCCACTCGTTGGCGCAAACGGGCTGATAGCCGCTTTTTTCGGTTGTTTTGCTGTACCAACGCCTTGCAAAAACATCTTCCCTGCCGCTGAAAAGACTTTTGAAAAGCTCAATTTTCTTCTGCGGGGAGCTTAATTTGTTTATTTTTTTGGAAGATATACTTTCATTGGCGATAGATATAGTATCAACGTTAATATGTTTATACTTTCTTAACTCTTCTTTCAAAGAAGCATTTTCATCTCTGAGCCGTTTATTCTCTGCAAGTAAATCACCATATGAAAGCATATTGACACTTCCGTTTCATTAATTTATATGGATAGATTATAGCATCTTATAATACTTCAATGCATCCGTAATCGCCTTCTCTTTCTCCGGCGGGCATTGGGGCTGTTTTGCATTTGGATTTTTGGGTTTATTATAGTTTTCTCGTTCAATGATGCCATATTTTTGTTTCACTTGAGCGATATAAAGATGAGATACTTTCATCCCGTATTTCTTCAGAATATACGCTTTTATTTCATCATATGTTGCCTTTGTTTCAGCCGATGTTGCATCCAATTCATCAAGGTCAATATCCACATCAACTGTGAATTTCGGCTTTTGTTGGGACAACAGTACAACACTCTCCACATGTCCGGTTCTCGGGAACAGGTCTGCCGGTGCGGCTTTGGTGACGGTATAACCGTGCTCCCTGAACGCCGCGCAGTCGCGGGCAAGCGTTGCGGGGTCGCAGGAAACATAAACTATCCTCTCCGGCGCGAATCTTACCGCGTTTTCTATCATCTGCGCCGAACAGCCTTTCCTCGGCGGGTCAAGGATTATCACATCGGGTTTTATGCCTTCTTTTTCAAGCTCCTCTGCCGCTTCGGCTGCGTCAGAACAGATAAAACGCACGTTCTTTATTCCGTTAAGCTCTGCATTTATTTCGGCGTCCTCTATCGCCTCGGGTACGATTTCAACTCCGATAACCTCTTTCGCCCTTGCCGCCATCGTCATTCCGATTGTGCCCGTTCCGCAATATAAATCCATCACGGTTTCGCTGCCCGTGAGACCTGCATACTCCGCCGCCTTGCGGTAAAGCCTTTCCGCCTGGTCACGGTTCACCTGATAGAATGAAAGCGGCGATATTCTGAATTTCAGTCCGCAAAGAATATCGGTTATATAGCCGTTTCCGTAAAGAGTTCTGCATTTTTCGCCGAGTATTACATTCGTTTTTTCTCTGTTGAAATTTATAACAATGCTCTTTATGTTCCGGTTTTCGGCGGTGAGCATTTCAACAAATCTGTTTTCATCGGGCAGGCGGTTTCCGTTTATCACGGCGCACACCATAATCTCACCCGTTGCCGCTCCCTCACGCAAATATATGTGACGAAGCAGCCCTGTATGGCTCGTTTCATCGTAAACCGAAACTGATTTTTCTTTTATGTAATTTTCAAACACTCCGAGAATTTTTTCAAACTCCGGCGGCTGAAGCTTACAGCCCGGGCAATGCACAACTCTGTGACTGTGCGTTGAAAAAAATCCGATTTTGATTTCGCCGTTTTCATATGCAACGGGGTATTGCGCCTTGTTGCGGTAGCCGCAGATTTTTTCCGACGGTATGATTTCTTCAAATTCCGGCTCTATTCCGCCTATCCTGCGGAAACACTCTTTCACATTTTCCGCTTTTATCCTGCATTCTCCGGCATAATCAATATGCGAAAAAACGCAGCCTCCGCACCGCATATATACGGGACATTCCGGCACAATTCTGTGCGGTGAAGCGGTGATGATTTTTTCGATTTTCGCAAAGGCGTAAGTTTTTTTCACCTTAAGAATATGCGCCGTTATTTCTTCTCCGACTGCCGCCGCGGGAACAAATATCGCCATTCCGTCATAATGACCCACGCCGCTTCCGTCGGAGGTGCAGCTTTCTATTTTCAGTTCGATTATATCATTTTTCTTAATCGGCATATTTTCACCCGAGTTCGATATAGGTTGAGGTTATTTTTATCATTATGATTATCGAAATTATCATTGCGATATTCAATATAAACGCCGCCGCTTTCCGTCCGCCGGAAAGGAATGTATATTTCTTTTCAAGGCGCATTTTTCCTCTCACGATTACAAATCCCACCGAGCCGACTATCGTTACGGCGTAAAGCACGAGCAGCATGATATTGAATACCGCGTTAAGCGTTGCTTCATCGGTTATATCTTCAAAAAGTATGGCTGCGAAAACGGAATAAAGATTATTCACAAAATGAATTGCGATACCCGTCCACAGGCTTTCGGTCAGGCACACGGTATAGCCGATTGCCATTCCGACTATCAGCGCAAACGGTGCCTGCACGAGGTTTCCGTGAAGCATGGCAAAAACAAATGAGGACATCACTATCGCAAAAGTATCGCCGTATTTTCTCAGCGGCTGCATAACCGCTCCCCTGATTGCTGCCTCCTCACACAATGCCGGAACAACCGCCACGGTTACGGCATATATTATCCTGCCGATTAAACCCGATGGAATATTGTTTTCGGGTGCCGTGAGTTCAATTCCCGCGCCGGAAAACAGATTTAAAAATATTCCCGAAACATAATTTGCGGCAAGGCAGATAAAAAATCCGAACGGTACGGCAAGAACCGCAAGGCTCTTTTTCTTCGGCATATTGAATTTGAAAACCTCGGTTTTCGTTGTGCGTTCAAGATAAATTCCGCAAACCGCAAACGGAGCGGCTATTCCGAAAATGCTTATCAGCATAGTGAAAGCGTTCTGAAAATTCGGAGACGAAAAATATACCTCACTCAGGAGCGGTATATACAAAATCAGCGCCGCAAGATTCTGTATTCCGATTGAAACAAGCACGGTTATTCCCACAGCAATTCCGATTCTTCTGATTTTCTCTTTTTCAAATTTTTCGGCGGCTGCTCTTTGTTCGTAAAAGTAATTATAATCGTTCAAAATTATCACCTGTTATATATTTTAGCGCAAAAGCATAATTCTGACAAGTATAATGATAAAACATTTATAAAAAATTTCAGTTGTAATAATAAAAGTAATGGTGTAAAATTAAAATGTATAATTTTACGGAGGAATCAGAATGAATAACACCATTTCCAAAAAAACTCTTGAAGATATGATGACCGCAAGACTCTCTCACCTTTTCGGCGTTACTCCGAACGAGGCAACGCTTGACCAGTTTTACAGAGTTCTTGCCGGAATATCCCGCGATATGGTCAGAGATGTCCGCAGAGAAACCGACAAGGCTTCAAAGGCTCAGAAGCAGAAAAAGGTTTATTATCTGAGCATGGAATTTCTCATGGGCAGAAGTCTCAAAAATACTCTCTATAATCTCAACCTTACCGAAACAGCCCGCGAAGCTCTTGCCGATTACGGCATAAATCTCGAAAAGCTCTATGACTGCGAGCCCGATGCAGGTCTCGGCAACGGCGGTCTCGGCAGACTTGCCGCCTGCTACCTTGATGCTCTTGCAAATCAGGGTTACAGAGGTATGGGATATTCAATCCTTTATGAATACGGTATTTTCAAGCAGAAAATTATTGACGGCTGGCAGACCGAAATGCCCGACTTCTGGCTTCCCGGCGGCGAATCCTGGCTCATTCCCCGTGAGGACAGCACCGTTGAGGTTAAGTTTGAGGGAAGAGTTGAAGACAACTGGGAGGGCAGCTTCCACCATGTTGAGCTTGTTGACTGCAAAACAGTAAAGGCCGTTCCCTATGACCTTATGGTTGCGGGAAAAGACGGCGTGGGCGCTGCGGTGCTTCGCCTCTGGTCGGCAAAGGTTGACGGCATTGATATGGCAATGTTCAATCAAGGCGACTATATGAGAGCCATGGAAGAAAAGGCTATGGCTGAGGTTATCAGCAAGATTCTTTATCCTGCCGATAATCACCCCGAGGGCAAGAGTCTGCGTCTTCGTCAGCAGTATTTCCTTGTTTCCGCTTCGATTCAGGATATTGTTGCGCGTCACCTGAGAGATTACGGTACTCTCGAAAACTTTGCCGAAAAGAATGCTATTCATATAAACGACACTCACCCAACTCTTGCAATTCCCGAGCTGATGAGAATTTTGCTTGACGAATGCGGCTACGGCTGGGACGATGCGTTCAGAATAGTTGAAGAAACCTGTGCTTATACAAATCACACCGTTATGGCGGAAGCTCTCGAATGCTGGGGCGAGGAGCTTTTCAGCCGTCTGCTTCCGAGAATTTATCAGATAGTAAAAGAAACAGACAACCGTTTCAGAAAAAAAATCTGGGACGCAACCGGCGATGCGGCAAGAGTCGAAAGAATGGCTGTTATCTCAAACGGAGCAGTCAGAATGGCAAATCTCTGTGTTGCGGTGTGCCACAAGGTTAACGGCGTTTCCGCTCTCCACAGTCAGATTCTCAAGGACAGCGTTTTCCGTGATTTCTATACTCTTGAAGAGGATAAATTCACGAATGTTACCAACGGTATCGCTCACCGCCGCTGGCTCTGCCAGGCAAATCCCCGCCTTACCTCTTATCTTTCCGACCTCATCGGTGACGGATTTATTCACAATGCAGGTGAGCTGATAAAGCTTCGTGATTTTGCCGACGATAAAGCAGTTCTTGACGAGCTTGGCAAAATAAAGCTTGCAAACAAGCAGGATTTTGCCGCCGCCGTAAAGAGCAAAACAGGCATAAGCCTTGACCCTTCGTCAATATTCGATGTTCAGGTTAAGCGTCTGCACGAATACAAGCGCCAGCACCTCAATGCGCTCAATATTCTTGCAAAATATCTTGAAATAAAAGAAAATCCCAACGGTAATTACACTCCGCACACCTATATTTTCGGCGCGAAGGCTGCCCCGGGATATTATATGGCAAAGAAGATTATCGAATTTATCTTCGCTCTTGCCGACCTTATCAACAATGACCCCGATGTTAAGGATTTACTCAAAATCGTTTATCTTGAGGATTACAATGTTACCATGGCGGAAACTCTTATGCCTGCCGCCGACATCAGCGAACAGATTTCTCTTGCCGGAACGGAAGCAAGCGGAACGGGCAATATGAAGCTGATGATAAACGGTGCGGTTACTCTCGGTACGATGGACGGCGCAAATATCGAGATATTCGATGCTGTCGGTGAGGATAACATTCTCATTTTCGGTATGAACACTCCCGAGGTTAATGAGCTTAAAAAGCTCGGCTACTATCCTCAGAATTATTACAACAATAACGCCGAAATACACAAGATTATTGAATTTATCAACAGAGGTATCTGCGGAAAGAATTTCGGTGAAATAGGCGGAACTATTATAAATCACGACCCGTATATGGTGCTTGCCGACTTTGCGGATTACAGAAACATTCAGAAAATTTCCGAATCCGTATGGGCTGAAAAGGACAGATGGAACAGAATGTCCCTGATGAATATTTCCGGTGCAGGCATATTCGCAGCCGACAGAGCTATCAACGAATACGCAGAAAATATCTGGCATTGCGAAAAGCTTAAGAAATAATATGAATGATACCGATTTTATGAAGCTTGCCATTGAGCAGGCAGAGCTTTCGGCAAAGGAGCTTGAGGTTCCCGTGGGTGCGGTGATAACCCGAAACGGAGAGGTTGTTTCCGTAGGCAGAAACCGCCGTGAAAACGGCAAAAATGCGCTTGCCCACGCGGAGCTTGAAGCGATTGACCTTGCCTGCAAAAAGCTCGGAGGCTGGCGGCTCTGGGAATGTGAAATGTATGTTACCCTTGAACCCTGCCCGATGTGTGCGGGTGCGATTATCAATTCCCGCATACGCCGTCTGGTTTACGGCGCTTCGGATTCAAAAGCCGGTTCGTGCGGCTCTGTTATAAATCTTTTTGACCTGCCGTATAATCATAAACCCGAGGTTATAAGCGGATTTATGGCAGACGAATGCTCTTCGCTGTTAACAGAATTTTTTAAAAAGCTCAGGAAGTACAAAGAATAATTCGGGTGTATAATTTATGTCGATAGATATTTTAAGTGATTTTCAAAATAAAGAATATAAATGTATATCAATCGGAAAGATAAGCGAAGAAGTTTTTAACAGTATTAAAGTACATTCACCCGAATTTGCAAACAAAATAAAAAACAGAACCGTACTTTTTTGGAAAGACCGTATTGAACATCTTGATAAACATAAAAATGATGCAAACAATCTGAGCTTGGATGAAATACTTTCTGTTATACCGTTAATTATTTCTTCTCCTGATTATATCGGTATAAAAAATAAAAACGGTACTGAAAGTTTGCAGCTTATTAAAAGACTTGATAACGGGTTTTTGGTGGCTATCAGATTAAACGATAAAGGAAACTTATCATTCAGAACGGCATATTCTGTTACTGACAGTCAAATTACAGACTATCTGAATAAAAATTGCTTATGGAAATTTACTATTGACAAATAATTTAATTTGATGTAACATATAATTAGTACATATGGTGATTAGTTCAGTTGAGGATAGAACGGGCAGCTATCACACCTGTTTTGCAGGCCTTAAAGAGATGCAGGGTTGCCAACCTGCCGATTGAATTGTTGCCATATTTTTTTAATACTGTGAAAAATCTCGTTCTGTTTCAAGAACGAGGTTTTTTATATCATATATTTTAAAGAGGAAGATATTATAATGACGGATACGGTATTTTTTGTTTTTGAAATGATAGGAACAGTCGTTTTCGCAATTACGGGAGTTATTACCGCACTTGAGAAAAAACTCGATATTTTCGGCGCAATAGTTCTCGGAATGGTTACTGCTGTCGGCGGAGGAATTGTCCGCGATATTATTCTCGGATATTTGCCGCCTACCGCATTCAGAAATCCCGTTTTTGCTCTGACCGCAATAATAACATCGGTAATTGCTTTTATCGTTGCGGGACTTTTCGGTAAAAAAATACAGTCTCATTTTTATATCTATTCTCAAATAATAAATATTTTTGATTCAATCGGTCTTGCGGTTTTCACTATCGGCGGAATAAATGCAGCCGCCTCCTGCGGCTTCGGCGAAAACTCGTTTCTTTCGATTTTCGTCGGCTTGCTTACAGGTGTAGGCGGCGGAGTAATCCGTGATATAATGGCAGGCAGAGTACCCGTTATTCTTTATAAAAGAGTATATGCTCTTGCCGCAATGACAGGCGCACTCGTTTATCAGATTATGGTTGATAACGGTATCCTTTCAGGTATTCCGGCAATGCTTATCGGCGTGGGAGTTATTCTTCTTATCAGAACACTTGCCACGGTTTTCAGATGGAATCTGCCGAAAATTTCAAATCTTGCAAAAGAAGAAAAGATAATCGAGTAGGAGGCTACCCATTAGTTGAGTAGCCGACCTCTCACACCACCGTGCGTACCGTTCGGTACACGGCGGTTCAATCATAAACAGTGCATAGACTTGTACGCTTCGGATATGTCATAATATCCTCTGCGTGCAA
>JAZRYD010000064.1:0-14663 GCA_045600535.1 Acutalibacteraceae bacterium | reverse complement strand
CGATGTTGTAAATCCCGCGGCAAGAGAAGCCGAGGGAACGCCGATTTACGGAATGCCCGTGCTTGCGGCAGATAAGGCAAAACACGTTGTAATCTTTAATTATGACCTTAAGCCCGGATATGCCGGAGTTGAAAATCCGCTGTATTCAAAGGGCGAGGGCGTAACAATTCTTTTAGGCGATGCCAAGGAAACGGTTCTTTCCGTTATAAATCACATATAAACCGATAAAATCAATTCAGACCGCAGTCCTTCAAGGGGATTGCGGTCTGTTTTATCTTGATTTTACAAATAAATTATGATATAATAAATTAAATATAAGATGATAGGCGGTGAGAATATGAGCGGCAAAAAGAACGGCGAAAATATAACCCATCTTGATTTCCTGATAATTGATGCGCTTTCGCTGATAATATCGTTCGTATTTTCCTACCGCATAAAATTCGGAAGCTTCGATTTCGTACATACAGATGTGTGGGCGCCACTGCTTTTCACGGTTATTCTGCTGAACACGGTTATCTGTCTTTTCTCAAATCCCTATCAGGGAATATTCCGCAGACCTTATTATGAGGAAATTATCCGTTCGCTCCTGCTGAACATATATAATCTGCTTATTTCGAGCGTGATTTTCTATGTTTTCAAAATAGGTACTTTCTTTTCAAGACAGACGGTTCTTACAATGTACGGCATATATTTTATTTTGTCGCTCATTCTCAAATGCCTGTGGAAAAAGCTTGCATTATCGGAGAAAATCAAGAATGTCAATGCGGAGAAGATTTCACTTTTCGTTGTCGGAAACAGAGATAATATCGAAGAGGTTCTGCACAATGCCGCCGCAGGCGACTTTGAAGCATATGAATTTATCGGAATATATCTTGCCGACGGGGGAGATACCGAAAAAATAAGCGGAATAAAGGTTTTCGCCGGTGGAGAAGATATTGCAGACCGCATAATCTCGGAGGGTGCGGACGAGGTGCTTATCGCCGCCGAACCATCGGTGCTTTCGGCAGTACAGTATAAAAAGCTTATCGCCAACGGAACGGGAATACATATGAGCGTTGAAGCGATGATAGGCTTCGGCACGGAGGATTATAACATATCCGATGTGGGCGTTTATAAAACGCTGAGCGTAGGAACATATGAGTTTACGCCGCTCCAGAGATTTTATCTTGTAATAAAACGCCTTTTGGATATTGTTATCGGTATAGTGCTTTTGCCTCTGCTCGGGATAATTGCGGCAGCCGTAAAGCTTATATATGCCGCTTCGGGCGATAAAGGAAAAATTTTCTATGAGCAGAAAAGAATAGGAAAAAACGGAAAGCCGATAAATATAATCAAATTCAGAACAATGGTTTCCGATGCGGATAAAATCCTTTCCGAGCTGATTAAAGACCCGAAATATAAAGCCGAATGGGACGAAAATCAAAAGCTGACCGATGACCCGAGAATAACCACGCTCGGCAGATTTTTAAGAAAAACTTCAATAGACGAATTACCGCAGATAATCAATGTCATAAATGGTGAAATGTCGCTTGTCGGTCCGCGCCCGCTGGTGCTCGGAGAGCTTGAGGCACACGGGGGAATGAAGCTTTATCAGCAGGTGAAACCCGGCATAACCGGCTGGTGGGGCTGTAACGGCAGGTCGAATATTGATTACCGTGAAAGACTTGAGCTTGAATATTATTATGTGAAGAATTTTTCCGCATATCTTGATTTCCTCTGCGTGCTGAGAACCGTTATTGCGGTAATCAGTCGTGACGGTGCGGAATGATTGACGGAGCAAAGGAAATATGCTTATGGATAGAAAATATTCGGTTCTGATGTCCGTTTATTATAAGGATAATCCGGAATGGTTTGACCTGAGCATAAAAAGTATGCTTGAACAGACCGTTGTGCCGAATGAATTCGTTATCGTTGAAGACGGAAAGCTGACAGATGAATTATATTCCGTGATTGACAAATATACACAGTTATATCCCGATACAATCAAAACCGTTCCTCTTGAAAAGAATATGGGTCTCGGTTTAGCTCTGAAACGGGGAGTCACGGAATGTTCAAACGAATTTATCGCGCGTATGGATTCCGACGATTATTCAACGCCCGACAGAATAGAAAAAGAATTTGCGATGTTTGAAAAAGAGCCGGATTTGGCAATGGTCGGGACGAATGTTTCGGAATTTACAGGCTCAATTGATAATGTTATATGCAATGTCATTCTTCCCGAAACGAATGAAGAAATAATTGAATTTTCCAAAAAGCGTAATCCGTTCAGGCACCCGTCGGTTATGTATAAAAAAAGTGAAATTCTCAGAAGCGGAAATTACAGAGAATATTATCTCTGTGAGGATTATGATATGTGGCTCCGTATGCTCAGAAGCGGCTGCAAATGCTTTAATATTCAGGAAATCTGCTGTTATATGAGAATAAACGAAGATTTCTATAAAAGACGGGGCGGACACAAATATTTTAAAAGCATAAAAAAATTCAAGAAAGAACAGCTTGAAAACGGATATTTCAGCTTAAAAGAATATTTGGTAAGCATTGTTCCCCATATGGCAATATGCTATATGCCTAATTTTATCAGAGAATTTATTTATAAAAATCTGTTGAGAAAAAAGCCGAAGAAATGAGGAAAGAAGCCGGAGCATATTGAAAAACCAATCAACATAAGAACACTTGATTATATCTATAAATGCCCGGACACCGTTAACGGAATTCTGAAATACAAAAATCTTAAATAGGGGTCGGATATGAAAATTCTCGAAATCGGAATGACCGATAAGCTCGGCGGAACGGAAATGTATTTTTATAACTACTATCATAAATTCAATGAAAGTTTTCATTTCGACTTTGTTGATATGTATAACGGAATGTATTTTGCCGATGAATATGAAAAAAGCGGAAGCAAAATCATAAAAGTTCCGTTTTTCAAAAAGCACCCGTTAAAATGTTTTTTTGCAATCCGTAAAGCAGCTTCGGATTATGACCTTGTGCATATAAATACTCTTTCTGCGGCGAATATCGTTCCTTTGCTTGCGGCAAAGTCAAAAGGAAAAGCGGCTGCCGTGCATTGTCATAATTCCGGTATGCCTGTCGGAGCGGCAAGAAGACTTCTGCATAAAATCAATAAGCCCGTAATAAATCTGCTTGCGGATAAACGCTTTGCCTGCTCTGAGCTTGCCGGCAAATGGCTGTTCGGAGATAAACCGTTTACGGTTATTCCGAATGCGATGAATTTTGAGAAATATGCTTTTAATGAAGAAACGCGAAAAGAAACAAGAGAAAAATATAAGCTCGGGAATTCGACTGTGCTCGGTCATATAGGAAGATTTCAGGAGCAGAAGAATCATAAATATCTTGTAAAGATTTTCAGTGAATATCATAAGCTTGAACCGGACTCGAAGCTTATGCTTGTGGGTCAGGGAGAATTATTTGACGAAATAAAAAATGAGTTTGAGAAGCTCGGACTGCTCGGAGATATTGTTTTTATCAAAGAAAGCAGGGAAACCGAAAAACTTTATCAGGCAATGGATGTCTTTGTGTTTCCGTCGCTTTTTGAGGGGCTGAGCCTTGTTGCGCTTGAAGCTCAGTTATCGGGACTCAAATGTCTTTTTTCCGATACTATCAGCAGAGAAACCCAAATCAGCGATAATGTTGAGTTTATCGGAATCAATGACGGCGATATTCCGGAATGGGTTGAAAAAATTACGGAATATGATAATGAGGCTTCAAGAAAAGTAAAAATAAACAATACGGATTTCAATATAAATGCCGCAGTTGAAAAGTTTGAGGCTGCTTTTGCCGATTCGGGAGATTTTGCTTAAAATGAACAGTAAGCTTATCAGTATAATTGTACCGATTTATAATGTTGAAGAATATCTCGGAAAATGTCTTGACAGCATAATAAATCAGACTTATGAAAATCTTGAAATAATTCTTGTTGATGACGGCTCACCCGATAGCTGTCCGGCAATATGTGACGAATATGCCGCAAAGGACAGCCGCATAAAGGTTATTCACAAAGAAAACGGCGGAGTAAGTTCCGCAAGAAATGCGGGACTTGATGCCGCAACAGGCGAATACATCGGCTGGGTTGACCCGGACGATATTGCGGAAAAAAATATGTTTGAAGTACTTCTGAAAGCCTTAAATGAAAATAAATCCGATATATCCGTATGCGGTGTGAAAAAATTTCAGATGGAATCAAAAGAAGAATTCCACAGTCCGCAAACAGTTGACGGTAAAACTTTTTTAAAGCTTTTGCTCAAAGAGGACGAAAAATCATACTTGTGGAACAAGCTGTATAAAAGAGAGCTTTTTTCGGATATAAGATTTCCCGAGGGTGAAATATTTGAGGATATGAAAATATTGCACCTTATTGCCGAAAAAGCACAAACGGCTGTATTTACGGATAAAACGTTTTATAATTATCGCATAAGAGAAAAATCAATTACAACCGTTAACAAAGGGTTAAGGGCTTTGCAGTTTTATGATGCCGCTCACGGCAGAAGCGAAAGATATAAAGATACGGAATTTTATATTTACGCTTTGGTCGGAGAATTCAGATGCCTGCGTATTATTGTTTCCGAAGCGAAAAATTCCGAGAGAAAAGAAGAACATTACCGGAAATATATTAAGCTTTCAAAAGAGCTTTACAAAAAATGCAGGAGTGAAATTCACGGATTTCAAAAAATTCTGTCTGCCGTGTTTGTTGTTTCACCGCGCCTGTATTCTTTTATAAGGAATACATACAAAAAAACTCAGTAAAAATTCTTATTGCATTGAAAGAAGATGATGTCTGAAATGAGAAATGAGTTGATAAGTGTTATTGTTCCTGTTTACAATGTTGAAGAATATCTGAGAAAATGCCTTGACAGTATTATCAGCCAAACATATATAAATCTTGAAATAATTCTTGTTGATGACGGTTCACCCGACAACTGTCCCGTAATTTGTGACGAATACGCCGCAAAGGACAGCCGCATAAAAGTTATTCACAAAGAAAACGGCGGCTTATCCGATGCCAGAAATGCGGGAACAAAAATCGCATCGGGAGAATATATCACATATATCGACAGCGATGATTATGTTGATGAACAATTCATAGAGTTTCTGTCAAACGGACTGAATGTTGATACCTGTGGAAAAACGGTTGATATAGTTGTCGAAAACAGTTATGATAACAGCGAAACAACAGAGATGGAAAATAAATATTCCGTTTTATCTCCTTCCGATGCATTGGCTCAGATGCTTTGCGAGAAAACATTCGGAGTTTCCGCGTGGGCTAAGCTTTACAGCAGAAGGATTGCGGTAAAATATCCCTTTCCCAAAGGAAAAATCTATGAGGATTTTGCAACCACCTATAAAATGTTCGGGGATTCGGAGTGCATTGTACATTGCAGCGCCATACACTATCATTATGTTATAAGAAACGGAAGCATATGCAACAGTGAATGGAATGACGGCGTATATTATATTACGGAAGCGGCTGAAGATATGCTTGATTATATAGATGAATTTTATCCGGAAATACATTATTACGGGGTTTACGGGTATTTTCTTGCCGCAAATGCGTTTATGAACCGTGCTTATGCAAGCTCCGATTTCAAAAATAAAGTTCTTCCCGTAAGAAAAAGACTGAAAGAATTACTGCCCGATATAAGAGAAAAAAGCAGTATTATAAGTAAGGATTATTTTAAATTTTTCCTTATGGCATATTTGCCGGAACTTAAAATCAGGATTGCTGATTTAAAAATGAGGTTTGAATGATATGATACCGAAAACTATCCATTATTGTTGGTTCGGCGGTAAGCCTTTGCCGAAAATGGCAGAAAAATGTATAAAAAGCTGGAAAAAATATTGTCCGGATTACGAGATAATCGAATGGAACGAGAGTAACTATGATATTTCTTCCGCTCCGCTTTATGTAAGAGAGGCATATAAAGCAAAAAAATGGGGATTCGTGCCCGATTATATTCGTTTGTGGATTATTTATAACTACGGCGGTATTTATTTGGATACCGATGTAGAAGTTGTTAAGCCATTGGATGATTTGCTTGAAAACAAAGCATATGCAGGTTTTGAAACCCCATCGAATGTTGTTAATTTTGGATTAGGTTTTGGAGCCGAACCGGGAAACAGAATAATAAAAGAATTGATGGATTCATATAATGATTTGCATTTTATAAACCCGGACGGAACTCTTAATATGATTCCGTCACCTGAACTTAATTCCGAAGTTTTTCGCAGGCTTGGCCTAATAGAAAACAACACAAATCAAATGATAGGCAGTATGCGAATTTATTCTTCTGAATATTTCTGCCCTAAGGATATGTGGGACAGAACTTTAAAAATCACGGAAAACACCGTGTCAATCCATCATTTTGACGGAAGCTGGGTGCATGGTGTAAATAAATTTAAAATGAAGCTGAAAGATTTTTTGGGTGAAAAATGGGTCTTCAGAATCAAACGGCTGAAAGAAAAGACGGGTATAGCCGGAAAATAGACAAGCATATATTCAACTTCCTTTACTGATAATATTTTATTAAACGGGAATGCTCAATGAAAAAATTTTTTGAACGGATTAAGCAGGGAAATGTAACCTTTTTTAATATGATATGCAGCCTTTTTCTGAAAGGCATTTCAATACTGAGCGGAGTTATTATGCCCGGGATAATTCTCCGCAGTTTCGGCTCGGGTGTAAACGGTATAGTTTCGTCTGCAAACCAGTTTTTATCTTATATTTCTTTGCTTGAGGGCGGAATAACCTCCGTTATTTCGGCAAATATGTATAAACCGCTTATTGAAAATGACAGTTCAAAGCTGAGCTCTGTTTTTAATACGGCAAAAGGGTTTTATATAAAAATCGGCTGCATATATTCAGCATATGCGGCGGCGGTGGCGGTTGTTTTCCCGAGATTTTTTGATTCGGAATTTTCAAATTCATATGTTTCACTGCTTATCGTAATTTTATCCCTGAATCTTTTTGTTGAATATGTTTTTTCATTGACAAACAGAACCCTGCTGATTGCCGATAAAAAAATATATGTCGTTTCTCTTACACAGGCAGTACTGAAAACCGCAAATATTCTGCTTGTGGTTTTATCCGTTCGCATATATCCGAGTATTCACCTTGTTGAAATGATAACCTCCGCAGTTATGTGTATGCAGATGTTTGTGTATAACGCTTCGGTCAGGAAAAATTACAGTCTCGATAAAACCGCGGCGAGGGATAAATCGCTGCTGTCGCAGAGGTGGAACGGATTTGCAATTAATACCGCGGCGTTTATACATAACAGCACAGACGCCACAATTCTTGCGGTGTTTGCGGATTTTCTGACGGTTTCCGTTTACAGCGTATACGGAATCGTATCAAACGGATTGAAGCAGGTAACCACATCAATCACCGATTCTTTTATACCCGTTATCGGGCAGGCGTATGCGCGCGGTGATGAAAAAGAACTCAACGAAAAAATGGACTGCTATGAGATGACCGTTTTCTGGATTGTATATCTGCTTTTTTCCGTTGCGGGACTTCTGATAACGCCGTTCGTAATGATTTATACAAAGGATATAAACGATGCTGATTACTGTAAGCCGTTGTTCGGAGCGCTGATTTTACTTTCCGAGGCAATTTATCTTATAAAATTGCCGCATTTGAATTTGTCATATACGGCGAACAAATTTAAAGAAATCGAAAAAATCGCCTTTGCGGAAGCAGCCATAAATATAATTATTTCGTTGTTGCTTGTGAAAAAATTCGGGCTTGCGGGAGTTGCGGCGGGAACCTGTGCCGCAATGCTGTTCAGAATGGTATTTCAGGTGCGCTTTACCGAAAAGCTGACCAAAAGCAGAAAACAGTTTGTGTTCTATAAAAAATTGATTGTTTTTTCGGCTTTTGCGGTTATAGGATATTTTATTTGCGGAAAGCTTATTTCTCCGGCTGAAGCAAATATCCCGAGTTTTATTATTCACGGGATTATCTATTGTGTTGTTTTCGGATTGCTTTATTTGATTGCTGGCATACTGTTTTTCGGAAAGGAAATACGCAGTATGGTGAAATTTTTCGGAAATAAAGGAGGAAATAATTAGTTGTGGATAATGACAAAAAATATTTATCGCTCCGTGAAATTCAGCTTTGCGAGCTTGAAATTCTGAAAAAGGTTGTAAGATTTTTAGAAAAAAACGAACTTGAATATTTTCTTGACGGCGGCACTCTGCTCGGCGCGGTAAGACATAAAGGGTTTATCCCGTGGGATGATGATATTGATATTATAATGCCGAGAGAATCATATAATAAGCTTATTGAGATGCGTAAGGGAAAGCCGGCAGAGGGAAATATTGTTTTTGTATTTCCGGGAGAAAGCGATGCATTTTGTCCGTTCATAAAAGTATACGATACATCGGTAAGAGCGGTTGACCCGATGATTTTTTTTGAAAAACCTATGTACGTATGGATAGATATTTTTCCGTTGGACCATTGTTCCGATGACAAAAGGCGCTTCAATGTGATGTTTAATATACAGAATGTTCTGAGAAGAATATTATGGGCGGGAATATCAAAAATAAATTTGATTTTCCCGAAGCACAGATTTCTTAAACTCGCAGCAAATTCAATTCTTAAAATCATATATTGTATTTTGGGAAAAAATACGAAAGTAACGCGTTTGTTTGATGTCATTGCAGACAGAATGAATAAGAAAAATATCAATTCAAATCATTTTACGGACGGAACATGGCCAACAAATAAAAATGTGTATTATGAGAAGGATTGGATATATCCGCTCGGGAAATGTATGTTTGAGGGAGAAGAGTTCAGGGCACCGGCAAACTGCGATAAGTTTCTCACTCGGTTATATGGAGATTATATGACTCTTCCTCCGGAATCCGACAGGCTGGCTCACGGCATAACCGCATGGAGAATCGATAAGTGAAAGGAAATATAAATATGTCAAAATGGGAAAAACTTACGGAAAACAGATATACTCTGAATGATATTTTTACAAAGAATTATGAAAAATGGATGCTCGTTCCGCTTTTTATTTATCTGCTCACTCCGATAGTACATATGATTGTTTATGCAATCAACTACAGCTCGGAAGCGGTTGATGATGAATTATATCATCTGTTGGCAACCGGAGAAATGCCGGGTGATTATTATACTCCGATAATACATTTTTCATTTTTGCTTGGTGCATTTTTTGCGATTATCGCCTATGCCTCATATAAATCATATGTAAAATCCCACAGCATAAAGCGCTATCCCGATAATTTACCGATGCTGTTTTTCCTTGTGTATCTTTTGCTGATACTCGTTTCAACAATGGCAAACAAAACCGAATTTAACTATATAATGGGATTTACCGTTCGCGGAGAGGGCATAGTTTCGATATTCTGCTATTTTCTTGTGTTTTATCTTTGCGGCTCATTTATCAAAAAAGAAAACTATAAGTATGCAATTATGTATTTCTTCCTTGCAACAGGTATAGTTATCGGAATACTGACTGTAATTGATGAATATGTTACACCAGTTAATATCATAACAGCAAACTTTTTTTCCGGAATATTCTATCATTTCAATTTCTACGCATATTATCTTACAATATCAATAATGCTTTCCGCTGCGCTTTCGCTGCTTGATAAGAGCAGAGCAAGAAGAATATTCGCATTCATAACATTCTGTTTTGATACGGTTGTTCTTGCGATAAATGACAGCCTCGGCGGATTTATCGCCTGCGTTGTTGCATTTATTTTCCTCGTAGTTGCCGTTTCGGTAAAGAAACATAAATTCAGCGCAAAAGCGCTTGCGATATTCGCTCTTTTCCTTGTGATTATATTCATTGTCGGACTCTTTACACCGAGCTTTTTCAGCGAGCTTACACAGTTCGGAAAAGATGTTGAAATGATTGTGGAAAATGATGAAAATGCAGAAGCCGCCGGAACTTACAGATGGGGTCTCTGGGTAAACACAGCCCGTTACATAAAAGAAAAGCCGTTCATCGGCTTCGGCTTTGAGGGAACTGCCGAAAGACTTCTTGAAGATACCTCTCAGGATAAGGCACACAACGAATATCTTGAAAATATGGCATATTACGGAATCCCTGCCGGACTGATTTATATAGCGGGACTTGTTTCAATATATATCAAGGCGCTGAAAAGAAGAAAATATGTTGATAATGCAACGCTCTGCTGCCTTGCCGGCGCACTCGGATATATAGGCTCGGCGTTTGTCGGAAATTCGTTTATTTTCATTGCACCGTTCTTTTTCATCTTCCTCGGACTTGCGAATAATACCGTTCCCGAAGAAAAAGAATTACCGAAAGAAGAACCTGCCGAAGAATCCGAACAGATTGAAATAAACTATTAAAAATCAGTTACCATAAGTAAAAAGCTCTCTGCCGATTGAATGAAGCAGAGGGCTTTTTGATAATTGTATTCAATATGACGAATAAGGCGTTACGAAGCATCTTTTGCTCCGCAGTTTTCTCATTCTTCCATCTGTTTTCCGAGAAACGAAGCCGCAATCTGCGCAAGCTTGGTTTCGGTCTGGGTCGGGCATGAGCCGTTTTCGTGCATGAGCATAACGAGTGCACCCGAAACATCTCCACCGCCGACTATTGAAAACGCTACGGCAGCGTCCTTGTCAAGCCCCTCAACGGGCTTTATGCGTTCGCTGTCAACGGCGCAGACATAGTTTTCGTGTCGCTCCATAAGTCCCTCAAGGCTCTGGCTTACCCTGCGGTCAATGACCTCTTTCTTTGAAATTCCCGCGCAGGCAATAACACTGTCACGGTCGGTGACGATAACCGGAAGTCCTGTTCCCCTGAAAAGCACATCCGCATATTGCGCCGTAATGGAGTTAAGCTCCCCGATAGGCGAATACTTCTTGAATATAACCTCACCGTCAACATCTGTGTAAATCTCCAGCGGGTCGCCCTCACATATAACATTGACACCGAAAGCCTTGTCCCTCTGATTTGTTGCAGATTGGACTATTGTGGCTTTTGCGATACTCTCGGTGTCCCACTTAAAATTTACGGCGTTACCTACATAGTTTGACTTTTCAATCAGCTCTTTCGTAACCGTGCCGCATTCAAGCAGCATTGCAATATCGGCTTTCAACTGAATTTCGATATTATCTTCAAGCACTATGATTTTATCAATAATAAGTGATAAATCATTTTTATCAAGCTTTTCCTTATCGAGAATTTCACGGAAAATATCAATGGCGGTTTTTGAAATCCGATTGACCTGGATAACCGTATTCCGCCTTTCGGCCGCAAATGCAATTTGTTTTTCCAAACCGTCTATTTTAGTCTGAAGCTCTTCTTCAATTTCTGCAAAGGTTTCTTCTATAAGCTCCTGATTATCTTCATTTTTCATAAGCTCTTTGATTTTTTGCTTTTTTGTCGCCTTAAATTCGTCCTTTGCTTTTGAAAGGTCAACCTCAAGCGTTTCAAGAGCAGACTGCGAAGCCTTAACGGATTGCGGTTCGTTTTTGATGGCTTTTTCAAGCTCCGCAATCATCTTTTCCGAATTCATCATAACACGCTCAATGTATTTTTTAATCATAACATCAAGCATATCGGTTCTGACATGATGAGAAGTACAGCCTTTCAGCCCACGCTTATGGTATGTGCCGCAGGTATAAGCCGGAGCCAAATCGGGTCTGCTCATTGAGAACATCGGACTTCCGCAGTCGCCGCAGAACAAAAACCCCGAATACGAAGTGTCGTATTTTTTGACACCTCTGTAATTTGATTTTGTTCTTGTTTTTAATTGCTCCTGAGCCTTTGCAAAGGTTCGGACATCAATTATCGCTTCGTGATGATTTTCAAAAACGATGTTTTCATCGGAATCAAGCTTTTTATCCGAGCCGTTTATTTTGGTTCGGGTATATTTTTTCTGACGCAGAGTGCCGATGTAAAAATCGTTTGTTAATATGCCGGAGACTGTCGGAATTGACCATATGGGACTTGCTTTGATTTTTGTTGTGCTTCCGTCGGCTTCCTTGCGTTCCTTTTCGACCATTCTCGGGGTGGGTATGCCGTCATCGGTCAGATAATCGGCAATCTTTTTGTATCCCCAACCGTCAATGTATAACTCAAAAATTTTTCTGACAACTTCGGCAGCCTTTTCGTCAACTGCAAATTTCATCTCTTTTGAATTGGTGATGTAGTATCCGTAAGGAACGGCGCATATCCATTTGCCTTCATTCTGTCTGCTGTTGATAACTCCCTTAACCTTTTTGGAAGCATCTGTAACAGGCATTTCGTTGACGAAAAATCTCATCTGAATTTGTATCCATTCATCATAAGTCGGATAGTCAATGCTGTCACCGATTGAAATGATACGCACTCCGGCATCACGCAATTCTTCAAGCTCCACAAGACCTCTTCCGTTTCTTCGTGAAAAACGGGAAAAGTCTTTGACGATGAGAATGTTATAGTAGCCGTTCATCAGCTTCGGACGCATAAGCTGATAATTTTCTCTCTGCTCAAATGTGTAACCGCTTCGGTCACGGTCTTCGTAAAAATCAAGCTCCGCATCGGGAAAGGTTCTTTCAACATAAGATTGGATAATGGTGCGCTGATTTTCTATTGAGGTGTTATCTTTATCAAGCTCGGTATCAACCGAAATTCTGAGATAACCCGCTATTTTTTTAACACTCATTTTCTTTCTCCGTTCAATGTTGTTAATATACATTTGATATATATTAACAACATTGTAACATATTAAATTTTATTTTTCAACCATTTTTAAATTTATCTTTCGGGAGAACGGTGACTTTTGCAAGGCTTGCTCACCGTTTCTTCGCTGATTTTCTTTGCCATTGCCAATTTGTTATGAATCAATAATTCTTTGGTCAAGTCCACAAGATTTCCGCTGCCGGAAACAAAGGTGCAAACTTTATATCCTTTATTTTTCCATTCCTTGTATTTCTGATTGAGTTCTTTTTGCATATTATCATCATCTTTTTCTTCACGGGATAACCAGTAATATGCAATGCGTTGATTCTCGCAGACCTCCGAAATCATAGGCAACAATCATCTCCTTTCAATTATTTTGAACAGAAATACCGCTTGAAATACAGTAGACGGCAATTTATATTTCCGTTTTCAGGATGTGCACTTCCTGTTGCTAATATAGCAAAGATAAAAAGATGATTGTTGATTTTATGTATCAATGCAAAATTAAATTAAAATTCAATCGAAAAATTGCAGAATTGCAAAATTGACTATTGACAAAAATTGGTATATAATTCACATAAGGAGATGATTAAAATGAACGGTATTCCGAAATTACTTAATGAAAGAATTAAATATCTGCGTGAACAAAACGATATGAAGCAGTCCGAGCTTGCCGCAAAAATCGGTATTGATTCGTCAACCTTGAGCCGAATTGAAAAAGGCGAAATACAAAAGGTGAGCGATGATATTATCGTTGCGGCTGCAAAAATTTTCGGAGTTTCAACCGACTTTATTCTCGGCGTAACCGATGAACCTGTCCCCGCAAATTATCATATTGATGAACTCGGCTTGTCTGCTGCTGCCGCAAAGAAAATTTACAGCGGTGAAGTTGATGCGGATGTTTTGAATATTCTTATTGAAAGTCCGAATTTCGGAACGCTGATAAAAATGATTTCCGCATATTTTACGGACACAACCGAAGCGGCAATTGCTTCTCAAAATCAGATTCTTGATATGGTTAAGGATATCCTCGGTGATACCGTAAATGATGAAACAGTTGCCGAAATAAACCTTGCCAAAATTCAGAATCAGCGCAGTGACCTTGTTGCAATTCAGCGTGGATTTATTTCGATTATCAAATCCGAAAAAGAAAAAATGATTACGGGAATTAAGAAAACGCAGAAAATGACGGCGGAAATTTTCGAGCAAATCAAGCTCAATCTTTCAAAAGGAAAGGGGACATTGCCTTACAGAATTATTACTGCCGAAAAAATGGTTGATGCCGTTATTGCCGCAATAGGTGACATAGATGGAACAACTCAGGAAATGAAAAACAATCTGCACGATGCTCTTATGCCGTTTTTCCTGAACGCCGCCGGCAATAAAAAATAAATTTCACGAATTAAAAACTTTGCTTTCAAATACGCTGTTCATAAAATATTCAAATGAAAAATCGCCTGTGAACAATCCGGAAAATCCGAATTGTTATCTCAGGCGATTTGTTTTTTGAGCATCGAAGATGCGTCTGCTCTGAAAATTTATTTTCAGATGTGTAAAGGGTTTGTGCTTTACCCAACAAGCAAATTTGCGAAACCTATATAGGTTTGCCTTGCTTGCCAAGTAGTGAAACTATCGTTGAAAAGTCTTATATATCAACGAAAAATTACTTTTATCATAATCAGCAATGGAACAATACCATAACATATTTATATACTCGTTGCAGCATCGGCTAATCCGTTTTTTTTCATCAGCATCTTTTAATTTAAATACCTGTTACGAAACCGAAAATTGTTGCAGTTGTATTTTGAAAGCCTGCTGTTTTGTTATATATTTTTTTGGTACTACCATTGTGATTTTCAGAACGAACTTACCTTACTCATTGTAAGCTTTCCGGATTGTTTGCTATTATGGAAATAAAAAATTATTATGATACCGAATAATCTGTGAAAGGAATAATTAAAAATGGAAATTTACGGC
>JAZRYD010000063.1:0-44819 GCA_045600535.1 Acutalibacteraceae bacterium | reverse complement strand
TCGGCACGACAATTCTTAATTCTCTTTGGTGCTCCGCACTGCCTCATCCGACGGCTGCGCCGCCACCTTCCCCACGGGGAAGGCTGAGAAGCGGCTTCCCTTGGGGGAAGCTGTCACGAAGTGACTGATGAGGGATTCGCGGAGCGACTTCCGAATTCCGAATTAAAAATTATAAAGGGGCTGTCGCATTTAGCGCAGCCCCAATTTTACTGTATGAGCTTACTTTGTAAATATACTCGTGATAAAGTGGAATATGTTCAGAATCGTGAGCAGAGGCATCTCGGAGAATCCGTTTGTGCCGTACCACTTATCAAGGAATGAATTGATACCGTAAGCAAATCCGAAGGTGGGGTCTCCCTTATCTTCGCCGTAAACGC
Organism: Acutalibacteraceae bacterium; assembly: GCA_045600535.1. Lineage (GTDB taxonomy): Bacteria > Bacillota > Clostridia > Oscillospirales > Acutalibacteraceae > CAG-177. The sequence continues at coordinate 44,442 of JAZRYD010000063.1, read as the reverse complement.
CGATGTCACGCAAAACAGCATTTATTTCTTCCTCAATTGCCTCAGCTTCTCCGGCAACGGCAACGGTTCTCTTGAGCATTGCTTCGCAGTCGTTTATGGCTTTTTCAAGTCTTGCCTTCTGCTCTGCGGTTACGGTAAGTTCACCGGCATTTATTCTTTCAAGAGCTTTCTTTGCGTTGGGAAGGTCGCTTCTTCTCAGGCTCTTTGTTTCTCTGCCGACATTGAACTGCGGGAAATTCGGGTTGCTGTAAACGTCCTCTATATCGTCATTTGAAATAAGGGCAGTTGCAAGAGTCATAATTATATCGTTTCTGCCCGTGCCCTCGTGACCCTGACCGTCAAAATAGAAGGTGTGGTCGGGAAGAAGACCTGCGGAAGCGTCAATAACATTGTCGGGAGAAATGTGGTTATGCAGGGGATTTGAACAGTTGATATTCTTCTGTGTGTAACCTGCGGGAAGGGTTTCGCCGCATCTTGCCGAATGTGTACCCATTGAGGTTGAGTCAAGATGAATAACGCCGTCTGCATTGTCTGCATTCCACGAATTGCCTATATTATAAAGCGGAAAATCATAGTCAACTATATCAAATACCTGAACGCCGTTTTCCTTAAGCTTGAGGATATTTGCATCGGAATTGAGCTGAGCCTGATAGTAACGCTCTGTCTGTCTTCTGATTTCAGCCTTATCGGGAGTTGAAAGATATTTTGCCGCAAGAGCGGGATAATCCTTTGAGGGAACGAGTGCCCACATATTCGTGCAGTTGAGAAGTACTTTTTCAATAAGAATATCGCAGGTATCGTTGAGGAAATCCATAAGAAGCTCATCGGGGAATATTCTGAGAGCAATCTCTATGAGCTTTGCCTGACTCTCTTCCATAAGGCCCTCAAGGAAGGTGCGGTAAAGCTGATTTTTATCAAGGAAAGTAATGTCTTTCTTATAAACATCGCCTACGATTGTGCTGCCGTCAAGAGCGGGAATAATGTAAATAACCTTGTGCAGGTCATTATAAACCTCGGGGTGATATTCGAGAAGTCCGTTTGCAACCGTTCCGCCGAGGCTGATGGGAACGATATTTACCTTATCGTGGCCCGTTTCTCTCTTAACCTGCTGAATGAACTCATAAAGCTCGTCGCAGATTGCGATATTGTTGCCGAATGAGTTATAAGCAAAGTAATAAAGATGGTCTTCTCCGATGTTTATTCCGCATTCGCTGATGGGAACATTGCCGTAAATCTGGTCTTTTTCATAGTCGCTGCATTCGGCGAGCGAATAGGGATACTTTTCAACCTCAACATTGCCGAGGCACTTGCCGTTGTTATCGCTCATATTCATTCCGAAGCATATGTCAACAATTTTTGAAACGGCATTTTTGAGGCCTATATTGTGCTGAGTGATGAGGGAAAGAAGAACGGGAATAAGAGCCGCACCGATTATTTTTGCAACAGGGAAGTAAGCGGGGAAGCAGTTTATTCTTTCGCCGTCTGCATCAAGCTCATAATCTCCGTTATCATCGAGAAGCCATACATTTGACTGACCGATACCGGGAACAATGATGGTGGGATAATTACCGCATTGGCCGCCGCATGATGTTTTTACGGGGCTGATTGCGTTTGCGCCTGCCGCACAGATTGAAAGCAGGAGCGAAACGGTGAGAACGATTGAAATAATCTTTTTCATAAATACGCCTCTTTCACTTAATTTTAACTAATAATATCATATTTTTCGGGCAATTTCAATAAATTTTAAAATTATCTTTAATATATTCTTTCTTACTTGACTGCTGCGGTCAAAAAGTGGTATCATAACCAATACGGGCGTTTTGGATTAGGAGTTCGGAATGCGGAATGCGGAATTAAGGGGCACTTCGTGCCGATTTTATTTATTTGAAAGTTAGAAGTCAGAAGTGAGTGGTTATAAGTTAATGACGGGCTACGCCCGTACCCATTTATGTGGATATTTCTGACAGTTAACTTTCTGAAAACCGAAAATTTTTCCTAATCCACCGTAAGCGGTCCCCCTTCCGCCAAGGGGGAAGGCGCAGTTAAAACTGAAAACTTACATTAGCTTCTCGCTTCCAAATAAATATAAATCAATACGCTGCCGCACGGAGGTAAACGAATGATTAAAAATATAATATTTGATATGGGCGGAGTGCTCATAGATTATAATCCCGAAAAAATTTCAAACGAATATTTCGATAAGGAAACCGCGGATATTACCCTCAGGGTGCTTTTCCGGAATCAGTTATGGTCGGATAAGGACAGAGGAATAATTTATCCCGATGAAATATGGGAGCAGATAGAGGATAAAATCCCCGTTCACGCCCGTGACAAAGTAAACGATATGCTTCATAATTATTATCCCTATATGCCTCCGTTTGAAAAAATGTATGAGCTTATAAAAGAGCTTAAGGCAAAGGGCTACGGAATATATCTGCTGTCAAATGCTTCCGAGGATTTTTACGAGCATAAGGACACCATTCCCGCACTTTCGCTCTTTGACGGATATATCATATCGGCGGATTATAAGCTTTTAAAGCCCGAAAAGGAAATATATCTTGCGCTTTTTGAAAAATTTTCGCTTCTCCCCGAAGAATGCTTCTTCATTGACGATGTTCAGAAGAATATCGACGGTGCGGCGGCGGCCGGAATGAGCGGTCATTGCTACAGCCACGGAGATATTGAAATCCTGAAAGAAGCGCTGAGAAAAGCAGGCGTAACAATATGAACTGTTACAGCGAAATATTAAAATCAATTCCCGAATACCTGTCCCTTGCGGGCGCCGTTCATAAAGGACGCCTCCCCGCAGGCGTGACGGGGCTTTCGTATATACACAAGTCCCATATAATAAGCGGGCTTTGCACGAGCCTTAAGAAAAAGGCGCTTGTTCTTGTTCCCGATGAAGCGGCGGCAACAAGAATGAGGCAGGATATGGAAAGCTTCGGCATAAGCTGTCTGCTTTATCCCGCCAGGGATTTTGCTTTCCGCACAACCGAGAGCGTTTCTCGCGAATACGAGCATTCAAGGCTTAAGGTGCTTGATAAAATGCTGACCGGTGAATATGATGCCGTTGTGCTTTCCTCCGAAGCGGCATTGCAGCTCACCGTTCCGCCCGCCATGCTGATGAACGGCAGCCTGAGCGTTGAAGCAGGTGAGGATTATGAAATTGACGAGCTTGTTTTCAGCCTTATGAAAAGCGGTTATACCCGTTCCGAGCAGGTTGACGGCGCGGGACAGTATGCAGTCAGAGGCGGTATACTTGATTTCTTTCCGCCGGATTCAAAAGAGCCCTGCCGAATAGAATTCTGGGGCGACACGGTGGATTCGATTTCATTCTTTGACCCCGAAACGCAGAGAAGAACGGAGTCTGCCGACGAAATACACATAACTCCCGCCCGCGAGGTGCTTGCAGCCGATGAAACTCTGCTTGCACTTCTTGAAGCGCATATAAAAAATCACCGTTTCAAGGGTGAAGCACTTAAGAACCTGAACGCCGATATTGAAAAAATAAAAAACGGCGTAAGGATAACCTCCGCCGATAAATATTTGCCTTTGATATATCCCGAGCCTGCAAGCATATTCGATTATGCAAAGGGAGCAATGCTCTTTGTGTGCGAATCGTTTTCGGCAAAGGACAAAATGAACGCCTGCTCATTGCTGATGAATGAAACCGTCAAGGGACTTTTTCAGGACGGTATTCTCTGCAAGGGGCTTGATAAATATACCCTCACACCCGATGAGGTAACTGCAAAATACACGGAGTTCGGCGCGGTATATCTTGATAATCTGCCGAGGGGAAGCTTTGACACTCCCGTAAAAGAGCTGATAACCTTTACGGCAAAGCAGATAAGCCCGTGGAACGGTGCATATCAGGCATTATTTGACGATATTGAAGCGATAACGGGCAAAAAGGGTCAGACCTGCGCCGTGCTTGCAGGAACGGATAAGGCTTCAAAAACTCTTGCCGAGGATTTGGAGAATGACGGCGTGCGTGCCATATGGTGTCCCGTTCCACCCAAGGAATTTCCGAAAGGAACGGTCTGCATTCTCCCCGGAAGTCTTTCATACGGATTTGAATATCCTTCGGCGAATTTCACGCTCATTTCATACAGAAGCCGCCCGACGGTCAAGGCAAAAGCGCCGTCAAAGAAATCGTCGAAGCACGCTTTCAACAATCTCAACGAACTGCACCGCGGAGAATATGTTGTTCACGATACTCACGGAATAGGAATATTTGAGGGCATAACCACTCTTGAAAATGCGGGAACAACCAAGGATTACATAAAAATTCAGTATGATAAGGGCGATAATCTTTATGTGCCCGTAACCCAGCTTGACCAGGTTTCAAAATATATAGGGCCCAAAAACGACGATAAGCCGCTCAAGCTCAGCAGACTCGGCGGCAAGGATTGGCAGAAAACCAGAGCAAAGGTCAAATCCGCCGTTAAGGATATGGCAAAGGAGCTTATCGACCTTTATTCAAAGCGCCTCAAGGTCAAGGGCCATTCATTTTCTCCCGATATTGATATGCAGAGCGATTTTGAACGGCGGTTTGAATTTGTTGAGACCGATGACCAGCTTCGCTGCATTCACGAAATAAAAAAGGATATGGAAAAACCGTATCCGATGGACAGACTGCTCTGCGGAGATGTAGGCTTCGGCAAAACCGAGGTTGCACTCAGAGCGGTATTCAAATGTGTTGCCGACGGAAAGCAATGCGCCATAATGGTTCCCACAACCATTCTTGCACTCCAGCATTATCAGACCATAATGAAACGCTTTGAGGGCTTCCCGATTGAAGCCGGTATGCTTTCAAGATTCTGCACAAAAAAAGAAATCGACAAAACTCTTGCAGGCTTAAGGCGAGGCTCGGTTGATGTTGTGGTGGGCACTCACCGCATTATTTCAAAGGACGTTCAGTTCCGTGACCTCGGACTGATAATAATAGATGAAGAACAGCGTTTCGGCGTTGCTCAGAAAGAAAAACTCAAATCGCTTTTCCCCGCCGTTGATGTGCTCACCCTTACGGCAACGCCCATACCCCGCACTCTCAATATGGCGATGACGGGCATCAGGGATATGTCGGTTATCGAGGAAGCGCCGCAGGACAGACTGCCCGTTCAGACCTATGTTATCGAACACGATATGGGCGTTCTTGTTCAGGCTATGGAGCAGGAGCTTCGCCGCGGCGGTCAGGTTTATTACCTTTATAATAAGGTTGAAACGATTGAACGCAAGGCGGCTGAAATCAAGGCTCTGCTTCCCGAGGCAAATATCGGAGTGGGTCACGGCAAAATGAGCGAGGACGAGCTCAGCGAGGTCTGGCGCAGGCTGCTTGAGGGTGAAATTGATATTCTCGTTTGCACAACCATAATCGAAACGGGCGTTGATGTTCCGAATGTCAACACTCTGATTATTGAAAATGCCGACAGAATGGGTCTTGCCCAGCTTCATCAGATAAGAGGCAGAGTAGGCAGAAGCTCACGCAGAGCAAGCGCTTATTTCACATTCACAAGAGGAAAAGAGCTTTCGGAAATTGCCACACGCAGACTTGACGCAATAAGAGAATTTACCGAATTCGGTTCAGGCTTCCACATCGCAATGAGAGACCTTGAGCTCAGAGGTGCCGGAAATGTTCTCGGAGCAAGTCAGCACGGTCATATGGAATCTGTCGGATATGAAATGTATATAACCCTGCTTGAACAGGCGATAGCCGAGGAAAAGGGCGAAACTCCGTCAACACCCGAGCAGGACTGCCTGATTGACCTGCCGATTGATGCGCATATTCCCGATTATTATATCGAAAGCGTTCCGCAGAGGCTTCAGATTTACCGCAGAATTGCCGATATCAAAACCGATGACGATGCTTCGGACGTTGTTGACGAGCTGATTGACCGTTTCGGCGACCCGCCCGCCTGCGTTGAGGGACTTATCCGCATAGCGCTGCTCAGAGGAATAGCAACAAGACACAGTATTTACGAAATAACCTCTGACGGAGATAAGATAATATTCAGCATAAGTGCGCTGAATATGAACGAAATTGCCGCGGCGTCCGACCATTTCAAAGGAAGAATGACCGTAAGCCCCGGCAACGGAAAGCCCAATATTTCAGTTAAAACGCTCAAAGGAGAAAGCAAGCTCAACCTTATTGAACGGGTTCTGGAATATATGGACGAAGCTTGAATATAATTCGGAATTAATGACGGGCTTCGCCCGTACCTGTTTGGTAAGTTAGGAGTGAGGAGGTAGAAACGAGTTTCGGACGAGTTTCACCCGTACCCATTTTATTAAGGCTTCCCCCGTGGGTAGCTTTAGCCGCAGTGGACCGAGCCCGCAGGCGAGAAAAGCTGTCGAGCGCAGCGAGACTGATGAGGCGATGCGGAGCATAAAATCAAGTTGTTTTTGTAAAATCGGGCTTTTCCCTCATCCGTCACGGCTTACGCCGTGCCACCTTCCCCCAAGGGAAGGCAAATATAAAGCCCGTCATGTGCCTTAATTCCGCATTCCGAACTCCGAATTCCGAATTAAATTTAAATAACCTCTTGACAAATCTGTTTTTTTCTTTACAATATAGCTCGTCCCGAAAGGGAATGGGATAAATGCTCTGAGTGGGAAAACATCAAACTAAATTTAGGAGATGTTTTTATAAGAACTTTTCAGATTGATTTTACGGCAAACGAAATGCCGCAGAAAACCGTTCTCGGCAGAATGGGAGAGCATAACGCTTCGGAGCTTGTTTTTACACCGCCCGAGGAATTGAGTGAGGAGGAGCGCACGGACCATTACCGTGTTGCTTTTTTTACGGGCGGAAAAACATATCTTTCCGAAATGTATGCCGAGGTGCCGTTTACGGTTCCGGTGTGGCATGAGCTTACCGGAAATTCAAGAATGAGCCTTCAGATAATCGCGTATGACGAAAGCCGTGAATTTGTCGGCAAAAGCCCGAAAATCGGAGGCTTTTATTTTGAACCGTCGGTGAGCGGAGCGGCGGTTGAGCTCGGCGGAGAAAACCCCGATATTGCTTCGGAAATAAAGCATATTTCAGAAGTTGTGCAGACGGAAAAAAGCCGCGCCGAGGCGGCGGAGACGGCACTTGAAAATTCAAAGGTCGATAAAGTGAGCGGGAAAGGGCTTTCCTCAAACGATTATACCGACGCCGAAAAATCGAAGCTTGCATCGCTTGAAAATTATAACGATACTTCTGCACTCGGCAGAATTACTCAGGCGGAAAACGATATTGACAGCCTTGAAAGCTCAAAGGTTGATAAGGAAACGGGCAAGGGTCTTTCTTCAAACGATTATACCGATGCAGAAAAGTCTAAGCTTGCGGGAGTAAAAAAAGATATATTTTTCGGCACAGCGCATAAAAGCGGTTCGGTTCATAATGTTACCGCCGATGCGGATTTTGAGCTTCGTGACGGAGTGCTTCTTATCGTTAAATTCAATCAGCCTTTTTTGAGTTCCGACAAGCTGAATGTAAACGGCACAGGCAATGCAGATGTCGGAATTATGTTCAACAAGCCTGCGTTTGAGTCGCTCGGAAGTGCTGTATGTACTTTCGTTTATCATATTGAACATAATGACGGATATCCTGATGCCGCCATGTGGTATCAAGCCGATATTCATATGGCAAACGCTTATCGTTACGGAATGGTAAAGCTCAGCGATTCGGTTAACGGCGAGACCGACTATCAATACGGAGCGCTTGCCGCAACACCTGCCGCAGTTAAAACCGTTAACGATAAGATAACAACGGCAGAGGGCAAGATACCGTCTCAGGCGTCGGCACAAAATCAGCTTGCGGATAAAGCATTTGTGGCTTCCGCAATACAGAGTGCCATAGGAAACGCTGAAGATATAATTGACGAAATGAACGGCATTATCGGAGGTGATACCGAATGAGCATTGAATCAAAGCTTAACGAAAGTAAAACGAAGCTTGAAACGGCTCTCTCCGATATAAACGATGCACTTGAAGAAAAAGGCGGAGAGCCTTCGGAAACGGTTGCCGGCGTTGCGGAAAAAATAAACGAATTGTCAGGTGCAAAAAAGAGCTGCATTTCGCATGCCGTTTCGCGTGACGGCAATTCGGCAATGCAGTTGTCAAACGGCAGTTGGTTCTATCCTGTGACTGCCTATGCCCACGGGGCATTAAGAACGGCATGGAATACAAATTTATTTGTAGATTTGTCAGCTGTAAGGGGCAATTTCCGCAGGGTTATAAAGTTCAAATGGTTTGGTCACGAGTCGTCTCTATGGGGTAATTTATTCGGCCCGGAATATTACGGAATTATATGGTTTTCTAATACAAGCAACTATGTTGCGTGTCCAACCGGAACGTTTTTTACAGAGCTATCGTCCAATACTTGGTATTATATAGCGGTAAATTATGATTTTGCAAACAGCATTGCTGTGGGGGCATTATATAACGAAAGCGGCGTTCTTTTAGAGGCTAATTTTGCCGAAAACCAGTCTTATGCTTCTCGGACAGCAAATATGATAATCGGAGGCACAGGCGAAGGCGACAATAACATTTTTAATGGCGAAATAGAGCTTTGTGAGACTTTTATTGAAGTTGATAATGAAATTATATGGGGAGAGGCAAATTCCAAAACAGCCGATATGGGAAAGGTTGACCCCGAAGAATATTTCAGTGAACATTTTCAGCAGGTCGAATATATAGAAAGCACGAATAACGAAAGCATTAACACCAAAATTACGGCAACGCCGTTAACGAGAATAGTTGCGGATTATCAGTTTGTTCAGGCAGGCCTTCAGGCGAGAGTGTTTTCAACAAGAACCACAAAAAGTACATATTCGACATACGATGTGTATATTAACGGCTCGGGGAAATACGCCTATGCACATTCTGACGGACAAGGAAATTGGGTAACAACAAACGTGTCTGCCGATACGCAGCGTCATATCTTTGATTACGACGCCAAAAGCGGTACATTTGAAATTGACAATGGTTCCGTTGTTTCGGCGGTTATGGAAGGCACACTTTCACACAATTCGGAATTTCCCGTTTATATTTTCGGGGATTCGGAGCATCAGACAAATGCAAGACTTTATTCGTTTAAGATATATAACGATGATGTTCTTGTTTCCGATTTGGTTCCCTGTTATAACAAGGCTTCAGGCACTATCGGTCTGCTTGATAAAGAGGGATTCAAGTTTTACGGGAACGCAGGTACAGGCGCGTTTATAAAGGGCGCAGATATAAATTAAAAAAGCGGAGCTGTCGAAAAATCGGCAGCTCCGTGATTTTTTATAATGAGTTATGCGGCTTTGATTATCAGTTTGATAAGCCATGTGATATTAAGAATTGCAAAAGGTGCATTGAAAACCTTTTCGTCAATATCAACGGTGATGTAGCTGATGTTTATTCCGTTTTCATTTCTGAGAACATTGAAAATATCAATAACTTCGATTTCTTTCTGCTCATTGGGGAATGTGATTTTTGCGCTGATAAGAGTTTTTGTGTTTGCATCTTCATAGGTAAAGGCTGCTTTTGAATTGAGCAGAGCGGCAACCATATCATCGTTCTGAGCAAAATAATTGCAGAATTCAACGATGTCGTCCTTATCCTTTTCTTGGAGAGCATCGGGATTTTCTTCAACAATAAGATTTGCTATTTCTTCATAGTTGGGACCGAAGTTCTCAACAAATTTTCCGCTTTCATCGGTCTTGGCTTCCGTAACGGTGAGATATTTGAAAATATCGTTTGTGTCGAATTTTTTGAATGCCTTGGGAACTTCGTTAACGATTGAAGTAAGCTCTCTTACCGAGCGAGCCGGAATGAGTGCGGAGAGGTCTGCCTTGAAAATTCCGAGATATGCCGTAAGCTTGCCGTTATTGAGAACAGCCTTTGCGTTGAGAGGGCCGATTGTTACGGCGGCAGCGGCTTTGTCCTTCTTAATAAACAGTTCGCCGTTTATCATACTGATATTGGCTTTAACGCCTACGCCGTTTTCCATTTCGTTGATGAATGCTTCCGTTTTGCTCATTTTTGCTTTGCCTGCAAATGCAAGGCTTGCAAAAGAAAGAGCCATAACAAGGCTGAGCATTACGCATAATAATTTTTTCATTAAATCATATCCTTTCGTTTTGTGTATGTAATTCATACATCGTTCATATTATAGCAGTTGTGCGAAATGATTTCAATACGGAAAAACGAAACTTTGTGCATTTTTGCTTATTTGCTTAATAAATATCCGGGGATTGCCACTATTGCGAAAAATGCGAGGCTTATCAGAGTGAAAATTTTTATAAATTTAAATCCGTTTTTCGGATATTCTCTCACATAAATTCTGTAATTTATTACCGAGGCGAGAGAACCGATAAGTGAGCAGAGACCTGCGGAATCCGCACCGTAAAGCAGGGCTTTGAGATTAACCGAGAACGGGTAAAGCACTATTGAAGCGGGAACATTCGATATTATCTGACTGAGCAGGATTGCCCACAGGTATTCGTGACCTGCAACGGATTTTTTGAGGAACGCCGAAATTGCGGGATTTGCCGAAACGGACGATGAAAAAATGAAGAAGCAGAGGAAGGTCAGAAGCAGAACATAGTCGGTTCTCAGCAGAATTTTTCTGTCGAAAATCAGAACGGTTATCAGCACGATGAGTGCTGCAAAATACCAGTAAGGCGTTCTGCCGACAATGACCCATATAACGAAAACAAAAAGTATCAGATACATAATTCTCTTGTATCTTGAAGCCTTATCCCATTCCGGCGTAAGCGGTTCATTACCGTAATCCGCAGTTTCCTTTATATTTTTCCTGTAAAGAAACAAAATGAAGCAGGAAAGAAGAAAAGCGGACATAATCCAGAGCGGAAGCATTGTGAGCAGAAAATCGGGAACGCTTATTCCCGAGCGGCTGAAAAGAAAAAGATTCTGAGGTGAGCCGAACGGAGTGAGCAGAGAGCCGCGTATAGCGGCGATATTTTCAAAGGTCAGCACGGGGAGAATATATTTTTCCTTGCCGCCCGAGCGGAAAAGCATAATCGTGAGCGGAACGAAAACAATCAGCGAAACATCATTCGTAACGAACATTGAGGAAAAGAAAACACAGCCCACAAGGAAAAAGGTCAGCGCCGTCATTGAACGGATATTACCCGTGAGCTTTATAAGCGGACGGAATATATTTTCTTTTTTGAAGCCTTCAAGCACCGTGAGCATCATAAACAGCACGGCGAGAGTTTTCCAGTCTATATTTTTAACAAGCTCCATGCTCGGCGGCGTTATGAACAGAGCCGCAATTGCCGCAAGAAGCGATGCGGAAAGCATTATTTCTTTTTTGAATACTGCGATGATTTTTTTCATATCCCGTTCCCTCCGTGAAAAATTATAACAATTTCGGTAAATTTGTCAATAGAATGCTTGTATCTTTATTTCCGATAAGGTATAATCATATCAAATAATGCCGAAAGGAAAATTCAGTATGGAATTTTGCTCATTCATAAAGCAGGCGGCTCATGTGAAGCCCGATGAAAAACAGCTTCGTATGCTCCGCGAAACTCCGTTTTATCTTTTTGTTCATTTCAGCCCGAATACTTATACCGACCTTGAATGGGGAAACGGCACGGAAGACCCCGCAATATTCAATCCCGAAAAGCTTGACTGCGAGCAATGGGCAAAGGCGGCTCTTTCCGCAGGAGCAAAGGGGATAATTCTGACTGCCAAACACCATGACGGCTTCTGCCTGTGGCAATCGGCATACACCGAGCATTGTATGAAAAACAGCCCGTATAAAAACGGAAAGGGCGATATAGTTAAGGAGTGCTCCGATGCCTGCCGCAAATACGGGCTTAAATTCGGCTTCTATCTTTCACCGTGGGACAGAAACAGCAAGTATTACGGAACGGAAGAATATAACGATTATTACTGCAATCAGCTCACAGAACTGCTCACGAATTACGGCGAGATTTTTCACGTATGGTTTGACGGCGCGTGCGGTGAGGGCGCAAACGGCAAAAAGCAGAGATATGATTTTGACAGGTATCTTTCTCTGATAGAAAAATATCAGCCGAATGCAACATATTTCAACGATGCAGGCGTTATACGCTGGTGCGGAAATGAATCGGGCACGGCAGCTCACGCTCAGTGGGCGGTTGTTCCGTCGGGGCTTTGCTTCCTGAATAAAAATATTCAGACCGAAGCAGGCCCGTTTGCCGGAAGCCCGATGAATATGTACAATACCGATAATAATATCGGAGAAATGGCGAATATAATCTATTCAAAGGGACTCGTTTTTTCACCTGCCGAAACCGATATGTCAATAAGACCGGGCTGGTTCTGGCATAAGGAGCAGGAGCCGCACAGCCTTGAAAGGCTTTTCAAAACCTATCTCGGAACGGTGGGCGGAAACACCACATTCAATCTCAATGTACCGCCGACAAGAGACGGACTTTTCGATGAAAGAGATGTGGCAAGGCTTAAAGAGCTCGGCGAGCTTATCCGCACAACATTTGAAAAAAACATTGCTTCCGATGCGATAATCGAAGAAAATTCCGTCGGCGATACTCAGACGGAATATACCGTTACTTTGCCCGAAAAAAGACAGGTATCATATATTGAGCTTGCCGAGAATATCAAAGAGGGTCAGAGGGTTGAAAGCTTTTTGATATTCTTCAAAGGTACAGACGGTTCGCTTTGCAGATTTCACAGTGGAACAACAATCGGAAGCCGCAGAATAATCCCGTTCGGCAAAGAGACCGATTTTATAAAAATCGTGATTACCTCGGCAAGAGATAAAACCGATATGGAATGGATAAAGCTTTATTAAGGAGTGAATACCGTGTTTAAAAGAATAGCTGCGTTTTTTGCGGCGCTGTCAATGGTGATTTCAATGTGGATATTCGGAAACAAGCAAAATATAAATCAACCCGATGACGGACTTGTGAAGCCCGAAACATGGGCGCTTACCGACGGACTCGGGCGTTCCGCTCCGCTTGCGGGTGAGGTTAAGGAAAAGGATAACGGCAAATTTGTCGGTATGTTTTACTGGACATGGCACACTCAGCAGAGCTACGGCAAAGACCCGAGAAATGTTACACAGCTTTTAAAAGAAGACCCGACGGCGATAAGAGATTTTTCGTCTCCGCTCTGGAAAGGTCTTTACAGCGGCTATCCGCATTTCTGGGATGAACCGCTTTACGGATATTATATTGATACCGATGAATATGTTCTCAGAAAGCACGCCGAGCTTATAGCCGATGCGGGCGTTGATGTAATATTCTTCGACTGCACAAACGAAACCGCTCTTTGGGAAGAGTCTTACGAAAAACTCTTCGAGGTATTTGAAAAGGCGAGAGCGGACGGCGTTAATGTTCCGCAGGTATCGTTTCTGCTTCCGTTCAGCAGCTATGATTATACACATACCGACCTTGTAAATCTTTATAACAAAATATATTCAAAGGGCAGATATAAGGATTTATGGTTTATATGGGACGGAAAGCCCCTTATGTTTGCGGATAAAAACAGCCTTGATAAAAATAATCCCGAGGATAAAGAAATATACGATTTCTTCACCTTCAGGGATAACGAATCAACATATTTTGCAAAAGATACATTTATCGCAAAGAAAACCTGGGGCTGGTGCAGCGACTATCCGCAGACTAAATTCGGTTGGTCGCTCAACGGCGATGTTGAAGAAATGTGCGTTTCGGTTGCTCAGAATGCGGCAAGAGGACAGCTTGTTGCGATGAACGCAGACGATGATGTTCAGGGCAGAGCGTTCTCAAAGGGCGATTATTCGTATTCCTACACCTACGGCGGCAAAAAAATCACCGCAAACAGCGCCATGGACGACGCATATCTTTACGGCATAAACTTCCAGCAGCAATGGGATAACGCAATAAAGTGTGACCCCGAATTTATATTCGTGACGGGCTGGAACGAATGGATAGCAGGCAGATGGGATGAATGGTGCGGAACGGAAAATGCGTTCCCCGACCAGTTTACCTGTGAATACAGCCGTGACTGTGAGCCGTCGGCAGGTATACTCAAGGATTATTATTACTGCCAGCTTGTTGAAAATATCAGGCGGTTCAAGGGCGTTTCGGATACGGTTGAACCCGAAAACGGCGTTAAAACCTATTATCATTATACAAACAGCACCTATGACCGTAAGAGCAACGGCTGGGGCAGACTGTATTATACCAACAATACAATGCGCAATGATTTTGTAAAAGCCGAGGTTTCAAACGATAATGAGTATATTTATATGTCGGTTTATACAAAGGATAATATAACGCCCTATACCGATAATGCGTGGATGAGAATATTCATTGATACCGATACGAGCGGCGTTTCGCCGAATTGGGAGGGCTTTGAATATGTTATCAACCGTCAGAGTGCAGCCGATAAAACCGTTATGATAGAAAAATCAACGGGCGGCTGGAGCTTTGAAAAGGCAGGTCAGGCGGAATACGAGATAAACGGAAATGTGATGAAGCTGAAAATTCCCGTTTCGGCTCTCGGGCTGAGCGCGGATAATGTTAAATTCAACTTCAAGCTTTCCGATAATATGCAGACCGACGGCGATATAATGGACTTTTATCAGAATGGTGATGTTGCTCCCGGAGGAAGATTTACTTATGTATATTAAAATGTAAAAATCTTTACACTTTATCCGAGCGCAAACAATTTTGTTTCGCCTTTGTGCATATAAACTCTCAATATATCGGAGCTGTATCCGGCGCTGCTGTCGGGAAGCTCCGATATTTTATATTTTTTCCCGAGCTTAACTGCCTTTTCTCCGTCGCTTTGGGCGCAGATTGCAGCATAATTATTGTTTATATAAATTATATCGTCGGTTTCGCAGCAGGTGAAAACTCCGTTTGCTTTGCAGAATGAGCGAAGTTCCTCTGTGCCGAAATTCGGCTTGACGGCTGTTGACATAAGGTAGGGAATGCGCTTTTCTCTGCATATTTCAAGCGCTTTCAGCATATTTTCGGTTTTTACCTCCGATAAAAATATTACCGCTTTGTATTTACCGCAAACCGAGGCAAAATCGAAAACATCATACATATCAAACGGAGTTCCCATAAGTCCGAGAGCCTTGCGTTGATTGTATATCGCATTTCGGTACGGGCAGTCGGAAAGATATCTGTATGCGCTTCCGTCAACGAAAACCGCAATTTCGGCGATGCTCTGCCTGTTTACTGCTTTCAGACTTTCGGCGTATATTTCTTTGTACTGCTTCATTTCGGACATTATATCATCATCGTGATACCAGCCGCCCCACATATCAAACCACCATAAGCCGTTGCCCTTGATAAGCTGACGGCAGAATGATTTTTTGATAAGGTTACGAGCCTGCTCCTTTGAACCGACACCCTCCCATATCGGGTCGAAAAGAAGCGCGTTCGGGTCGGTGAGCGGGTCTCTTTTGCTCAGAAGCTTTGTAAGATGCGTTCTTATATCGCATTCCTGAAAACACATTTTTCCGTGAAGCCTGAGCGAATCCGCAGGGTACATTTCCGACCAGTCGCAGTCGAAGCTTCGGATTCCGATATAGGAATTGGGCGAAGAAATGAAATCAATGTTTTTATCTTTAAGCAGAATACCGAGAGCGTGAGTGCCGTGCAGGGGAGATGTTACCTCAAGCGTATAGCCGTAAAACACACCGACAACAACATTTCCGCTTGTTTCTTCTTTTACCGCGGAAGCAAGAACACAGATTGAATCCGCAACGATGAAATTTGAATATTCAAGAAAACGGCTCAGATATTCATCGTTAAGATAAATGCTTTCACCCTTAAGCTTTGACATATCGGGAAGCCCGTCAAACGGCGTTTCGGGATAATATTTTTCAAGAAAAGCTTTAAATCCCGCTTCTGCGTTTTTGCAGTAACCGCCGTTCAAATCATAGTGAAACCATTCCTCGGTGTTGCCGCCCGCTATGTGATAGCCGATGATGTGCGGCGCATATTCCGATGAATTTACATATCGAACGAACTCGCGCAGAAGCATTTCCGCATCATTGCGCCACTTTGCCGAGTGGAACGATTCACGGCAGGAGCTTCCGTCTGCTCTCAGGTTTACTGCATCGGGATTTTCGTTTTCCCACCAAACGGGCATTGTAATATTCACCCTCGGAATGATATATGCCTCGGGGCAGACCGCCAGAATTTTTTTGATTGCTTCATCGAAAAGCGAATAATCGGGAGAGCCTTTTTTATCGAAAATTCCTTTTTTAAACGGTGTCAGTCCGTCGGTTATGCTTATCCACCTGCCCGAAAAAAGAACGGGAACCGAGAAAAAGTTATATCCTGCGGAGGCAAAATCGTCATATTCATTGAATTTTTCAAGATAGGTCATATAGGCAGCGGAGGCGAACTCCCTGCCGTTTACGAAAAGGGTCGGAACTCCGCCCTTATTTTTTATTTCGGAAAATACTTTTGCATTATTATTCATAAAACCACCGTCCTGATTTTGATTTTATCACGGTGCAAAAAATAATGCAACCCGATTTCCTTTTTCATATTTACAAACAGGATTTTTTAATGTAATATTATATCAGTAAATATAAAAATGAGGTGCAGTAATGAAAAAAATAATATCCGTTTTTCTTGCGGTTATAACCGCGTTTTCCGTTCTGACAGTTGCGTTTGCTTTATCGGGAGAGCTTAAATTGGTTTCCGATGACGGCAATGCAGCGATAATCATTCCCGAAAGTGCCAAAAGCACAGAGAGCTATGCCGCATCGGCTTTGCAGAAATATATCAAAGAAATGACGGGAAAAACGCTTGAAATCTATCCGGAAACGGTTAAGCTCGGCGGCAAAAAAATATATGTCGGCGATACCGCTTATACCGGTTTTGATTTTGACGGCGTTAAAGACGGCGGCTATTTTATCACTTCGGACAGCGACTGCGTTAAGATATGCGGTAAAGGAAATGCGGGCACGGTTTATGCCGCTTATGCGTTCCTTGAAGAATTTTGCGGACTGCATATTTATACAAAAGATATACACACAATAAACAGCGCAAAAAGCTTTTCCGTTCCCGATAATATAAACATAAGCTATCAGCCGTATTTTTCGGCAAGAAGACTTGATACCGCCAGCGCATACAATACG
Organism: Acutalibacteraceae bacterium; assembly: GCA_045600535.1. GTDB lineage: Bacteria > Bacillota > Clostridia > Oscillospirales > Acutalibacteraceae > CAG-177. The sequence goes on along the minus strand of JAZRYD010000063.1, from coordinate 27,350 downwards.
GAATACAAGGTTGCCAACGGCATAAACAATAACGGTTATATCCCCGAAAATATGGGCGGAGATATTCCGTATCTCGGAAATTTCTGCCACAGTCTGACAACCACTCTTTGCGCCGCTTCAAAATATTTTGATGAGCACCCCGAATATTTTGCACTTCACGGCGGAGAAAGAACGCCCGACCAGCTTTGCCTTACCAATGAAGATACGGTAAAAATCGTAACAGCCGATGTGCTTGAGCTGCTTAAGAATCAGGCTGACCCGAATGCGGATTTGCAGATTGTTTCCGTAACTCAGAATGATAATCAGAGCTTCTGCGAATGTGAAAAATGCGCGGCTCTCGATAAGGCGAACGGTTCACATTCGGGAACGATGATAACCTTTGCAAACCGGATTGCCGAGGCGGTTAAAAATGCGGGATATGACAATATTGCAATTGACACATTCGCTTATCAGTATACCCGTCAGGCACCGACGAATGTTGTTCCCGCCGATAATGTTATAGTTCGTCTCTGCTCGATAGAATGCTGCTTCGGTCACGCTCTTGAAGACGAAAACTGCAAGCAGAATGCCGAATTTATCAAAGACCTTGATGCGTGGTCAAAGATTTGCAAAAGAATATATATCTGGGATTATGTGAATAATTATTCGGAAACCCTCTGCCCGTTTGCAAATTTTCAGGTGCTTCAGAAAAATGTTCAGACCTTTTATGAGCATAACGCAATCGGCGTTTACGAAGAGGGCAACTACTATATGGACCGCTGCGAGGGCGAATTTGCGGAGCTGAGAACATATATGCTTTCGCAGTTCCTCAAAGACCCCTACTGCGATTATGACGAGGTAATGAACGGCTATCTTGAAGCGTATTACGGCGCAGGCTGGAAGAATATCAGAGAGTATATCGACATTATTTCCGCTCATTCGGTAACAAAATTCAAGCATCTTGAGATAAGACAGCAGCCCCGTGCCGCACTTCCCGGCATCACCCCGAAGGAGATAACCCGCTGTGATGAGCTTTGGGAAAACGCAAAGAATGCCGCAAAGGACGAAGCGGAGCTTAAAAGAATCGAGCGCTCCGAGCTTTCGTGGCTCTATTGGAAATGCTCGAATTTCAAAAAGGAATTTTCAATCTTCCATAATCCGTATACCTATATGCACAACCGTGAAATGCTTTATAACAAGCTTATAGATTTCGGCTTCACGATTATCGGCGAGGGCGACATAAAGGTGCTGAACAATATACCGTCGCAATATCTGCTTATGCCGTGCGATTTTTGGGAAACAAAGCACGATAAGCCGTTCTGGCACGCCATAACCCCGTTTGTGCTGTGGTTCTACGGAGTAGTAACCGAAATTTTTGGAAAATAAAGGAATGATTTTATGCAGATGATATGGCCGATAATGATGGTTGTTTTGGCGAATACCGTTTATCATATATGCGCCAAAAGTACGCCCGAGGGCATTGACCCGTTTTTTTCTCTTGTTATAACCTACGGTATAGGCGCTGTTATTTCGCTGATACTGTTCTTTATTTCATCGCCGAATAAAAGCCTGACTGTTGAATTTTCAAAATCCAACTGGGCAACCTTTGCTCTCGGTGTCTGCATTGTCGCTCTGGAGTTCGGTTATCTGAATGTTTACCGCTCGGGCTGGAATGTAAACACGGCTTCGCTGGTTGCGAATATATGCCTTGCGGTTGTTCTGCTTTTCGTGGGTGCGTTTGTTTTCAAGGAGCAGCTCACCCCGAGAAAGATAGCCGGAGTGCTTGTCTGCGCCGCAGGACTCGTTATTATAGGAAGGTAAAAATGATTACTGAAGCTTTTGATTATCTGCCCGAGGACGCAAAATATATTCGCGAAGAGGTGTTTATGCGCGAGCAGGGCTTTGAAAACGAATTTGATGAAATTGATGATATTGCCGTTCATATTGTGGCTTATGATAACGGCGTACCTGTTGCGGTCTGCCGTGTGTTTGCCGAAAACGGAGAATATTTTCTCGGCAGAGTGGCGGTTCTGAAGGAATACAGAGGAAAAAATATCGGTAAACTCCTGCTTTCGGAAGCCGATAAAAAGGTCAGGGAGCTCGGGGGAAAGAGTATTTCGGCTCATTCTCAATGCAGAGCAAAGGGCTTTTATGCGGCGTCGGGATATACCGAGGTCGGGGAAATTGATTATGATGAGGGCTGCCCCCACATAATGATGAAAAAAACTCTGTGAACATATTGCAATATCTTTTTAAATATTATATAATATCTAAAACTTTTGATAGGAGCTTGAAATATGTCAGTTGTAAATGCTATTTTAACTAATTTTACGGCGTTCCTTATGGCAATCATAATGAGCTTTCTGCCTACAGGCGGAATCGAACTGCCGGTTCTTGATGTTTCCGACGAAAACTGCCTTCTCAATGTTGAGATGATTTCCGATACTCACCTTGAAACAAAAGAGCTGTTCCGTCAGGCGTTTTTGAAAACGGGTCTGAAAAAGCTTTCAAAGAGCAAAGCTCCGATTGATGCGCTTGTTGTTTCGGGTGACCTGACGAATTATGCCGATGAACCCTCACTTGCAAAATTCTATGAAATTATCAAAGAATACTGTCCTGCTCCGGCGGTTATCGCCGCAGGCAATCACGATATAGGTCACGCAGGCGACAGAGATGTAACCGATATAACCCGTGAAGAGGCTATGGCGAATGTCATAAAATATTATAACGAATACAGCGGCAGAGACCTTACGGCGAATTATTACAGCACCGAGATAAACGGATATAAATTCATCGTTATCGGTGACGAAGTAATTGACGGCGGCCATTGGGACGGAATGGATATGAGTCCCGAGCAGATGGCTTTTCTTGACAGAGAGCTTGCCGACGGCACAAAAGACTGCAAACCCGCTTTTGTTGTCAGCCATTGGCCGGTTGACGATATAAACGGTGAGCAGACCATATGGCCCGACAGCGGCATTGACCTTGAGGTAAACGATATTAAATCCGTTATGGAAAAATACGATAATGTTTTCTATATCAGCGGTCATATGCACGCCGGAATAAAAAGCTCGGCCTATGCCGAAAAATACGGCCTGAGCAATGCGGAGCAGGTGAACGGGGTTACATATCTTAACCTGCCGACTTACGGAATTATCAATATGTTCGGTTATCCGTTCTCGGGAACGGGTGCTCAGCTTGAGGTTTATGCCGATAAGGTTGTGTTCAGACCCAGAAACTACATAACCGGAAAATGGTTTACCAATTCCGTATTTACATTTGAACTCGTTTGAGTCAATAAAGACTTAATTTGCCCGTCACAAGCTGACGGGCAAATTGGCATTTGAAAGGGTGCATTATTATGAGAATCGAGCTTATCGGAAAAGCCGAAACGATAATGGAAAACAGCAGCGGAGCGCATAAATATTTTGCGTGGCCGACTGTTGAAAGGCTTAAGGACGGCAGAATTGCCGCCGCCTGTTCCGGCTTCCGCATAGAGCATATATGTCCGTTTGGCAAAGCGGTTATTTCGCTGAGCGATGATGAGGGAAAGAGCTTTTCTCCGCCCGTTCCCGTTATTGATACCGTGCTTGATGACCGCGATGCGGGACTTTGTGCATTCGGTGAAAGCGGACTGATTATGACCTCTTTTAATAATTCCGTTGCTTTTCAGCGTAGAGAATGCGCAGGCAATGCCGAATGCAATGAATATCTTGATACCGTTTCACCGGAGGCAGAAGCTGAGGCGCTCGGCAGCGAATACATAATGAGCTTTGATAACGGCAAATCGTGGGGAAAGATTTTTCATTCTCCGATAACCTCACCTCACGGCCCGATTGAGCTTAAAGACGGCAGAATTTTATGGGTCGGCAGAGTGTTCAAAGATGAAGATAACCGCATTTCGGCGGGAAACAATATTCAGATTTGGCAAATTCACGAAAACGGCGAAATGAATTTTATCGGAAGCATCGAAAACGTTTATGACGGCGAAAAGCTTCTGTATTCCTGCGAACCTTATATGGTTGAGCTTGCCGACGGCACTCTGATATGCCATATCCGTATGGAGCAAGAGGGATATTTTTCAACCTATCAGTCCGAATCGTCCGACGGAGGAAAAAGCTGGACGAAGCCGCACGCCCTGCTCGGCAAAAGGGGAGGAGCACCGGCGCATCTGCTGCTTTCAAAGAGCGGTGTTCTGATTTCGGTTTACGGCTACCGTGAGCGGCCTTACGGAATCCGTGCAATGCTGAGTGCTGACGGCGGAAAAAGCTGGCAGACAGATGAAATAATTTATGAGCAGGATATATCGGGTGATATAGGCTATCCGGCAACGGTTGAGCTTGATGACGGAAGTTTTCTTACCGTGTTTTATGCTCACCCGGTTTCGGAGGAAGAGCCTGCCGTTATCCTTGCTCAGAAATGGAGATTGAAAAATGAAAGCTGATTTTCATGTGCATACGGCGTATTGTGACGGAAAAAGCACTCCCGAGGAAACGGTTTTGCAGGCAATCGAATACGGATTTGATTCCCTCGGCCTTTCCGGCCACGGATTTACGCCGTTTGACACACGCTACTGTATAAATGATACCGAGGGATACATAAAAGAAGTAAATTCTCTGAAAGAAAAATACAAAGACAGGATTCAGATATATCTCGGAACGGAGGAGGACGCGCGTACACCCGTCAACAGATCGGATTACGATTATATCATCGGCTCTTGCCATTATGTTGAAAAAAACGGTGGCTTTTATCCGGTTGACTCGGGTATGGAACGGTTCAATATCGCGCTCGGCAAGTTTGACGGTGATGCTCTTGCATTTGCCGAAAAATATTATTCCTTTGCCGCGGATTATGTTCTGAAACGCAGGCCCGATATTATCGGACATTTTGATTTGATAACAAAATATGAAGAAACCGATACCGATTTATTTCTTTCAAACGAAAAATATTTTGAGATAGCTGAAAAATACCTGCTTAAGGAGCTTGAAAGCGAATGCTTTTTTGAGGTCAACACGGGTGCGATGGCAAAGGAACTGAGAACGGCGCCTTATCCGCACGAAAGGCTGCTTCATATCATAAAGAAGCACGGCGGCAGGCTTGTTCTTTCATCGGACTGCCATTTTGCGCCAAAGCTCGGATATAAATTCGATGAAACAAAAGCAATGCTTTGTGACATCGGATTTGACGGTGCATATGCGCTGTATGACGGAAAATTTGTAAAATACAGTTTTTAAACTGATGATAAGGAGAATATTGTATGAACGAAAAATTATTCAGAGAAAAGAGCCTTGATAAAATCAAATCACCCGAAAATATGAATGATTATATCAAGGTAACAAGTCCCGCCGTATGGCTTGTTCTTGCAGCCGTTGTTATTCTGCTTGCAGGTGCTTTTATTTGGGGAACATTCGGCAAGGTTGATACCGTTATCAAGTGCACCGCCGTTGCCGAGAACAGGAGCGTTGTTTGTGAGGTTGCAGATGCAAGAGTGAACGAAAGCATGAAGCTCAGAATTGACGGCAGCGAATACGAGATTGAAGGTATCAAGGTTTCCGCAGATAAAAAGAGCGTAACCATTACCGCTCAGGCTGATTTATCGGACGGTATCTACGATGCGGAAATAGTTGTTGAAAGCATAAAACCTCTTTCGTTTGTGCTTAACTGAGGGGTAGAAATATGGCAAAAAAGATAAAAGAACCCTTGGAAAAGGGATGTGCAAAGGTTCCCGTGGTAATGCAGCTTGAAGCGCTTGAATGCGGTGCGGCTTGTCTTACCATGGTGCTGGCGTATTACGGAAAATGGATACCGCTTGAGCAGATAAGAACCGATTGCGGTGTATCAAGAGACGGTTCAAACGCCAAAAATGTGCTTAAAGCCGCACGCCATTACGGACTTGAAGCGAGAGGCTTCCGTTTTGAAGTGCAGGAGATTAAGGAAAACGGAGTTTTTCCGTGCATAATCCATTGGAATTTCAACCATTTTGTTGTGCTTGACGGCTTCAAGAACGGAAAAGCCGTGCTCAATGACCCTGCAAAGGGAGTATGCACCGTTCCGATGGAAACCTTTGATGAATCATTCACGGGAATCTGTCTTATGTTTGCACCCGGTGATGATTTTGTGCCGTCCGGCAAGCCGAAGAGTATGATATCGTTTGCAGCAAAGCGACTCAAGGGAACCGGTGCCGCTCTGGCGTTTACCGCGTTAACGGGAATAATCACTTCGGTAATCGGTATTATCAGCCCTGCATTTTCAAGAATATTCCTTGACCGACTGCTTACTCAGAAAAATCCCGAGTGGCTTCCGATGTTCCTTATAATACTTGGAGTTTTTGACCTGATACAAATTCTTGTTTCGGCTCTTGACTCGATTTACCGTCTGAGGATAGACGGCAAAATGGCGGCAGTCGGAAACGCCGCTTATATGTGGAAGGTTCTCAAGCTGCCTATGAGCTTTTTTACTCAGCGAATGGCGGGTGATATTCAGGAAAGACAGACATCAAACGCTTCAATCGCAAATACTTTGATTGAAACCTTTGCACCGATGGTTCTGAATATGGCAATGATGGTTTTCTACCTCGTTGTTATGTTCAGATACAGTAAAATGCTTGCACTTGTGGGACTTTCAACAATTCTTATAAATTCAATCGTTTCAAAGGTTATTTCGGATAAGCGTATCAACATAACCAGAGTTTCGATGCGTGACAGCGCAAAGCTGAGCTCTTCAACCGTTTCGGGCATCGAAATGATGGAAACCATAAAATCCTCCGGCGCAGAAAACGGATATTTTGCAAAGTGGGCAGGTTATCAGGCGAGCGTTAACGCCCAGCAGGTGAAATTCCAGAAGCTCAATCAGTTTCTCGGTATGATACCTCAGTTCGTTTCCGAGCTGGCAAATAATGCAGTGCTTATTCTCGGCGTATTGCTTACCATAAAAGGTGAGTTCACGGTAGGTATGATTATGGCATTCCAGGGCTTCCTCGGTTCATTTATGATGCCTGCGATGACGCTTATTTCCGCAGGTCAGACCATTCAGGAAATGAGAACGCAGATGGAACGCGTTGAGGATGTTATGGAATATCCCGATGATGATGCCTTTGCTCCCGACGGTATATCGGATAATGTTGAGTATACCAAGCTTACGGGCAATATCGAGCTTAAAGATGTTGTTTTCGGATATTCTCCGCTTGCAGAGCCGCTCATAAAGGGACTTAATCTCACGGTTAAACCCGGTCAGTCGGTGGCGGTTGTCGGAAGCTCGGGCTGCGGAAAATCAACAATATCCAAGCTCATTTCGGGACTTTATAAGCCCTGGAGCGGAGAGCTCCTCTTTGACGGAAAGCCGCTTAAGGAAATTGACAGAAGCGTTTTTTACGGCTCACTTGCCGTTGTTGACCAGGATATTATTCTCTTTGAGGATACGATAGCCAACAACATAAAAATGTGGGACGACAGTATTGAGGATTTTGAAATGATTCTTGCCGCGCGCGATGCTCAGCTTCACGAGGATATAATGAGGAGAAGCGGCGGTTATCAGCATAAGCTTGTTGAAGGCGGAAAGGATTTCTCCGGCGGTCAGCGTCAGAGAATGGAGATTGCCCGAGTGCTTGCTCAGGACCCGACCGTTATTATTCTTGACGAAGCAACAAGCGCACTTGATGCAAAAACGGAATTTGAAGTTGTTAAAGCGATACGCAACAGGGGAATAACCTGTATTGTTATTGCTCACAGACTTTCAACCGTCCGTTCCTGCGATGAGATAATAGTTATGGATAAGGGTGAGATAATCGACAGAGGAACTCACGATGAGCTTCTGAAGACAAGCAAGCTCTATAATGACCTTGTAACGAGCGAATAAGGAGGTGTTCGGCAATGGGATGGTTTGATGACCAGATTAAATTAAGAAAACAGATTGATAACGACAATTTTGCCGACGCCATTGACGGCATAGCCGGTGCGGTAATGGGAAAAAAGCTTGCCGCCGCGCTTGACGATGACGAAACAATCAGCTCGGCCATTGACGAAATATTAAAGTTTTATCACTGCAAACCCAGAAAGGAAGAGCTTCCCGCCAACGTGAAAACCGTTGAGGAAAGACTTGAATACTGTATGCGTCCTTTCGGGATAATGAGAAGAACCGTTCTGCTTGATAAAGGATGGTATAAAAACGCAGTCGGCGCAATGCTCGGCACATTCAAAGAGGACGGCTCGGTTGTTGCGCTTATTCCCGATAAAATTTCGGGCTATTATTTCCGCGACCTGACAACAGGTCAGCGCACAAAGGTGAATAAGAAAACGGTTGAACTGATTGACGATGAGGCAGTATGCTTCTATCAGCCGTTTCCGCTCAGAAAGCTGAAAATGGCGGACCTGTGGCAGTTTATGCTCCGTCAGAGAACCGTTGCGGATATAGTTATGTATTTCGGAATGATGGGTGCGGTTGCGGCTATCGGACTTATTTCGCCCATGCTTACGAAATGGCTTTTCGGCGACGTCCTTGAAAGCGGAAGTATAAGAGTTCTGGCGGCACTTGCCGGATTTATGCTCTGCTATTCGATAAGCAAAATGCTTGTTTCGGTGTTCCAGTCATTTGTAAATTCAAGAATAACAATAAAACAGAATGTTGCGGTTCAGGCTGCCGTAATGAGCAGAATGATGAGCCTGCCGCCGAGATTCTTCAGAGAGTATTCCGCAGGTGACCTCAATCAGAGAACAAACTATGTTCAGTCGCTCTGCGCAACCCTGATGAATTCAATCGGAACAACGGGAATATCCTCGCTGTTTTCACTCATATATATCGGTCAGGTGTTCGTATATGCTCCGTCACTTGTTGTGCCGTCACTCGTTATAACGGTTACAACCATTGTTCTGAACTTCATAGTAACGATTATGCAAATGCAGTCCAACCGTGAGTATATGCAGTCTGCATCGAAAACCAGCGGTATGACATATTCAATGATAACCGGTATTCAGAAAATCAAGCTTGCCGGTGCGGAAAAAAGAATGTTTGCACGCTGGGCAAAGAATTATGCCAAAGAGTCGGTTATGCAGTATAATCCGCCCGTACTTCTTAAAATCGGAACAACCGTCAACCTTGCGGTATCGCTCATAGGTACACTTGCTCTTTATTATATTGCGGTAAAGAACAAGGTTTCCGTTTCGGATTATTATGCTTTCAACTCGGCTTACGGTATGATTTCCGGCGCGTTTATGTCATTTTCGAGCATTGCCATGGCTGTTGCCAATATCAAACCCACTCTTGAAATGGCAAAGCCCATACTTGATGCCGAACCCGAGGTTGCGGTTGATAAAGAGATAATAACCTCTCTGAGCGGCGGAATCGAGCTTAACAATGTTTCGTTCAGATATGATGAATCAATGCCCAATGTTATTGATGACCTTACTCTCAAAATCAGGTCGGGCGAATATGTTGCCATAGTCGGCTCAACGGGCTGCGGAAAATCAACGCTTCTGCGTTTGCTTCTCGGCTTCGAGAAGCCGCAAAAGGGTGCAATCTATTATGACGGAAAAGACATATCGAGAGTTGATATCAAATCTCTGCGCCGCAGAATAGGAACGGTTATGCAGGACGGCAAGCTGTTCCTGGGCGATATATATTCAAATATCGTTATTTCCGCACCGCAGTTAACGCTTGACGAGGCGTGGGAAGCGGCTGAAATTGCATCGGTTGCCGATGATATAAGAGCTATGCCGATGGGTATGAATACGCTCATCAGCGAGGGTCAGGGCGGAATTTCGGGCGGTCAGAAGCAGAGACTTATGATAGCCCGTGCGGTTGCGCCAAAGCCGAAAATCCTTATGTTTGACGAAGCGACCAGCGCACTTGATAATGTTACTCAGAAAAAAGTTTCCGAAGCGATAGACTCTCTCAAATGTACAAGAATAGTTATTGCTCACAGACTTTCCACAATCCGCCATTGCGACAGAATAATCGTTCTGGATAAGGGCAAGATTATCGAAGACGGAAAATATGAGGAGCTTATAGCTCAGAACGGCTTCTTTGCGGAGCTTGTTGAAAGACAGAGACTTGATGTATAATATTATGAAAGTATCCGAAATACCTTATAAAAGATATACGGTTGAGCAGGCGGAAAAAGAGATAACCCGAATAATCGAAAAGGTCAAAAACGCCGGCTCAGCCGAAGAAATCAAGGCAGCAAGAGATGAATTTAACTCGGTGAGCGAGGAAATCGAAACGGCAGAATCACTTGCAAACTGCAGATTTACTCTGAATACCGAGGACGAATTTTATAATGCCGAAATGGAATATTATGATAACGCAATGCCGCTTTTTTCAAAATTCTCCAATGAATACGAAAAGGCGATGCTTGATTCTCCGCTGAGAAAAGAAGCGGAAAAGCTGATAAATCCGAGGATTTTCAAAGGATATGAAATTTCTCAAAAAACCTTTTCCGATGCGGTTATAGAAGATATGCAGAAGGAAAATTCAATCGTTACCGAATATTCCAAATTTATGGGCGGTCTGCTGTTTGAATTTGACGGCGAAAAAATGCCGCTCAGCGTGCTCAGAGGCAAGCTTGAGGATAACAGCAGAGAGATAAGAGAAAAAGCAGCTCAGGCGATAGGCAAAACTCTCAGCGAAAATTCCGAAACGCTTGACGGCATATTTGATGAGCTTGTTAAAATCAGAACGGTTATCGCAAAAAAGCTCGGATTTGAAAGCTTTGTTGAGCTCGGTTACTGCCGTATGGGCAGGATTGATTATGATGCCGATATGGTATCAAAATTCAGAAAGAATGTTGAAACAGAGATTGTTCCCGGAGTGACTCTGCTCAGAAGTAAAATTGCAGGGCGTCTCGGACTTGACCGCGTAATGTTTTATGATTCAACCGTTTCGGTCAGCGGTGAAATGCCGAAGCCCGTTATCGGCACCGATGAAATATTTGTCAGAGCGCAGAAAATGTATGACGATATGAAACCGGAAATCGGAAGCTTTATGCGCAGAATGCTTGAAGCGGAAGCTTTTGATGTTGAAGCAAGAAAAAACAAATGGGGCGGCGGATACTGCACCGAATTTCCGAAATATAAGCAGCCGTTTATTCTGGCAAATTTCAACGGCTCATCAGATGATATTGATACCATAACGCACGAGTTCGGCCACGCTCTTGCGGCTGATATTGCATTCAGGTTTTCCGAGCCGGATTATCCGGTCGGTATGGAAACCTGTGAGTGCCACTCGATGAGTATGGAGTTTCTTTGCCACGATTATATGAAAGAATTTTTCGGCGATACCGCGGATAAATACTGCTATAAGCATCTCGTTGACGCACTTTCTTTCATTCCTTACGGCGTTATTGTTGATGAATTTCAGCATATCGTTTATGAAAATCCCGGGCTTACTCCGCAGCAGAGAAATGAGGAATATTTAAAACTTGAAAAGAGATACCGCCCTCATATCTCATTTGACGGTATTGAATATCTTGTAAAGGGAACACGCTGGCAGTATCAGATGCACATATACGAAAGCCCGTTTTATTATATTGATTACTGCCTTGCCCAATGTGTTGCACTCGGTTTCTTTATGCTTTCACGGAAAAATAAAGAGGAAGCGCTTGCAAAATATGTTGATTTCATAAAGCGGACGGGAAGCGTTTCTTTTGAAGAGCTTGTTGAAAATGCGGGACTTGTTTCACCGTTCGGAGAGAATGCACTCGAAAAAATTTCTTCGGAAAGTCTTGAAATTCTCAATAAACTTGAAAAATTCATATAAAAATAAATTTAATTGTTGAATTTCCCGTATTATTTATGTTAAAATTACTTGAAAGTATTTTAAGGCGTATGCCTTAATGAAGAAAGGAAGAACTTTGTTATGGATTACAAAATGAAGCTCACTCCGGAACAGCAGGGTATACTTGACGGTTCCAAGGGTGAAACTATGGCAAAGGTAATGAAGACCCTTGTTATGTACGGTGAAGCCTTCGGAGCAACCGAAATGGTTCCCGTAACAAGCAAAATGGGACATCTTGTTACCAGCTTCGGTCTCGGCGTTATGAAGCCTGTTTATGAGCTTATGGATAAGCTTATTGATGCAGGCGCAATCTCGGGTCAGAAATTCTCGGTTGACCCCAAGCCTCTTGACCCCAATGTTCCTTCGGATTTCCTTAAAAACTTTGTTTTCAATAAGTTTATGTATTCGGTTCAGGACGAATATGATGCTCAGCTTTCAAAGCTCGGTCTTGTTGACAGCAAGTCATATACCTGCACCTGCTATATGGACGAAGTAGGCAACAAGCCCGAAAAAGGTGAAATTCTTTCATGGGCAGAGTCCTCGGCCGTTAACTATGCAAACTCCGTTCTCGGTGCACGCTGCAACAGAAACTCCGGCATCATTGAGCTTTTCGGCTCAATCGTAGGTTTTGTTCCCTATTTCGGACTTCTTACCGATGAAGGCAGAAAGGCAACCTGGATTGTTAAGGTTAACACCAAGGAGAAGCCCGAAGCTCAGGTTCTCGGCTCTGCAATCGGTATGAAGGTTATGGAAGATGTTCCCTATATTATGGGTATGGAAAAATGGCTCGGCACGGAGCTTACCGATGATACCTGCGCTTACCTTAAGGATTTCGGTGCCGCAACCGCATCAAACGGTGCGGTAGGTCTTTATCATATGGCAAACCTCACTCCCGAAGCGGTTGAGCAGGGAGAAGCTCTTATCGCAGAGGGCGCAAAGGTTTATGAAATTGACGATGCCGAACTCAAGAGAGTTAAGGACAATTATCCCGTTATGTGGAAGGATAAGAACGCAAAGCCGAAGCTCTGCTTCGTAGGCTGCCCGCATCTTTCACTTGCTCAGCTCAATGAGTGGACCGACAATGTTGCCGAAAATCTCAAGAAGAACGGCCTTAAAAAGGTTTCCGTTCCCACCGTATTCACCTGCGCTCCCGGCGTTAAAGAGAAGTTTGAAAAAACTCCCGCCGCCAAGAAGCTTGCGGATACAGGCGTTGTTCTCAGCTACATCTGCCCGCTTATGTATATGAATAATCCTCTGGCAAAGAAAATGGCTGTTATCACAAACTCCAATAAGCTCAGAACATACACAACCGCCCGTTATTATACGAGCGCTGAAATTCTCGATATAATCACAAAGGAGGTAAAGTAAAATGAAACAGTTTAAAGGTCGTCCCGTTGTTGCGGGTAAATGCACCGCTCCGGCTCTTGTTTCCCACGGCGGTTTCAATACTCTTGCCTCTTTTCAGGGTGCACTTCAGTTCGGTGAGCTTCCGATAATCGGAAATAAATATAAGCAGACTGAATGCGATGACCAGAACAACAAGGATTTATATCAGAAGCCGATGCTCGGTAAGGCACTTTGCCTGCCTCAGACAATAGGCTCAACCACCGGCGGTATGATTCTTTTCTGCGCAAAGTCGCTCGGCAAATGCCCCGCCTGCCTGCTCTTCTCGGAGCATATTGATTCCCTTGCGGCGGCAGGAGCTGTTCTTGCGGCAAACTGGTGTGACGAACCCGTTGTTACAATTGACTGTCTCGGTCAGGAGTTCCTTGATTATGTTAAGGACGGAATGAAAATAACCGTTGACGAAGACGGCACCGTTACGGTAGAATAAAATCAGATGTTTTATCATTAAGGAGTGTGATTTTATGCCTACATTGAGTATGTTTTTCGGAATAATAATCAGGATGTACAAGGAAGTGGGAGGAAAACATAACTGTCCGCATATTCACGCTGAATACGGTGATGATGAGGCGGTGTTTGACCTTGACGGAAATCTTCTTGAAGGAGAACTTCCGGCAAAAAAAGAGAGAATGGTTCAGACTTGGATAGATATTCATAACGAAGAGCTTACAGCAAACTGGAAGCTTCTTTCGGAAGGTGAGCAATTCTTTAAAATCTCACCGCTGCAATAAGGAAGTGCTTTATATGATAAAACCCATCAGCGTTATTCCACTTGATGATTACAGGCTGTTAATTGAATTTGATAACACCGAAAAAAAGATATTTGATGTAAAGCCGTATATTATAGGCTCGTGGTACGGTAAGCTTTCTGATTCCGATTTTTTTAAAACGGTTCATATCAGCGGTAAAACCGTTGAATGGGCAGACGGCCAAGATATTGCACCGCACGAACTTTATGAATTATCCGTTAAGGCTTAAAATGTTGAGCTGATAATCATCTTATGAAAATCTCCCTACTGTGAAGTTTTTACAGTAGGGAGAAAATTTATATAATGGACTATTTCTTTTTTCTGAGCCTTTCGCATAATTCGCCGTCGGGGGTGACCCACATGGTGTTATATGTATGGTATATAACCTTTCCGGGCTTTGCGCCGTTCGGCTTTTTCAGCTCTCTGACCTCGGTATAATCAACCGCAACCTGGGAAGATTCTCTTGCAGAGCTGTTGTATGCGGCGAGAATTGCCGCCTGACGGCAGGTTCTTTCGGGGATTATATCGCCGTTTCCGAGAACAACCACGTGTGAACCGGGGAATTTCTGAATGTGAAACCATGAATCGTCTTTTCTGGCTGTCTTAAAAGTCAGCGTTTCATTCTGTATGTTGTTTCTGCCGACTAAAATCGTATAGCCGTCATCGGAAACAAATTCAAGCGGAGGCAAAGCCTTTGCTTTTTTATTTTTGTCGTTCTTTGCACGCTTGAGATACCCCTGGTCATAAAGCTCAATGCGTATTTCGACAAGGTCGGTAAATCCCTCGGCTCTGTTTACGGAATCAATAACGCTTTCAAGATAAGAAAGCTCCTGCTCACTCTGCTCGATAAGCTCACCGAGCATTGATTCGGCGGTTTTAAGCTTGCGGTATTCTTTGAAATATTTCTGAGCATTTGCCGCAGGGGAAAGCGACGGGTCGGCGGGAATGCGGATAATATTATTGTTATCGTAAAAATTTTCAAGGTCGTAATAGAATGAACCCTTTTCAAGCCGATACTGATTTGCCAGAATCAGCTCGGCGTATATTCTGAATTTATCCTTGTCGGCGCAGGCTTCAAGCTCCGCTTTTCTGCTCTGGAGCTTCCTTGAAGCTCTTGCCGATGTGCTTGAAAGCATTTTAAGCAGCGATTGGCTTCTCTGCCTGGTGCGTTCAAACCGGTCTTTTTCATAGTAAAATTTATCGAGAAGCTCGGAGAAGCTCCGATATGCTTTTGCGCTCACCGTAAACCCGTACTGCGTTATATCGCAGTATGTGAAGTCAAACGGTTTTGCGCCGTCGCGAAACAGCATTGTCGGTTCGGCTTTTCCGTTTTGAAGCATTTCGGAAATTTCGGAGAGCCTTTTTTCAAGCCTTTGAAGCTGAACGGGCAGAAGCTCCGATACGGCTGTGTCACCGCCTGCCGAGTATTCGGCTAATTCACGGCTTATCAGCGGCGATACCCCCTGAATATTATCGAGTATTGCACTCGAAAGCTTTTTTCCATCGGAGGATTTAACGGCATTTATCAGGTCCTCTGTCGGCGCAGCGGTAATATCCAGCTTGTTCTGCTGAGGCGGTAATTCATATTTGAATCCCGGCAGAATTTGCCTTACAGATGACTGCGTGAGGTCAATTCGTTTTACCGCATCAATGATTATTCCGTCTGAATTTACGAGAATTATATTGCTGTGCTTTGCCATAATTTCAACGCAGAGCGTGAATGTTACGGCATCGCCGATTTCGTTTGTTCCGCTTATGTCGAGAAAAACAACTCTGTCAAGCCCGAGCTGGCGTATGTTTGTTATAACCGCACTTGTCAGGTGCTTTCTCAGAAGCATACAGAGCATCGGCGGTGAAGCCGGATTTTCGGGAACATTTTCGGTAAGATGTATTCTCGGACTGTTCGCGGAAGCGGAAATGAGCAGGCGAAACGCACCCTCACGGGTACGAAGATGAAAAATCAGTTCGTCCTTTGAGGGCTGGTGTATTTTTTCTATTCGGCTTCCGATTATTTTTTCGGAAAGCTCCTGCTTTAAAAATCGGAGTGTGATTCCGTCAAGTGGCATAATTTTTTCCTTTTAGTAAATAAGTTTTTCGGGTGCCGATTGAGGCACGGTGAAAATTTCAATGTTAAATTCCGAACTAAGCTTATCCGCAAGAACCTCAACAACGGGGTTTTCCGTTGCAAAATGTCCTGCGGCAATCAGGGTTATTCCCGATGAAACCGCATCAAGAAAATCATGGTGCGAAGCATCACCCGTTATGAGAGCATCGCAGCCGGCATCAATTGCATCTTTGATAAAATCGCTGCCCGAGCCGCCGCACATTGCGAAGCTTTTTATCTGCTTTCCGCAGTCGGCAATTCTTACGGGTGCGCCGAGCTTATCCGAAACAAGCCTTGCAAGCGCTTCACCGCTCACAGGCGGTACGGTTGCTTTTCTCAACATAGAGGCTTCTCCCGTTTCACACAGCGGAGCGGAAGAAAATCCGAGCTTTGCGAAAAGAGCGTCATTCACTCCGCCGATTGCTTTATCAAGGCAGGTGTGAGCGCATATTGCGGAAATGCCGTTTCTTATGAGCAAATAAACCGCATCACCGCTTTTTATTTCGCTTATCGGTTTGAAAATTACGGGATGATGGCTGATGATAAGGTCGGCACCCTTTTCAGCGGCATATTCAACCGCTTCGGGCGTTATATCAAGCACAACGGCGATTTTTTCGATATTATCGCTCATATTTCCGATAAGCAGACCGCTGTTATCCCATTCGCATTGCGTATCAAACGGAGCAAAGCCGTTTATAAAATCGTAAATATCCTTAACGGTCAATCCCATTTATTACAGCCTCCGTTTTTTTGACAATGTTTTTCAGCCGTTCATATTCTTCTGCCGATGAATGCTTTTCTGCGGCTTCAAGCTTAACCTTCAGCCGCGAAAGCACCTTTTCAAGATATTCCTTTGCTTCCTTTTTCGGGCATTCGGGAAGCTTTCCGTAATAATAAAAAGCTTCGTCATATTGCCTGATTTCGCCCGTATACTGCGCTTCAAGCGCAAAATAGAGCTTGCCGTCATCGGTGCAGGTATCCTCGGAGAGAATTTCAAATCCGTTTTCGCAGAGATATTTTCTTATATCCTCACCGTGGGACTGCGGCTGCAAAATCAGCTTCTTTGACGGGTCTTTGAGCCAGTATGCACGGCTCACAAGCTCCGCCATAAGCGTTCCGCCCATACCGCATATTATAAAATCGTCCGCCTCAAACGGTTCAATATCGTCAAAGCCGTCGGAAAGACGGAGAGTAATTTTATTCTGCAAGCCGTAAAGCTCAACCGTTTTTTGTGCATTGGCAAGAGGCCCTTTGCGCAAATCGCACGCAAGAGCCTTTGAAGCAATGCCGTTATGTATCAGATAGGCGGGAAGATAGGCGTGGTCTGTGCCGATATCTGCGATACGGCTTGACGGGCGCACCATTCTTGCCGCCATCATCATTCTTTCGGAAAGAGCGAGCATTATTTCGCAAGGAACTCGTTGACTTTTGCAACAAGCTCATCGGCGTTTACTCCGTGAACCATACAAGCCTGAGCAACTGTTTCGTTTCTTGCCGAGGGACAGCCGAGGCAATGCATACCCATTTCAAGGAAGAACGGAGCAACATCACGGTTTGCATCGAGGATTTCGCCTATTTTCATATCTTTTGTAATTTCTTTCATTATTAAAACTTCCTTTCATTTTTTTATTATTATAACACTTTTATTTATATATATCAATAGCTTATCATTGACAAAATTATCATCGGATTATATAATATTCAGGAATGAATTTTTCGGAGGGAACCGGAGTGAAAAACGCTGAACCGACAAAAAAATATGACCTTATCGTAATCGGCGGCTGCTCTGCGGGGTTGGCGGCGGCAATAAACGCCGCAAGGCTTTATCCGAAAATGAGAATAGCCGTGCTTGAGAGAATGCCGAGAATAGGCAAAAAAATTCTTGCAACGGGCAACGGCAGATGCAATCTTACCAATGAAAATGCGCTTTCTCACCCTTATCACAATGCGGAATTTGCTTCGGCTGCATTGAAAAAATATCCGCCGGAGAAAATAAAAGAACTTTTCGGCTCAATGGGAATGCTCACAAAAGCAGATTCCGAGGGCAGAGTATATCCGAGAAGCAACAATGCCTCATCGGTGCTTGATGCGCTGAGATTTGAAATTGAAAAAAATAATATTGATGTTTTCTGCGATAAAACCGTTAAAGAAATAATCGGGTTAAACGGCAGATTTATTATTGACGGTGAATTTTCAGCCGGAAAAATAATCATTGCCTGCGGAGGCGTTTCGTCACCGTCGCAGGGCTCGGACGGCAGTGTATTCAATGCGGTTAAGTCGCTCGGACATAAATTCACTCCGCTTTATCCGTCACTTGTGCCGCTGAATACGGCAAACGGCGAAACAAAAGCGCTTAAAGGCGTGAGAGCATCGGGCGTTAAGCTGACGGCACGAAATGATAAATCCGATATAGCCGAATCATATGGTGAAATTCTTTTTACCGACAGCGGAATATCGGGGATAGCGGCTATGGAGCTTGCCTCTGCGATAAACGAATGTGCAAAGGTGAACACCTTTACAGATATAGATTTCTTGCCTGAAATCGGCTTGAAGGAGTTGACCGAATATATAAAAAATCTTAAGAATATCAAGGGAAATCTTAAGATTGATGAGCTTCTCACGGGCATTATTCCGAAAATGGTCGGAATACAGATTTGTAAAGCCATAAAGCTTTACAGCGGCGAAAAAACCGTTTCCGCACTCAGCGATTCGGAATGCTCTCTGATTGCAAAAGCAATCAAGAAATTTACTCTGAAAATAACGGGAACAAGAGGATTTGCGGATTCTCAGGTGACCCGCGGAGGAATAAACATAAAAGAAATCAATCCCGAAACAATGGAGTCGAGACTCTGCAAAAATCTTTATTTTGCAGGTGAGATTATTGATGTTGACGGCGGCTGCGGCGGCTTCAATCTTCAATGGGCATGGTCATCGGGACTGCTTGCGGGCGAATTAAAAGGAGCGAAAAATGCTTAAAATCAGCGAAATAAAGCTCGGACTTGACAGCGCCGACGGTGAGCTTCGTGCCGCCGCCGCAAGGGCGCTCAGGTGCAGAGAGGAAAACATAAGGTCAATCGAAATTCTGAAAAAAGCGGTTGATTGCCGGAAAAAAGATAATATATTTTTTGTTTATAATATTGCGGTTGAGATTAACGGCGATGAAAAATCGGTGCTTGCCCATTCGCATAATCCGAAAGCGGAAGAATATGCACCGTATGTTTACGAAATGCCCGAAAACCGCAGAACAAGCACTCTGCGCCCGATAATTGCAGGCTTCGGACCTGCCGGATTTTTTGCCGCTTTGATTCTTGCAAGAGCGGGACTTCGCCCGATTGTTATTGAACGCGGAAACGATGTTGACACAAGAACCGCCGATGTTAAGGGATTCTGGAAAACAAAGAACCTCAATACCGAAAGCAATGTGCAGTTCGGAGAGGGCGGCGCGGGAACTTTTTCGGACGGCAAGCTCACAACGGGAATTAAAGACCCGCTTTGCCGAAAGGTTGTTGAGGAGCTCGTTATTCACGGGGCGCCGCGGGAAATTTCTTTTTCCTCACACCCGCATATCGGAACAGACAGGCTCGGCGGAGTGGTTAAGGCGTTCAGAGAGGAAATTATTTCTCTCGGCGGCGAGGTGCATTTCGGGTGCAGGCTCACCGATATTATTATCGCAAACGGCGTTATTCAGGGCGTAAGTTACGAGGATAAAAACGGAAAAACCGGAGACATCGAAACGGATACCCTGCTTCTCTGCATCGGTCATTCTGCCCGTGATACGCTTGAAATGCTTTATAAACGCGGCATAAAGATGATTCAGAAGCCGTTTTCCGTGGGCGTGAGAATTGAACACCCGAGAGAGATGATTGATAAATCTCAATACGGTGCTTTTGCCGGACACCCCGCACTCGGAGCGGCAAATTATAAAATGGCTTGTCACCCCGAACACGGCAGAGGCGCATATACATTCTGTATGTGCCCGGGAGGAACGGTTGTTGCCGCCGCCTCTGAGAAAAACCGTGTTGTGGTTAACGGAATGAGCGAATTTGCCCGTGACGGAGAAAATTCAAATTCGGCTCTGCTTGTGGGCATAGAGCCGGAGAATTTCGGCAGCGAACACCCGCTTGCGGGAATGGAGCTTCAAAGAGAGATTGAAAGCAAAGCGTTTGAACTCGGCGGCGGTGATTATACCGCACCTGCCCAGACGATAGGCGATTTTTTAAACGGAACGCCGTCAAAGAAATTCGGCAGCGTTAAGCCCTCGTGCCCGACGGGTGTTATGCCGTCTGATATAAGACAAGTTTTTCCCGAAAGAGTTATGGATACTCTTTCAGCCGCAATTGTTAAAATGGACAGAAGCCTCAGTGGCTTTGCACTTCCCGAAGGCGTGCTGACAGCGCCCGAAACGAGAAGCTCTTCACCCATCAGAATTTTGCGTGATGAGCTGATGCAGGCGAATATCAGAGGGCTTTATCCCTGCGGAGAGGGTGCGGGATATGCCGGAGGAATTGTTTCTGCGGCGGTTGACGGCATAAAATGCGCTCACGCGGTGCTTGCCGATGAGAGCGATGAATGGTAAAAAGGTGATATAATGGGAAAGAGAATAGGGGATAAAGAATTTTATAAGGCTTTTGTGGCAATGACTTTTATTATGGCGCTCCAAAACCTTATAGTTTTCGGCGTTAATCTTGCAGACTCGGTTATGATGGGTGCTTACAGCGAAACTGCACTCAGCGGAGTCGGAATATGCAACAATATTCAGTATTTCATAATGATGGCGGCAACGGGCGTTTCCAACGGTATGACTGTTATCGCTTCGCAGTATTGGGGAAAGAACGATAAGAAATCAATTCACAGGGTTTCGGCTGTTGCAATGTGGATAGGAATTGCCTTTGCGGCGATAATAACAATTGCGGCGGCGGTATCTCCCGTTGGACTTATCAGGCTTTTCACCGATAAGGAAGCCGTTATTGCTCAGGCGGTTGAATATCTTGACATAATCAAATATACATATATAATCTATGCGGCTTCAACGATAATCCTTTCGATTCTCAGAAGTGTTGAAGCGGTAAAAATAGGCTTTTATGTTTCGCTTTCGTCCTTTGCAATAAACATCATTCTGAACTATGTTCTGATTTACGGTAAGCTCGGAGCGCCCGAGCTCGGCATAAGAGGTGCGGCAATAGCGACACTTGTTTCAAGAGTGATAGAGCTTGTTGTGGCGCTTGTTTATCTTCTTAAGATTGATAAAAAGCTTTCTTTCAGATTCAGAGACCTTTTTGTTACCGATGCGCAAATGTTCAGGGATTATATTAAAACGGGGCTGCCGCTGATGATGAGCAGCGTTTCGTGGGGAATAGCGATGAGCATTCAGGGCGCAATAATCGGCAGACTTGTTGAGAGCGCAATCGCCGCAAACAGCATAGCAACCACCATATTCCAAATCGCCACCGTTATTACCTATGCTTCAAGCAATGCGGCGTGCGTGCTGATAGGCAAAACCATAGGCGAGGGCGGTTCAATGGATTTGATAAAGAGCAGGAGCAGAAATTTACAGCTTATTTTCCTGCTTATAGGTGTTGCCGCAAGCGGGATTTTGCTTCTTTGCAAGAGCCTTATTATTGATTTTTATAAAGCTTCGCCCGAAACCGTAATGTATACAAATCAGTTTATAGCGGTGCTTGCCGTTTCGATAATCGGAACATCTTATGAAGCACCGACACTCTGCGGAATAGTTTCCGGCGGCGGTGCAACGAGCTTTGTTCTGAAAAATGATTTTATATTTATGTGGCTTATCGTGCTGCCGGTTTCGGCTCTCAGCGCATTTGTTTTCAAATTCCCCGTTGTTGTAACCTTCGCCTGCCTTAAAGCCGACCAGGTGCTTAAATGTGCCGTTGCGTTCTTCAAGGTCAGAAGTTATAACTGGGTTAAAACCGTTACAAGATAAAGAACACCCCGAATGCATATCGGAATGCATTCGGGGGATTTTTTACACAATTCTTGCTCCGCATCTGCACGGAACCGTGAGAAATGAATCGGTGCAGATGTGTTTTACTTTTTCAAGGCATTTTTCGGCATCGGCTTTGTTTTCAAATATTCCGAAAACAGTCGGACCGCTGCCGCTCATCTGATAGAGCTTTGCGCCGCAGGAGCGCATAATTTCTTTTATTTCAACTCTTTCGGGCACTTCAACAACCTGCTCGAAAACATTTCCGGCATAACGGCATATGCCGTCAAAATCACCCTTTTCGCAGGCGTCAAGCATTCTTATGCAGTCGGGGTGATAAATTTTAGTGCTGTCTGCATCGGCGTAAGCCTGCTGAGTTGAAACTCCGCGTTCCGGCTTTGAAAGCACGATATAACAATCCCTGAGAGGTGCAAGCCTTGAAAGAACGCCGCCCGTATTCTGTGAAAGCGCCGTTCCGCCGAAAATGCAGAACGGAATATCGCTTCCGACCGAAAGACCCGCGGCAAGAAGCTCACTTTCGGAAAGTTCATTCCCGAAAAGAGAATTAAGACCCACGAGTACAGCCGCACCGTCGGCACTTCCGCCCGCAAGACCTGCGGAAAACGGGATTTTCTTTTCAATATGAATTTTAACGGCAGGGGTGATATTTGCTTTTTTGAAGAACGCCTCAGCCGCTTTGTATGCAATGTTTTTATTATCGCAGGGCAGTCTGCCGTCGGAGCAGGTTAAATGTATTCCGCTTTCTGCGGCTTCAACCGTTACCGTATCGCAAAGGTCAACGGACTGCATAACCATAAAAAGACTGTGGTATCCGTTATCAAGCTTGCCGACAATATCAAGAAAAAGATTTATTTTTGCAGGGGCATTGACTGTGATTTTCATAATCCGCTCCTTATGATTTTAAAAGATTCGGTTCGGCTGATATTATATCATATCCTTTAGTAATTTAACAGTTATTTTTAAAAAATTATTGAGTATTTATTATAAATGTGGTAAAATAAACTGAAATATTGTTTAAGGAAGCATATTTTTATTATGAAAATAATTGTAACAGGCGCAGACGGTCAGCTCGGCAGTGATGTTATGACCGAGCTTGAAAGGCGCGGAATTGAAGCCGCTGCCGCCGTCCTGCCTCAGGTTGATATAACAGACAGAGAAAAAACTCTGAATTTTATAGTTTCTCAAGCTCCCGATGCGGTTATTCACTGCGCGGCATATACGAATGTTGACCGTGCCGAGAGTGAAAGAGAATTATGCCGTGCCGTAAACGGGGACGGAACAAAAAATATTGCCGAAGCGTGCCGCAGATGCTCCGCAAAGCTGTTGTATATAAGCACCGATTATGTTTTCGGCGGCGAAGGAGAAAAGCCGTTTGAAACGGACAGTGCGGTTTCACCGTGTAATTATTACGGAGAAACAAAGCTTCTCGGTGAAAAAGCCGTTTCGGAATATGAGAAGCATTTTATAATCCGCACATCATGGGTTTTCGGAAAAAACGGCAAAAACTTTGTTAAAACCATGCTCAGACTTGCAGCCGAAAAAAGCGAAATAAAAGTAGTCTGCGACCAGATAGGTTCGCCGACCTATACGCCGGACCTTGCCTCTCTTGTATGCGATGTGATTCAGACCGAAAAATACGGAACATATCACGCAACAAATGAGGGCTTCTGCTCGTGGGCGGAATTTGCCGCCGGGATTATGAAAATGTCGGGCGCTCAAACAAAGATAATTCCGATAACCTCGCAGGAATATAAATCCGATGCGGTAAGACCGCATAATTCGAGACTTTCAAAGCGTTCTCTTGACGAAAACGGATTTGAGCGTTTGCCCGAATGGCAAAATGCACTCGGAAGATTTCTTGAAAAATAGGAGTTCATATGGACAACGATAACAATAAAATGTCTGACGGCGGTGAAATAAATCCGTTTGATGAAATAATGGAAGATTTTCGCAGCCTGACGGAGCTTTATGCGGACAAGCCTGCCGAACCCGAGCCGGAGCCGGAAGAGCCTCAGACAAGAGAAGAAGAGCTTCGCCGCAGGGAAGAGCAGAGAAGAAAGCTTGAAATGCAGGCGGTTCGTGAGGATATTGAGAGAAGATACTCAATCCAGCTTGAGGAAGCCAAGGGCAAAACAGAAGAAGCTCCGCAGCCGCCGAAGAAAACTTTCATTGAAATTCCCAGCGCGGAAGATACCGTAAGGGAAGAAATAGAACGGATAGACAGCCTGATTGATGACGGCGTTATTCCCGAAAAGAAAAAAGAAGAACCGCAAAAGTCTGCAAAAAAAGAGAAAAAGCGCAGAGCGGTAAAGCAGCGTGAGCAGAAATATATCGAAGAAAGCGACAGCATTTATTATTTCGTTTATTCTTTCGGAAATATAATTTATAAATTCCTTGCAAGAATATTTGAACTGCTGTTCGGAATGCTCAAATTCCCGTTTGTCAAGCTTCACAAGGCAATTTCGGCGGCAACGGCGGGAACGAAAATGCGTCTGAGAAGATATATGAAAGCCACTCTCGGTGAGGCGGCGTATTTTCACGGCGAAATAAGGTCTGCACGCAAATCAATCAGGGCGGCAATGAAAAATCCGCTCAGCATTCCATCGGTATTCGGTCATTATTTCGGAAAAGCGCTTTCAAGGCATAAGGAGCTGCTCAGAACGGCGGCGAATATTGCTCTCCCGATAGCCTCACTCATTCTGCTTGTTATAACGCTCAATTATTGGAACAGCGTTACCTTTGCGCTTGAGGTTATATATAACGAAAAAAGCATAGGATATATAAGAGATGAATCCGTATATATCGAAGCCAAGGAGATGCTTAAGGACAGACTCAGCAGCACTTCTACTGCCGAAGTAACGGCGGCTGAGGCGGCAAACCTCAATGCTCACTACGCCCTGAGCCTTGTTTCTCTTGAAGAGCTTAACGATGCCGGCACTATTTCGGATAAGATGATTGAAAATTCCGTTGAAAATCTTACCCATGCCTGCGGTGTTTATATTGACGGTGATTTTATCTGTGCCGTAAAAAACGAGTCCGATGCCAAGGCGGTATTTTATGATATACTTGCTCCCTATGAGGCGGAAGCCAAGGCGGGAAATTATGTTGTGGGCTTTGCCGAAAACATAGATTATGTTCAGGGGCTTTACAGCGATGATGAAAGTATAATATGGGATGCGTCAGAACTCGGCGCCGCGCTCAACGGAGATGCCGAAAAACAGTATTTTTATACTGTTTCCGAGGGTGACAGAATTTCAACCATATGCGGTAAATACGGCATATCCGAGGAAAAGCTTATAAAAGATAACCCCGGAACGGATTTCGATGATTTGAAATCGGGAGATGTAATTTCCGTAAGAATTGCAAAAAAATATATCAGCATCAAAAAGACGGTAACCTCCACCTCAATGCGGGAAATCGAATTTGATACCGTTCAGAGACGAGATGCAACAAAGTACAGCGGTTACAGAGTTGTGCATCAGGAGGGCGTTAACGGAACGGAAAGAGTTACCAAGACAGTTACCTATATTGACGGTGTGCTTTACGATACGGAGTATTCATATGAAACCGTTATCGAACCGATTGACGAGATTGTTACAGTCGGAACAAAGACCACCTATGCCGGAGTTTATGTCGGCTCGGCATCGAAGAAGGGCTTCCTGTGGCCTGCACCGAGCTGTCACTATGTAAGCTCGCCGTATGGCTGGAGAAGCAGCGGCTGGCACAACGGAATAGACCTTTGCAGGTCCGGCGGCGGAGCTTACGGAACACCCGTTATCGCTTCAAAGAGCGGCATTGTTGAGGTTGTTCAGCGCAGCTCATCGGGTTACGGAAATATGGTTCTTATAAACCACGGCGACGGCTATAAAACAAGATATGCCCATATGATAAGCGGCTCGATTCTTGTTTCAACGGGTCAGAGAGTTGAAGCGGGTCAGACCATCGGAAAGGTTGGCTCAACGGGCAACTCAACCGGACCGCACCTGCATTTTGAGGTTATCTGGCAGGGCGAAACCCAGAACCCGAAAAACTATATTTTCTCATAATTTTCGGCAGTATATAAATAACCCACGGTGTTGAAAAATGCACCGTGGGTATTTTGTCTAACCGTAAATCGGTTTATCGCGAAATATCGCCGAGAATTATATCAATAAATTCTCTCGGAGTTACAATA
This sequence comes from Acutalibacteraceae bacterium, assembly GCA_045600535.1. Classification (GTDB taxonomy): domain Bacteria; phylum Bacillota; class Clostridia; order Oscillospirales; family Acutalibacteraceae; genus CAG-177. Next base: position 1,209 of record JAZRYD010000063.1, on the reverse strand, counting down.
TAAGGCTTAACTGGAAAATGCTTTGTGTTTCCGGTTACAAGGTAAGCATCATCTGTTTTTCTTTTTTCGGAAACAACTTCATAGAAAACAATATCTTTCGGGTCAGGCATATCAATGCTGATTTTATCGGCAGTAATCATTATGCCTTTATCGGTAATTCCGTCGATGATATTCTTTATTATTTCATTATCCAGCTTGAATTTCGGGCGGGATAAAACAATTCTGTATTCATCTATGATTTCTTTGCTGTAAATCGGTATTACCGGTCCGTCAAATATTAAATTCATAACCGTGCCCGGAACGGATTCCCATTTAAGCATAGCGGAAACCAAAACATTGGTATCAATAACAGCGTAATATTTCATTGCTTTCGAGCCTCTGCGATTTCCGCATTGATTTCATCCAGCGTCATTTCGGAAATACCGTTTTTCTTTGCGATTTGTCCTGCTTTTTTCATTGCGGATATTGCCGGTGATACTTCGGTGTCGGTAAGAATCATAGAAAAGGGGAAGCCGTTTTCTTCAATAAGTCTTGCAAGACATATTCTCATATATGTCTGAAGGTCAACGCCGAGCCTTTCGCATATTTCAGCTGCTTTTATTTTTTTGTTTTCATCTTCACGGAACTGAATAAGTGTACCTGCCATAATAATCACTCCTTGATTCGTTTTCATTATTAGTATAACACTTTTTGATTACAAATGCAAGCAAATGTAAAGATTTTTAGCGGTGAGTGTTTTACTTTCATATAAATAACCCACGGTGTAATTTTCAACACCGTGGGTATTTTGCTGCATTATATTATTCGTCTGCGAGCATTTCAATCATTTCGTTAATGCCTTCGTCGAAGCCCTCGGTTTTCTTTGCCATAAGGGCGCGGCGTTCGTTAAGCTCAACATACATCTTTTCACGCTTTTCGCCTACCAGGTCATAGAAGAAATAGGGGATAACCTTAACAACTCTCGGAAGAATACCGATACCGTTGAAGAGGAACCATACCTTCTGATAAACCTTCTTATTGCCCTGTGACCAGGGAAGCATTTCGATGGTGGTATCATATCCGGACCACTTGAAGAGAACGATGGTGAGAAGCGCATTGAGAGGCGCGGTGACCTTGGTGATGAGGTTTGTGAGAATGTTGATGGAGCCGTCGGGGCGTTCACCGGTAACATACTCGGTGTAGTCGCTGATCTCTCTGCCGATCTCGCCC
>JAZRYD010000062.1:0-44804 GCA_045600535.1 Acutalibacteraceae bacterium | reverse complement strand
TTTCTCGTCGTTGTTTAATTTTCAAGGTGCGTCGCACTCCGTTTCCCGAGTGCCTGACTAATATACCACACCCTCACCCACTTTGTCAACACCTTTTTTCCTTTTTTTATTCCATTCTTTTCAACTACGCCGTGTGTTTCTGACTTTTTCCGACAAAAAAGGGCTTCCGGATTTCTCCGAAAGCCTTTAATATCAACGATTTTCGTCTTTTATTTTTTAAATCCGTACTTTGCAAGAATTTTATTTATTCTTACTTCGGGGTCAAGAAGGCCGCTGACAGACTCATCGTGGTTAAGAGTATCTATAATGTATGCGCAATATTTTGACATATCAACATTTATATACCACTCTCTTGCAAGCAGCTCGGGAGTTGAATAAATAAGGTTGGTTGTGAACACCTTGGAAATCAAGCCGTTCTTATATGCTTCGTCAAAGGCATCAAGACCGTTACAGAACAGTCCGAACGATGCGAATATGAAAATTCTGTTTGCTTTGAGGTCTTTAAGCTTGGAGGCAACCTCTATCATTGAATCACCGGATGAAATCATATCGTCAACGATGATAACATCTTTGCCTTCAACATTCGTACCGAGAAATTCGTGAGCAATAATCGGGTTTCTGCCGTCAACAATGCGGGTATAATCGCGGCGCTTATAGAACATACCGAGCTCAAGACCGAGAACGGTTGAGAAATAGATACATCTGCCCATACCGCCCTCATCGGGTGAAATGACCATCATATGCTCTTTATCAATATTAAGCTCATCTATGTTTCTGCACATTGCCTTTATCATCTGATAAGCGGGCTGAACATTTTCAAATCCGTTCTGAGGAACGGCGTTCTGAACTCTGGGGTCATGAGCATCAAAGGTTATGAAGTTATCAACACCGTAGTTCAGGCAAAGCTCACGAAGCATATCGGCACAATCAAGCGACTCTCTGGAGGAACGCCTGTGCTGTCTGCCTTCATAGAGCATGGGCATAATAACGGATATTTTTCTCGCCTTACCGGCAACTGCACTTATTGCTCTCTTAAGGTTTGCATAGTGGTCATCGGGACTCATGGGAACATTTCTGCCGTACATTTTAAATTCAACGCCGTAATTGAACGGGTCGCAAAGGATAAATATGTCATAGCCTCTGACGGTTTCTTTTATTACGCATTTACCCTCGCCTGTTCCGAATCTCGGGAACGAAGCGTTGATAATATAGCTTTCTCTCTCATATCCGGTAAACTGAAGGGTATCCTTATGCTCGCTTTCTCTTTCTTTTCTCCATTTTACAAGATAATACTCAATCTTGCTTGCAAACTGTTCGCATCCCGGGAGAGCGATTATACCGAGTTTACCTACGGGTATTGATGTGAAATCTTCATATTCGGGCATGACACATTCCTCCAGCTTTATTCTTTTACATTATTGTACTATATTTTTCCTCTTTTGCAAAGGTCATATTGAAAATTCGCAGTTAAAAAAAGGAGAGAATAAATGATATTATTTTGGTTATTTTGACAAATGGAAATAAATTTTTTATCAGACATAACTGCGGTCAATATTTATGACGGTGAAAACATCGGGATTTTCTTCTTTAACCTTCTTTGAAACCGTCTTTTTAAACTCATCGTCATTCATTTTGAACTTATACGGAATCACGGCATCAAAAATAATATTGGTGTGCGTTTCACCCCTTACGATTCTGAAATCGTGAATGGTTATTTCTTCCGATATTTCCTTTATCTTTTCAAGTGCAAGCTTTTTAAGCTCGGCGGTAAGCTCATCATCGGTTTCAATCGGGTCCATATGGATTGATAATTCTATACCGAGCTTCTTCGCAACATCTCTTTCGATATTGTCAATAATATCGTGGCTTTTCATTATATCAATATTTGCGGGAACTTCGGCGTGCAGAGAACCGATAATTCTGGAATGGCCGTAGCTGTGCAGCACAAGGTCGTGAATACCGTCAACACCGTCATACGACATAACCAGTGCTTCAAGCTCGCCCACAATCTCCGCAGACGGAGGCTCTCCGAGCAGAGGACCCATTGTATCCCTGATTATTCCGATACCTGCATAAATAACAACAAGCGCAACGAGTATACCCATTACGGCATCAATCGGAAGGTCTGTAAATTTTGAAAGAACAAGTGCGATAAGAGTACCCGTTGTGGCGGCGATATCGCCTATGCTGTCGGTTACAACAGCATTGACGGCAACGGAGTCAATCCTTTTGCCGACAACGGTATTGAAATATGCAAGCCATATTTTTCCGAGAATCGAGCAGACAAGCACAACAAGAGCGGGAACGCTGAATATAACCTTTTCGGGGTCGCTGAATTTTGAAACCGAGGTTTTGATAAGCTCAACACCCATAATCAGAATGAAGAAAGCAAGCGTAAGCGCGGAGATGTATTCTATTCTGCCGTGTCCGAACGGATGCTCCTTGTCCGCAGGCTTACCCGAAATTTTAAAACCGACAAGGCTTATTATTGACGAAAAAGCATCAAAAAGATTATTCACACCGTCGGCAACGATTGAAATACTTTTTGTTACTGCGCCGAAAATCATCTTAAAAACGGACAGAATTATATTGAGCGCAATTCCGACAATTCCGCTTAAAACACCGTAGCTTGTTCTGACCTTTTCGTCATTTGTATTTTTATAGTCTTTAATGAATAGTTTTATCAAAAGGTTAGTCATAAAATTACTCCTTGACAACATGAACATCAAGCTGACCGAACGGAATTGTTATATTCTTTTCGTCAAAAGCAAGCTTGACATTTTCCTGCATATAATAAAAAACATCATAATAATTTGCGCTGTCACACCATATCATGCAAAGCAAATCGACGGAGCTTGAAGCGCATTCGCAAACCGAAACAACGGGAGCAGGGTCTTTGAGGATAAGCTCTCCTCTGTCCGCAACCTCAAGAAGCGCTTCTCTCGCCTTTGCAATATCGGTATCGTATGAAATCGAAAACCTGAGCAGAAGTCTGCGCCTTTTTTCGGCATTATAGTTTATGATATCGCTGTCGGTTATGTGAGAATTGGGAACGATAACACGGGTGTTTTCAAGAGTGATAAGAACCGTATACATCATCTTTATCTCCTGAACCTTGCCGCTTACCGAACCTATGTCTATAAAATCTCCGCTTTTGAACGGGTGATTTATGAGAATCTGCAGACCGCTCGCAAATTGTCCCACGCTTGACTGCAAGCCGAGTCCGGCAGTTACAACCGCCGCCGAAAGTGCGGCAATAAATGAATTGACATTCACCTTGAGAGTTGAAAGAGCCGAAAGAACAAATATGAATTTCAAAATGACTGTAACGCAGGTTCTGATAAATCCGTGAACAGACGGGTCAACGCCTTTCATCTGAAGTGCTTTAACGACAAGCTTTCCGATGAGATTTGAAATCAAAAAGCCGATAACGATAATCACAGCCGCCGTTATCAGATACGGTGCTTTTGAAATCGCAAGTGCGATAATACCGTCAATGTCCTTCTCTTTTATCATCTGAGCAAAGTCAAGCGATTGAAACTGAATGTTCATAATTTTCTCCTTTGAAAGCATCTGATATATATTTTACTATTTCAGAACAGAATTGGCAAGTCAAAATATATAAATTTTCGGTTATATATTCGTCAGCGTGACTATTGAAATCAGGTTTACTAAAGTATATAATGTAATAAATAATGTGAAAGCGTGGTGACACCATGGCATCAGAGCTGATAAATGCGGTGCTTGAAGCCGAAAAGGAATGCGAAGCGGCTGAGGAAAAAGCGCTGCTTGAAGCCGAAAAGCTGAAAGCCGATGCCGCGAAGCAGGCGGCTGAAACGGAAGCTCAGGCAAGAAAAAAAGCATATGGAAAAGCCGATGAAATAATAAAAGAAGCTCAGATGAAAGCCGAACGGCTTCAGAGTGAAGCGGCGGAGGCGGCAAAGAAAACCGCCGATGAGCTTCACGCGGCGGCGCAGAGCCGAAGTGCCGAAGCGGTTGAAAAGCTTCTCAGCGAAATCATTTGATAAATTGAAATAACCTTATTGAAAAGGAGGTGTTTTCTTGGCAAAGCTGAAAATGAAATATCTCGAAATAGTTACTCCGATGGAGGACGGTCAACGGGTTTTCGATTTTCTTCAAAAGCGTTCGGTAATAGAGCTTAAAAAGCACGATGAAACCGACGGGCTTTACGGCATAAGCTCGGGCAGAACTCCGGCTCAGCTTGAAAAATATTGCGATGTTATCGAAACGGCAGTTTCAATACTTGATAAATATGTTCCCGAAGCAAAGAGCCTGACCGCTTCGCTTTTCTCCGAGCGCAAAGAAATAAGCGAAACAGAATTTGACAGCCGTTCGGAAAATGCGGATACCGTTCTTTCACTCTGTTATGATATTTGCTGTCTTGAAAGAGAGGCGGCGGAAAAGCTCTCCGCGGCGGCGAAATACCGCGCGGCAAGGTCAGCCGTTGAGCCTTGGCTCGATCTTGATGTTCCTCTCGATTTCAAAGGTACGGCGTCATCAAGTGCATTTATCGGTACGCTTCAATCGGATTATACCGAAGAAAAACTCAAAATCGCACTGGCCGAAAAGCTCGGAGAGAATGTTCCCGAAATGCAGGTCATATCTCACGATAAGGAACAGAGCAGAATTTTTGTCATATGTCATAAATCGGAAAAGGATACCGTGTTTTCCGCTCTGCGTGAGCTCGGATTTGCATATCTTTCAAGTGATGAAAAAGATATTCCGCAGCAAAGATATGATAAGCTTGAAGCCGAGATAAACAACTGCAAAAAGCAAGCCGAAGAAAATATCGGAAAAATAAAAGCTTTTGCAGAAAAGCGTGCGGATATTGAGCTTGCCTATGACCGTTTCACAATGCGGAAGGATAAATATGAGGCACTCAACCTCATATCGGCAAGCCGGAATGTTATCTGCATAGAGGGCTATGTTCTTGAAAAGAAAGCGGATAAGCTGATAAAAGAGCTTGAAGAAAAATTCACGGTTGCCGTATCGCTCAGCGACACCGATGACGATGAAAACGCTCCGACTGCGTTTGAAAACAAACCTTTTGCGGCAGCGGTTGAGCCGATAACCTCAATGTATGCAATGCCGGGAAAGAACGATGTTGACCCGAACCCCGTTATGTCGATATTCTATTATATGCTCTTCGGCATAATGCTTTCCGATGCGGGCTACGGAGTTATTATGGCAATCGCCTGCGGAATTGCGAAATTCAAGTTCAAACCGTCGGGCAAAATGAAAAAGACGGTTGATATGTATTTCCGGTGCGGACTCGCAACCGTTTTCTGGGGTGCGCTTTTCGGAAGCTGGTTCGGAGATTTGCCGAATGTTATCGCCACTCAGTTTCTCGGGAAAGAGCCGATAAGTGCGGCGCTCTGGTTTGAACCCGTTCAGAACCCGATGAAGCTGCTGCTGTTTTCATTCCTTTTCGGAATAATTCACCTTTTTGCCGGTGTGGCGGTCAGCTTTTATTCAATGTGGAAGCAGGGAAACAAAATCGGCGCTCTTTGTGACTGCATTCCCGTTTATATGCTGATAATCGGCATATGTCCGCTCGCGGTGGGAATGATAGGCTATGCCGAAATTCCCGAATGGGCACACAAGGCGGGGCTTTATCTGCTTGCCGCAGGAGCAATACTGATAGTTTTAACCTCGGGCAGAAGCTCTAAAAATATCATCGGCAAGCTCGGCCTCGGACTTTACGGACTTTATAACGCCGCCTCGGGCTGGCTCGGAGATATTCTTTCCTATTCACGACTGCTTGCTCTCGGTCTCTGCACGGGAGTTATCGCAACGGTTGTTAACACTCTCGGAACCATTCCCGAAAATCCGACGGTTAAGCTCTGTCTTTTCATTCCCGTTTTCATTTTCGGGCACACCGTCAATATGGCGATAAACCTTATCGGCACTTATGTTCACACGAACAGACTTCAGTATGTTGAATTTTTCGGTAAATTTTACGAGGGCGGCGGACGCTCGTTCACCCCTCTCGGAGCAAATACAAAATATTACAATATTAAGGAGGACTAAATTATGACAACTTATTTTGGAGCAGTTCTGGCAATTCTCGGAGGCGCACTTGCGGCTATTCTCGGCGGTGTAGGCTCGGCAATATCGGTAGGCAGAGTGGGCCGCGCGGCGGCGGGCGTTGTTACGGAAGACCCGTCAAAATTCGGCAAGGTGCTTATTCTTCAGATTCTTCCCGGTACTCAGGGACTTTACGGCTTTCTTATCGGCTTTCTTCTTTTCAATCAGATTGGTCTTATCAGCGGTGACCTTGCCGCTCTTCAGGCAATTGAGCCGATGAAAGGACTTATGTATTTCTGTGCCTGCCTTCCAATGGCAATCGGCGGATTTGTTTCGGCAATTCATCAGGGCAACGCCGCAGTTTCGGGCGTAAGCATTGTTGCCAAGAGACCCGAGGAAAGCGGTAAAGCCATAATCTTTGCGGCAATGGTTGAAACCTACGCCGTTCTTGCACTCCTTATATCAATTCTTGCAGTATTCGGAATTAAATAATGGTGGCTGAAATGAACGGAATTGACAGGATTATTTCAAAAATAAACTCCGACAGCCGTGAAAGATGTGAAAGCATAATCGCAAAAGCGAAGCTTGAATGCGACGGAATCGGCGCAAAGGCGAATGCAAACGCCGAAAAAATCGAGGCTCAGGCGGTTGAAGCCGCCGAGGCTCAGGCGCAGTCGATTATTGCCGCCGCAGCCTCGGGAGCAGCTCAGCTCACAAGGCAAACCGTGCTTGCGGCAAAGGTCGGTCTGATAAATGAAGCGATAGAAAAGCTTCTCGAAAATATGAAGTCGCTTCCCGATGAAAAATATTTTGCCTATCTGATAAAGCTTGCGTGTGAAAATTCAATGAAAGGAAGCTGCACGGCAAAGCTTTGCGAAAAGGATTTGCAGAGACTTCCCCCTGAATTTGAAAAGTCGCTTATTTCCGCTCTTTCCGAAAAAGGCGCAGAATGCGTTCTTTCAAAAGAGCCTGCGGATATTGACAGCGGTATAATTCTTGATTACGGCGATATTGAAGTAAACTGCTCGTTTGATGCAATCATCGAAGCGCAGTCGGATTCTCTCAAGGTTAAAGCCGGAGAAATTCTTTTTCGGGCGGTGACGGAATGAACGAAACCGAATATGCCTATGCCGTTGCCCGTATCAGAGCAAAGGAGCTTGAATTGCTCACCGGTGCGGATATTAAGCAGATGATAAACGCTCCCGATGTTCGCTCGGCAGAAAGAATTTTAACGGATAAGGGTTGGGATATTCCCGAAAGCGGTGCGAACTCGGACATATACGAAACGGAGCTTGAAAAAGCGTGGAAATTCATCGCCGAAAGCGTTCCGAATAAAGCGCTTCCCGAAGCTCTGATAATCGGAAATGATTTTTTCAATCTCAAAGCTGCAATAAAATGCACCTTTTCGGATATTGACCCTGCCGCATATTATACAAAGCCGAGTATTACAGACACCGAAATTATAACGAAGGCAATTTCGGAAGCCGATTTTTCTCTGCTTCCCGCACATCTCGAAGCCTGCGCCGAAAGCGCATATCACGCCGTTTCAAAATACGAAAGCGGTCAGCTTGCGGAAAGCATAATCGACAAGGCTTCACTTAAAGCGAAGCTTGAATATGCCGAAAAGTCGGGCAGTCCCCTGCTCGCTGAAATTTCAAAGCTCGGTTCTGCGGCGGCGGATATAAAAACCGCACTCAGGTGCGTTTCAATGGGAAAGAGCAGAGATTTTGCGCTCGACTCAATGTGCGGTTATCCGCTGAGTTCCGAAGCACTTCTCGATAACGCCGAAAGTGCGGAAAAGATTTCGGAATATCTCGCTTCAACGGAATATGCTTTCCTTGCAGACAGCGTAAAGGCGGGATTTACCGAGTCCGAAAAATTCTGTGATAATGCGGTTACGGAGCTTATCCGAAAGGAAAAGTATGAAATTTACGGCGCCGACCCCGTTACGGCATACTATTATGCAAAAATTGCCGAGGTCGGGAATGTGAGAATAATTCTTTCCGCAAAGGCGGCGGGAATTTCCGCAGAAGCAATATCAGAAAGAACGAGGGATATGTATGTATAAGATAGCCGCTATGGGCGATAAAGACAGCATATACGGCTTTGCTTCGCTCGGTATAAATATATTTCCGGTAACCGACCCCGTTGAGGGAGCGCATATTCTGCGCAGACTTGCCGAAAACGGCTACGGAGTTATATATATCACCGAGCAGCTTGCCGAGGGTATGACCGCCGAAACAGAACGCTGGTCTTCAAAGCCGCTCCCGTCAATCGTTCCCGTTCCCGGGGTTAACGGAAATACGGGACTCGGACTTGAAAATGTAAGCAAGTTTGTTGAAAAAGCGGTCGGCTCGGACATTTTGTCATAATTCATTTGAAAGGTAAGGAACACTATGAGTAAAGGTGTTATTACAAAAATCTCCGGCCCGCTTGTTGTCGCTTCGGGTATGCGTGACGCCAATATGTTTGACGTTGTGCGTGTCAGCGACAGCAGACTTATCGGAGAAATAATAGAAATGCACGGAGACAGAGCATCTGTTCAGGTTTATGAGGAAACCTCGGGCATTCGTACCGGTGAACCCGTTGAGTCCTCAAACGAGCCTCTGAGCGTTGAGCTCGGCCCCGGACTTATAAAAGGAATATTCGACGGTATTCAGAGACCTCTGAATGTTATCAGAGAAATTGCGGGCAACAACCTCACCAGGGGAATTGAAGTTCCCGCTCTGAGCCGTGATGCCGTGTGGCATTTCGTTCCGCAGGTTAAAGCGGGTGAAAAGGTCGGCGCTGGAGATATTCTCGGAACGGTTGAGGAAACCGATATAGTAACTCATAAAATAATGGTGCCGCCGCAGATAAGCGGAACGGTTGAAGAAATTTCCGGCGGAGATTTCACCGTAACGGACAAAATCGGAACAATCATTAAAGAAAACGGCGAAAAATTCACCCTGACTCTTATGCAGAAATGGCCCGTCAGAAAAGGCAGACCATATCTCAAAAAGCTCTCACCCGATGTTCCTCTTGTTACGGGTCAGCGTGTTATTGATGCTCTTTTCCCGATTGCAAAGGGCGGCGTTGCGGCAATTCCCGGGCCGTTCGGCAGCGGAAAAACCGTTACCCAGCATCAGCTTGCAAAATGGGCAGAGGCTGATATAGTTGTTTATATCGGCTGCGGTGAGCGCGGAAACGAGATGACCGATGTTCTCAACGAGTTTCCCGAGCTTATTGACCCGCATACGGGTAAATCGCTTATGGAGCGCACGGTGCTTATCGCAAACACCTCGGATATGCCCGTTGCCGCCCGTGAAGCTTCAATATATACCGGCATAACAATTGCGGAATATTTCCGCGATATGGGTTATTCGGTTGCACTTATGGCGGATTCAACCTCCCGTTGGGCAGAGGCTTTGCGTGAAATGTCCGGCAGACTTGAAGAAATGCCCGGTGAAGAGGGCTATCCCGCATATCTCGGAAGCCGTCTTGCTCAGTTCTATGAAAGAGCCGGCAGAGTTGTTTCTCTCGGCAAGGACGGCAGAGAGGGCGCACTCTCCGTAATCGGTGCTGTTTCGCCCCCGGGCGGCGATATTTCCGAACCCGTTTCTCAGGCGACCCTGCGAATAGTAAAGGTATTCTGGGGACTTGACTCGGCTCTCGCATATAAGCGTCATTTCCCCGCAATAAACTGGCTCACGAGTTATTCGCTTTATGCCGATTCGCTCGGTGAATGGTTCAACAGAAATGTTGACGGCGAATGGACTGCACTCCGCGTCAGACTTATGGCTCTGCTCTCCGATGAAGCGGCACTCGATGAAATAGTTAAGCTTGTCGGAATGGATTCGCTTTCCGCTCCCGACCGTCTCAAAATGGAAGCCGCACGCTCAATCCGTGAAGATTTTCTGCATCAGCTCGCTTTCCATGAGGTTGATACCTATTCATCGCTCAGAAAGCAATTCCGCATGATGAAGCTTGTTACGGAATTTTATGACAGCTCTCTTGAGACACTCAATCAGGGTGCGCAGATTGACGATATAGTAAAGCTTCCCGTCAGAGAAGCAATAGGCAGATTTAAATATATTCAGGAAGAAAATGTTGAAGCGGAATATGAAAAGATTTCCGCAGAGCTTAAAAAGCAGCTTTCCGATGCCGCGGACAGAGAGGAGGATTTCTGATGCCGAAAGAATACAGAACCATTCAGGAGGTTGCAGGTCCTCTTATGCTTGTGCGTGAGGTTGAGGGCGTTGCATATAATGAGCTCGGAGAAATCGAGCTTGCAAGCGGTGAAAAACGCCGCTGCCGCGTGCTTGAGGTTGACGGCTCTAACGCTCTCGTTCAGCTTTTTGAAAATTCAACGGGAATAAATCTTTCCGACAGCAAGGTGCGTTTTCTCGGCAGACAAATGGAACTCGGACTTTCACCCGATATGCTCGGCAGAGTTTTTGACGGTCTCGGCAGACCCATTGACGGCGGTCCCGAAATAATTCCCGAAAAAAGAGCCGATGTTAACGGCGTTCCGATGAACCCCGCCGCCAGAAGCTATCCGCAGGAATTTATTCAGACCGGAGTTTCCGCAATTGACGGGCTCAATACCCTTGTAAGAGGTCAGAAGCTCCCGATATTTTCAATGTCGGGTCTGCCTCACGCCAACTTAGCTGCCCAGATTGCAAGGCAGGCAAAGGTTCGCGGAACAGATGAACAGTTTGCGGTTGTTTTTGCCGCCATGGGCATAACCTTTGAGGAATCCGATTATTTTGTTAAGAGCTTCCGCAGCACGGGCGCACTTGACAGAACGGTTATGTTCTCAAATCTTGCCAATGACCCAGCAATCGAAAGAATTGCAACCCCCAAAATGGCGCTCACAGCCGCCGAATATCTTGCCTTTGAAAAAGGTATGCATGTGCTTGTTATTCTTACGGATATAACCAACTATGCCGATGCTCTCCGTGAGGTTTCCGCCGCACGAAAGGAAGTTCCCGGCAGAAGAGGTTACCCCGGATATATGTATACCGACCTTGCAAGCATATATGAAAGAGCCGGCAGACAGCGCGGCAAGGACGGCAGTATCACAATGATACCCATTCTCACCATGCCCGAGGACGATAAGACTCACCCGATTCCCGACCTTACGGGATACATCACCGAGGGTCAGATTATCCTCAGCCGTGAGCTTTACCGCAAGGGCGTAAATCCGCCGATAGATGTTCTTCCGTCGCTCTCCCGTCTTAAGGATAAAGGTATCGGAGAGGGCAAAACAAGAAAAGACCATTCCAACACGATGAATCAGCTTTTCTCGGCATATGCAAGAGGAAAGGACGCCAAGGAGCTTATGGTTATTCTCGGCGAAGCGGCTCTGACCGATATTGACAAGCTCTATGCAAAATTTGCCGATGAATTTGAAAAGGTCTATGTTTCTCAGGGCTTCAACGCCAACCGCAGTATTGAAGAAACTCTCGATATCGGCTGGGAGCTGCTCAGAATACTGCCGAGAAGTGAGCTTAAGAGAATAAGCGAAGAATTGCTTGACAAATACTATGAGAGGACATAACGCTTATGGCAATTCTTAATGTTAATCCCACCCGAATGGAGCTTACGAATTTAAAGCGTAAGCTTGTTACGGCACGGCGCGGACACAAGCTTTTAAAGGATAAGCGTGATGAGCTTATGAGGCGTTTTCTTGACCTTGTTCGTGAAAATAAGGCGCTGAGAATTGAGGTTGAGGACGGCATAAAACAGGCAAATATCGCAATGAGCGTTGCCCGCTCCGTTATGAGTGACAAGGCTCTCGATGTTGCGCTGATGCTCCCCACTCAGGAAATGAGCCTTGAGGTAAGCGAAAAAAATGTTATGAGCGTTATGATACCCGTTTTTGATGTAAAATTCAAAACCGCAAACGCTTCCGATATTTATTCCTACGGATTTGCCGAAACCTCGGGAGAGCTTGATAAGGCGGTCAAGTCATTTTCGGATATAATGCCGAAAATGATAAAGCTTGCCGAAATCGAAAAATCCTGCCGTCTTATGGCGGACGAAATAGAAAAAACGCGCCGCAGAGTAAACGCTCTGGAGCACGTTATGATTCCGCAATATGAAGATACAATCAGGTTTATCACAATGAAGCTTGACGAAAACGAGAGAAGCACCACAACCAGACTTATGAAGGTCAAGGATATGATGCTTTCGCAGGCACATAATTATCAGTAATAAAGCAGCCACTAATACAACTCTATGAAAACAATAATATTTTCATAGAGTTGTATTGACATTTACTATGATTCTGCGTATAATATAATTACAATAAACATTCAAGGTGGTATCTATATGGCACAAACAAATGTAAATATCAGAATGGACGAAGCAACAAAGGTGGCTTTTGACCGCTTTTGTGAGGAAATCGGTATATCTGTCAGCTCCGCTTTCAATATATTTGCAAAGACCGTAGTCAGAGAGCAAAGAATACCGTTTGAATTAACAACAGAGTCCCCAAACTCCGAAACAAGGAAAGCGATTGAAAATGTCAGAAACGGTATCGGGTTAAGCAAAGAATTTCATTCGGTATCCGCCTTAATGGAGGATTTATGTGCGGACAATTAGATACGAAACAACATTCAAAAAAGATTTTAAACGAATTGTTCGTCGAGGATATAATATAAAACTGCTTGAAAAAGTAATTGAGCTTTTGGCAAATGAAGAAACATTACCCGAAAAATATAAAGACCATTCACTAATCGGTGATTATGCCGATTGCCGGGAATGCCATATTGCTCCGGATTGGTTACTTATTTACAAGGTAAATGATGATGAACTGATTTTATATCTTACAAGAACCGGAACGCATAGTGATTTATTCTGATAAAATATATACAGGCAGTTTGACCGATGTCAGCTGCCTGTATTTTTTAATCTGATTAAACATATTTCAATAGTCTGTTCATAAATCAAGACCTTAACATTTTGTTTTTTGTGTGATATAATCACATCGGAAGCTTCTGAAAAACATATTGAAAAGGTGATATTATGGAACACGGCATTTTCAGCGATAATCTGAAAAAATTCCGTCTTGCAAAGAGACTCACTCAAGAGCAGGCGGCAGAAAAGCTGTGCGTTAATGCTCAAACCGTTTCCCGCTGGGAATGCGGCACAACTCTGCCCGATGCCCTGACCCTGCCCGAAATAGCCGAGCTTTATGGCGTAACCGTTGACGATTTTTACAAGAAAAATTCCATCGGATATGAAAACTATGCGCAGAGACTTTCTTCTGTTTTTGAGACAACAAGAGACCCCGTGGATTTTATGCGCTGTCGGGAAGAATTTCTTAAGCTGATAAAGAAAAACGAAATGTCAACCGCCGATAAATGGCAATATGGCTGGATTCATATGTTTATGATGAATCTTTGCCGTGATACCGCATTGGAATGGTATCAGAATGCCGTTGACGATGACCCCGATATTGACCCGAATGAACATTCGATAGCGTGTATGCAGAGAATTTGGATGTATTTTCTCCTGAAAAGAGAAGATGAAATCATTGACGAATGTACCGAAAAGGTCAGAAGCAATCCGAACGATTCACGCCTGACCGACAATCTGTTGATTGCTTTGAGTTATGCCAAAAAATATGAAGAAGCATATAATATTTTCGTTAAAGCAAAAGAAAAATTCTCAGATAACTGGCATTTGCTCATTCACGGCGGCGAAATCTGCAAGGATTTGGGTAAATATGATGAAGCAATCGAAAACTTTGAAGCGGCAGGAAAAATCGGAACTCATTTCTGTGATGAGCTTGACTGCCTTGCAAATCTTTATAACGATTTGGGTGACTACGGCAGGGCATACGAAGCATATATGAAAATGGCGGAGATTTACGCTTCAAGAGGATATGATGTTGAGTCCGACAGAATGAAAGAATTTGCCGAAGAGGCTTTGGAGAAAAAGGATAAGCAATAAGCTCAAAGAGATAAAAAAAACCGCCGGTCAAGCCGACGGTTTTTTCGTTCAGTTTTTAAATTTATCAAAAAAGCTCTCTTTTTTCTTGCCGGAGCTTGCGGGTGCTCCCCTCTTAACTCCGAGCTCCGTTTCAAGCTCCATAAGCAGGTCGCGCTGTCTCTGAGTGAGGTTTTTGGGAGTATCAACAATAATCTTAACAAGCTGGTCTCCCCTGCCTCTGCCGTTTACTGACTGTATGCCCTTGCCCTTCATACTGAAAACGGTATCGGACTGCGTTCCCGGGGGAATATCGAATTTAACATCGCCGTCAAGAGTAGGTATTCTTATATTATCGCCGAGTGCCGCCTGAGTAAAGCTGATATGCTGTTCAAGCCACACATTATAGCCGTCACGCTCAAAGAACGGGTGAGGTCTGACCATAACAACAACCTTGAGGTCTCCCCTCGGGCCGCCGTTAACGCCCGAATTGCCCGCTCCGCTTATGCTGAACACCTGTCTGTTGTCAATTCCCGCAGGTATGTTGACTTCCACATTGACCTTGCTTGAGGTTCTGCCCGTTCCGTGACATTTAACGCAGGGATTTTCGATAATTTTACCCTTGCCCTGACATTTCGGGCAGGATTTCTGCGTTGAAATCACGCCGAACGGCGAACGCTGCTGAACATTGACAAAGCCTCTGCCTGCGCAGTCGGGACAGGTTTTGGGTGATGAACCCGCTCTTGCACCCGAGCCGTTACAATCGTGACAGGTATCAACACGGTTAACCTCAACGGTTCTCTTGCAGCCCTTTGCGGCTTCCTCAAATGAAACCGTAACACGGGTCTGAATATCCTCTCCCCTGCGCGGGCCGTTGGGATTTGACTGTCTGCCGCCTCCGAAACCGCCGCCGAAGAAAGAGCCGAATATATCACCGAGGTCGCCGAAATCAAAGCCTTCTCCGCCGAAACCGCCTCCGAAGCCTCCGCCGCCTGCGCCGAAGTTGGGGTCAACTCCCGCGTGACCGAACTGGTCGTATCTCGCTTTCTTCTGACTGTCGGAAAGAACCTCATACGCTTCATTGGCTTCCTTGAATTTAGCCTCAGCCTCAGCGTCACCCGGATTCAGGTCCGGGTGATACTGTTTTGCTTTTTTTCTGTATGCTTTTTTTATTTCGTCCTCACTTGCGTTTTTGTCTACGCCGAGGACTTCATAATAATCTCGTTTATCTGCCAAGGGAATTGCTCCTTTTCAAAGGAAAATTACTGGTCGTCAGCTTCCGTATAATTTGCTTCGGTATATCCGTTTCCTGCATCGTAGCCTGCTGCACCTGCATCGGCGCCCTGAGCCTGAGCCGCTTCCTGAGCAGCCTTATAAACCTTTTCGGAAACCTCATAGAATTTCTGAGTAAGCTCTTCCTGACGGCTCTTGATAAGGTTGATATCCTCACCCTTAAGTGCTTCCTTAAGTGCTTCAACCTTTTCGTTAACGGCGTTCTTTTCTTCATCGCTGAATTTATCGCCGTTCTCGCTCATAAGCTTTTCGCACTGATAAACCATCTGGTCTGCCTCGTTGCGGGCATCGACCTCTTCTCTGCGCTGCTTATCCTCCTGAGCAAATCTCTCTGCATCGGCAACAGCCTTATCAATATCCTCCTTTGACATATTGCTTGAGGAAGTGATTGAAATTGACTGCTCTTTCTGAGTGCCGAGGTCTTTTGCGGAAACGTGAACAATACCGTTTGCATCTATATCGAAAGTAACTTCAATCTGAGGAACGCCTCTGCGTGCGGGCATAATTCCGTCAAGGTGGAATACGCCGAGAGTTTTGTTATCCTTTGCAAATTCTCTTTCACCCTGGAGAACATGAACCTCAACCGAAGGCTGATTATCAACGGCTGTTGAGAAAATCTGACTCTTCTTAACGGGGATAGTTGTGTTTCTGTCAATAATCTTTGTGTTGATTCCGCCCATTGTTTCAATGCCGAGTGAAAGCGGAGTAACAACAAGAAGAAGGAGTCCGGTAACCTCGCCGCCGAGAACGCCTGCCTGAAGAGCTGCACCCATGGCAACGCATTCATCGGGATTGATGCCCTTGAACGGCTCTTTACCCATAAAATTCTTAACTGCTTCCTGAACTGCGGGGATTCTTGAAGAACCGCCGACCATAAGAACCTTATCTATTTCGGAAGCCTTGAGGCCCGAATCTCCGATTGCCTGGCGAACGGGGCCCATTGTGGCTTCAACAAGACTTGCGGTAAGCTCATTGAACTTTGCTCTTGTGAGAGTCATTTCAAGATGCTTCGGGCCTGTTGCGTCAACAGTGATGAACGGGAGATTTATATCTGCCGAGGTAACGCCGGAAAGGTCGATTTTTGCCTTTTCTGCTGCTTCCTTAAGGCGCTGCATAGCCATTTTGTCGCCTCTGAGGTCAACGCCCTGCTCTGCCTTGAAGCTGTCTGCAAGCCAGTTGATTATCTTCTGGTCGAAATCATCGCCGCCGAGACGGTTATTGCCGGCTGTTGCAAGAACCTCCTGAACGCCGTCACCCATTTCGATAATCGAAACATCGAATGTGCCGCCGCCGAGGTCATAAACCATAATCTTCTGGTCGGTTTCCTTGTCAATGCCGTAAGCAAGAGCCGCCGCTGTGGGTTCATTAATAATTCTCTTTACTTCAAGACCCGCGATTTTGCCTGCGTCCTTGGTTGCCTGTCTCTGAGAGTCGGTGAAGTAAGCGGGAACGGTGATAACAGCCTCGCTGACCTTTTCGCCGAGATATGCTTCCGCATCGGTCTTGAGCTTCTGGAGAATCATAGCGGAAATTTCCTGCGGTGTGTACTTCTTATCGTCAACGGATACTTTATAATCGGTACCCATCTGTCTCTTTATTGAAGCAACGGTTCTGTCGGGATTGGTGATGGCCTGTCTTTTTGCAACCTGACCCACAAGTCTTTCACCGGTCTTGCTGAATGCAACAACAGACGGAGTGGTTCTTGCGCCCTCGGCGTTTGCGATAACAACGGCTTCGCCGCCCTCTATAACCGATACACATGAATTTGTTGTACCTAAGTCGATACCTATAACCTTTGCCATAATTGTTTTCCTCCTATATATATCTTATAATATTTATGAATTTGCAACCTTGACAACTGCATCTCTTATTATTTTGTCGCCAAGCTTATAGCCTTTTGAAAATACCTCGGCGATAACATTTTCGCCTAAGGTTTCGTCCTCAACGCTCATAACGGCGTTATGGATATTCGGGTCAAATTCGTCTCCGACCTCGCCGTAGCTTTCAACGCCGGACTTTGTGAGAATCTGAATGAACTGATTGAATATCATTTCAATTCCCTTGCGGTAATCCTCGAAGCCTGCCTCGCTGTTTGCGGCGGCTCTTTCAAAATTATCAATAACGGGAAGCAGCTCTTTTATGACATCTGTTTTTGAAGATGTGTAAATATCCTGCTTTTCTTTCTGCGAACGCTTACGGAAATTATCATATTCCGCATAAAGGCGAAGAAATTGGTCATTCTTTTCTTCAAGCTCCTTTTTAAGCTTTTCCTCGGCGCTCTCCGTTTTTTCTTCTGCGGCTTCCGCTTTCGTTTCTTCCGCTTTTTCTTCTTCAACCTTTTCGGGTTCTTTCTTTTCCTTTTTCATACTGCTTCCTTTCTATTCTTCAAGTGCCTGAGTAATCAGAGTGCCCACAAGATTTGTCAGATATTTAACGCTCGGAATTATGCTTTCATAGTCCATTCGGGTGGGGCCGATTATGCCGATAGTGCCCGAATCGTTTCCGCCGATCGAATATTTTGCCACGATAACACTTGAGTTTTCAAGCTGACGGAAAATATTTTCTTTTCCTATTCTCACATCAACGGGCGCACGCAAATCACTCATAACCGCCGAGATAGGCTCTTTTCTGCTCAAAAATTCAAGCAAACGCGAAGCCTCTCCGCCGTAATCCTTATAGCCGAAAAGATTGGTGCTGCCGTCAAGTATCACCTTGGAATCCGCGGTGCTTCTTGCAAGCTCGCAAACCGCCGCCATAAGCGGAAGCATCGCAAACACATCGCAGTCTGCCGAAGCGGCAACGGTCTGCATTGAAGCGACGCTTATATCAGAAGCCGGCTTGCCGATTATCGAGCTTTGAACTATATTATAAAACCGTTCAATCAGCGCCGCATTGAGTGCGGTATCAAGTCTGCAAAGGCGGCTTTTGAGTATGCCGTTTGAAGTAAGCAGAACCAGCATCGCCGTATGCGCTCCGACGGGAACAAGCTCTATTCTGCGGATAACCATATCTTCTCCGCCCGGGGTTTTGGAAACGCAGACGCATTTTGTGAGGTCTGCAAGCACCTGACCCGCTTTCATTATAAGCTTTTCGGGGTCACCGATTGCCGAGGAAATTCCGGCTTCAATCAGCCTTTTATTTATCTCATCAACCTCACGGGATTTCATCAGGTTATCAACATAATATCTGTAACCGAGCTGTGACGGCACTCTGCCTGCGGAGGTGTGGGGCTGTTCAAGATAGCCCATTGCGGAAAGCTCGCTCATTTCATTTCGCACCGTTGCCGATGAAACCGACATACCCGTTGCGGAAAGCAAACCTTTTGAGCCGACGGGTTCGCCCGTTTTGATATACTGTTCAACTATTGCGGCAAGTATCTGCTTTTTTCTTTCGCTGAGCTCCTGCATTTCATATCCTCCTTTCTTCGAGTGCCAGTTTTAGCACTCAGAGCTAAAGAGTGCTAATTACAGTTACTAATATAACCCATTTTACCCGCTTTGTCAATATTTCAATTGTAAACACTTTGTTAATTCGGCAAAAAATAAAAGGCAGAGGTCAACCTCTGCCGTTTTATTATCCGACGGATAAACCGTGGATTGCAAGATTCTTTCAGACTTATGCTTCTTTAACAACTACCTGCTTGCCGTTATAATAACCGCATTCGGGGCAAAGTCTGTGAGCTCTCTTGAGTTCGCCGCAGTTTGAGCACTTTTCAAGCTGAGGAGCGGACATCTTCCATACATTTGAACGTCTCTTATCTCTTCTTGCCTTGGAAACTCTTCTCTTGGGTACTGCCATTCTTAAGCACCTCCTTAATTTTGTGCCTTAAAAACCCTTAGGTTTTGTTTAATTATTCATAAGCTGTTTGAGGACTGCCAGTCTCGGGTCAATTTCCTTTTCACAGCTGCATTCGCCGTCGTTTAAATCCTTTCCGCACTTGGGACAAATCCCCTTGCAGTCTTCTCTGCAAAGAAACTTTACGGGGAGCTCAAGAAAAACATCCTCGGTCACAAGCTCATCAAGCTCAAAACGCAGCTCGTTGACAAGCACAAGCTCGTCATTGGTTTCATCGTTAAGGCTCGTAACAAGAGTATGATTTATATCGGTTGTCACGGGAACCTTTATGGGCTTTGCACAGCGGTCACAGTCAAGCTCCAGCACAGCCTCGGCTTTTGCCTTAAGCTCAACGATACCCGTTGAATTGCTCACCGTTCCGCTGACTCTTACGGGAGTTGTGAACGGCTTTACAGCATTCAGCTCTTCACCCGAAAGGTCAAGCTCGTAATTTATCTCCTTAACGAGTCCTTCGTTATTGAATATAGGTTCTAAATCAAGAATCATAGTCTGCACCTAAAATCAAACACAAAATATTATATATTTTCAATTCGGTTTTGTCAACTGAATTTTTGATTTATATTCAGATTTTTTTGCAAAAGTCAAATATTTTTGCGGGAAGCTCGCTTTCATCAGCCGAAACAGTGAATGTGAAATCCTGCTCGGCAGTCTTGCTGAGAGCCGAAACCTTTTCAAGAAAGTCTGCAAGCTTATCGAAATCTTTTCCGCCGATTTTGAGAGTTGCATCAACAAGAACATCTGTTATATCGTGGTCACCGGCAACGATTCCGCTCAGGAAACCGTAAAACGCATCATAACCGCTGATGCCGTAGCTGTCTGCTTCAACAAGTCTTACACGGTAGTTAACATTATAAGTAAGAAGTCCTTCTTTTTCAATGCAGACTACATTGCCGTTTGACTTTTCAACAGCTTCGTTAACAAGCTCGATGAGCTTCTTTGTTTTGCCTGAACCTTTGTTGCCGAGAATAAGATAAATCATAATTAAATTTCCTCCGAAATATTATATATATAATGTTTTATAATTATTTAAGTCTCGCTTCGAGAGCGGCTTTTGCATCTTCATAGCCGGGTTTTCCGAGAAGTGCAAACATATTCTTCTTATAGCTTTCAACGCCGGGCTGGTCAAACGGATTTACGCCGAGAATATATCCCGAAATTCCGCACGCCTTTTCAAAGAAGAATATCATATAACCGAGATTGTATTCGTCCTGCTTGTCAATCTCAATAACAATGTTGGGAACCTGACCGTCGGTATGAGCCAGAACCGTTCCCTCGAATGCCTTGCGGTTAACATAGTGCATGGTCTTGTCCGCAACGAAGTTCAGCCCGTCACCGTTAACCTCGTCATATTCGATTGTAACATCGGTTTTCGGCTCGGTTACCCATATAACGGTTTCAAACAGGCATCTTACGCCCTGCTGAATATACTGACCGAGTGAATGCAAATCGGTTGAGAATATTGCCGATGCGGGGAAAAGTCCCTTGCCGTCCTTGCCCTCGCTCTCGCCGTAAAGCAGTTTGAACCATTCGCACCAAAGTGTCATTGATGGTTCATAAGCCGTAAGCATTTCAACGGATTTACCGTCACGGTAAAGCATATTTCTGATTGCGGCATACTTATAGCAGTCGTTTGAAAGAATATCATCGTTTGAATAATCGTTTCTTGCAGCCGCCGCGCCCTGCATAAGAGCATCAATATCAATGCCCGCAACGGCGATGGGAAGAAGTCCCACGGGAGTAAGCACCGAATATCTGCCGCCTACATCATCGGGAACAACGAATGTTTTATATCCCTCGGCATCTGCAAGCGCTTTGAGTGCACCCTTGCTCTTATCGGTTGTAACATATATTCTCTTTGCCGCTTCCTCCTTGCCGTATTTTTCCTCGGCAAGCTTTTTGAAGATACGGAAAGCAACTGCGGTTTCGGTTGTGGTTCCCGATTTTGAAATAACGTTTATCGAGAAATCTCTGCCGTCGATAAGGCTGATAAGCTCCGAAACTGCGGTTGAGCTTATGGTGTTTCCGCCGAAATATATATCGGGAGTATCTTTTTTAAGCAGATTATAATTGTTTGATTTAACAAACTCAATAACCGCTCTTGCTCCGAGATATGAACCGCCGATACCGAAAACAACAAGCACCTCGGAATCCTTTTTGATTTTTTCGGCACTCTTCTTTATCTCTTCAAACTCCGCCTTATCATAATTTACGGGCAGGTCAAGCCAGCCGAGATAATCGTTTCCCGCTCCGGTTCCGTTATGGAGCTTTTTATGAGCCTCGGAAACTTCGCTCTGCATTGCTCTGAGTTTTTCCTCGCAGGCATAAGCACCCGCATATTTCAAATTAAGTTTTACTGACATTTTTAACACCACGCCTATTTTGAGTTATCTTATATATTTTACTCCATAAAAGCAGGTTTTGCAACCTTTAATTAAAATATTTTACTGAACACCATAAAGAAGCTCGCCGTATGAGGGATAAGGCCAGTATTTTGCGCCCGTAACGCTCTCCGCTTCATCGGCATAGGCTCTCAGCTCGTCCATAATCGGAATAACCGCCGCCTTAAACGCATCGGCAATATCCGCATTATTGCCGTACTTCTTAAGAGAAGCAAGCGCCTGTGAAAGCTTTTCCGATGTTTCAAGCATTGAGCCGGAAAGTGACGAAAGCTTTTTAACCGTCTTTTCTTCATATGAACAGTCAATTCCCGGGAATGTATTCTTCTTGAGCATTGCCGTTTCGGAAAGGGTCTTTATATATGAGCTGACTGACGGAAGAATATCTTTATTAACCATATCAAGCATCGTGAGCGCTTCGATATTTACGGTCTTGCAGTAATTTTCAAGATAGATTTCATATCTTGCTTCAATTTCGGTTCTGCTGAATACCTTATGTTCTTCAAACAGCTTTATATTTTTCTCTTTGAGAAGATACGGCAGGCAGTCGGGAGTTGTTCTCAGGTTGAGAAGTCCTCTGCTTTCCGCTTCCCTCACCCATTCATCGTCATAACCGTTGCCGTTGAAGATAATTCTTCTGTGGTCTTTTATGGTTTTGACTATAAGTGCGTGAAGAGATTCTTCAAAGTTTTCAACATTTTCAAGCCTGTCCGCATAGGATTTGAGCGATTCGGCAACCGCAGTATTGAGAACGATATTCGCACTCGCTATCGAATTTGCCGAGCCGAGCATTCTGAATTCAAACTTGTTGCCCGTGAAAGCAAACGGAGAAGTTCTGTTTCTGTCGGTTGTATCCTTGGCAAACCTCGGCATAACGTGAACACCGACCTTAAGCTGAACCTTTTCCTTTGCATCATAAGCGGTTTCGGTCTCGATTGCTTCGAGAATTTCGTCAAGCTCTTCACCGAGGAACATTGAAACTATCGCCGGCGGAGCTTCGTTTGCGCCTAAGCGGTGGTCATTGCCCGCACTTGCAACCGAAATTCTGAGCAAATCCTGATAATCGTCAACCGCTTTAATTACGGCGCAGAGAAACAGCAGGAACTGAGCGTTATCATACGGAGTTTCACCGGGTTCAAGCAAATTCACACCCGTAACGGTGGAAATCGACCAGTTATTATGCTTGCCGCTTCCGTTAACGCCCGCAAACGGTTTTTCGTGAAGCAGGCACATCATACCGTGCTTCTTTGCAACCTTCTGCATTATCTCCATTGTTACCTGATTATGGTCGGTTGCGATATTCGTTGTTGAGAATATCGGCGCTAACTCGTGCTGAGCGGGAGCAGCTTCGTTATGCTCCGTTTTCGCAAGCACGCCGAGCTTCCACAGCTCTTCGTTCAGGTCTTTCATATATGCGGCAACTCTCGGCTTTATTGCGCCGAAATAGTGGTCGTCAAGCTCCTGACCCTTCGGAGGCTTTGCGCCGAAAAGGGTTCTGCCCGTATATATGAGGTCTTTTCTCTTATCGTACATATTTTTATCGACAAGAAAATATTCCTGCTCCGCGCCTACCGTTGTTTTAACGCTCGGATAATCGTGGCCGAAAAGCTTCAGTATTCTCAAAGCCTGCTTGTTAATTGCCTCCATTGAACGCAGGAGCGGAGTTTTCTGGTCAAGCGCCTCGCCGCCGTATGAACAGAAAGCCGTGGGAATGCAGAGCACGCCCTCTTTGATGAACGCATATGAGGTCGGGTCCCACGCGGTATAGCCCCTTGCCTCAAAGGTTGCCCTCAGACCGCCGGACGGGAAGCTTGAAGCATCGGATTCACCCTTAACAAGCTCTTTTCCCGAGAACTCCATTATAACGCCGCCGTCTTTCGAGGTTATAAAACTGTCGTGCTTTTCGGCGGTTATACCCGTCATCGGCTGAAACCAGTGGGTAAAATGCGTTGCACCCTTTTCAACCGCCCAGTCTTTCATTGCATTCGCAACAACATTTGCTATGGCGATATCGAGCCTCTTGCCCTCACGGGTGGTTCTCACCATTGCTTCATATGTTTCCTCGGGAAGCCTTGCTTTCATTTCTTTATCGTTGAACACAAGACTTCCGAAATATTCGGGAACATTTTTCATACTATTGCATCCTTTCAGAAATCGAAACGCTTGCCGAGCCATGTTAAGCACATATCAACCCAGGTACGCGTTGCGGCATTATAATCGGCGTGCTCTTTGGCTGAATATACAACTCTGTCGCTGACCGAAAAGCCGTGATATCCTTTTTCGTAAATATGAATCTCAAACGGGATTTTATTTTTATTGAGCGCCGCCGCATAAACAAGAGAATGTTCAATCGGCACGCAGTTATCCTCGCACGAAGCGAAAATAAATGCAGGCGGAGTATTCTCGTCCACTTTATCCTCAAGTCCGGGCATCGGTTCTGCAAGAATCGGATTTATCGAATCGAGAATGCAGGGATAACCGAGAATGCAGGCGGCAGGGCGTATTCTGCCCATCGTGCCGAGTGCGGCACAGAGATGACCGCCGGCGGAAAAGCCTATTGCGGCTATTTTTGAAGCATCAACACGCCATTCATCGGCGTTTTTATGAATAAGCTCAAGAGCCTCTTCCGCATCGTTAAGCGGTGCGGGGAATTTTGCCTTTCCCTTGCCCACCGAATAGCGGAGAACGAATGCCGCATAGCCTCTGTTGAGGAATGCAAGTGCAACCGGCTCTGCTTCACGGTCTGAGCACATATGATATCCGCCGCCCGGGATTACGAATATTGCGGGGCGCTTTTCAAGGTGCGGCATTTCCTGCGAATAATCGGGAATATACGCCGTCAGAGAACAATTTTCGTTTTTAAGGTCAAGTGTAAAAACTTTCATTTGTGCCACCTCAATAGCTGATTTTAAGTGTTTTAATCTCAAACGGTCTGAAGGTAAGCTCATTCTTATCAAGCTCACTCTGAACCTCTTCAAGCATATTGGTTATCTCAACCTTCTTTGCGCCGTCAAAGAGCCTGAACGCGCAGTTGGTGTAAGCTCCCTCGCACTCGTAAAGTCTTGCGATAAACGCCTTTTCGCCGTCCTCACAGGGCTTGATAACCTCAACGATTATATTTGACTCGGCGGGAACGATAAGCTGCTTTGCTTCAAAATCGCCCTTGCCGGCAACAACGGGAACATTCAGCTCATATGCGGGTCTTACAACGCTTTCGGCGCTGAAAGTGCCGTTATGAGGCAGGAACGAATAAACCGTTCTGTGAAGTCCGTGGTCACCCGTGAAGTCGGGTCTTGTGCCTCCCTTGTGGAGAGAAAGACGCATTTTGCCGCCGTCAACCCCGATTGCATATTTGCTGTCATTGAGTATCGCAACGCCGCAGCGTGTTTCCGAAAGGTCGGTAAATTTATGGTTAACAACCTCAAATTTTGCCTTTTCGATTGAATTGTTGCGTGTTGTGGGACGCATTACATTGCCGTACTGAATTTCAAAGCGTGCGAAATTACTTCTGATGTCGGTATCGAATGCGGCTTTAAGGAAACGATGGTCATCATTCCAATCCATAAGGGTATCGAATCTGACCTCTGCCGAATCCGCAAAATAAAACACATCCTGAGTAATTGCCGATTTCTTTGAAACTCTGTATTTATTTCTGATTACCGCAGCCGCAGCACCGAGTGAAACAAGCTCGGAAGAGAGAAGCTCGGAGCGGTCTGCAAACTTGCATTCAAGGTCTGCATCAACGTCCCAGTTATCCCAGGCGGCAGGTAAATCCTCTGCAATAATAAATGTATTGAACGGATAGCCCTCGCCTCTTAACTGGCGGTTAAGCTTCTTATCACAGAACGATGAAATATATCCCTTTTCATCAAATTCAATCTCCGCAAACGGAGTTGAAACGCCCTTAAGGTCAGCCTTGATTTCGGTTGCCTTGTCCGCTTCGCCCTTGATAAGCCTGAGCTTTACGGTTGAGAAAGCGGGAACGGTTATGCCGCTGATGATAAGAATATTCTTGCCGTCAAGGTTCTTATAGCTTTGCTGTTTGCAGTCGCAGTCGGCGATAAGTCCCTCTTCGCATTCAAGGAATATCGGGTCATTTCTGTCAAACGAAAGAGTATTTGTAAGAGTTACAACCTCTCCGCTGCCCGAAACGGCTTCGGAGATAAGCTCCTTTGCGGTATCAATCACCCAACCTGTTTCTTTCAGCGAAAGCTGATGTGCCGAGGGAATGCAGGTACCCGGGAGAATATCGTGGAACTGGTTTATGAGAAGCTTTTCATAAAGCGGGTGTGTTTTTTCGTCGGTTGCCGCCTTGCCCTCTTTGATTGCCTTATCAACGGTAAGGAATTCAAGGTCATGAAGCGCAAACTCGGCTTTCCTGTTGTGGCGCTTGATATTGTGCTGATTGGTAAGCGTTCCTCTGTGAAGCTCAAGATAAAGCTCGCCCGTATAAGTGCTCGGGTTCTTTGCGTCCTTTTCAAGCTCTTTCATAAAGTCGCCGACAAGCATATAATCCGTCTTGCAGCAGCCGTTGAGGTCTTTAACGCGCCTTGCTTCTTCGAGCATTTCATACTGCGGTCCTCCGCCGCCGTCACCGTAACCGTAAGAAATAAGACGCTTATTGGTAACGCTGCGTTCTTTAACCGTGAGTGATTTATCGTTGCCGTTTCCTTTGCTTTCAAGAATGCTTTCACCGAATACGGTTCTGCTTAAATCTCTCGGTGAGGGCCAGCAGTGAGTTCTGTTGAAATGAGTGAACACCTCTGTTCCGTCTATGCCCTTCCAATAGAAAGTATCATACGGGAACACATTGGTATCGTTCCAGTCGATTTTGGTGGTAAGGAAATAGTCAACTCCGCAGCCCTTCATTATCTGCGGAATGGCGGCGCTGTAACCGAATGTATCGGGCAGCCAGAAGCAGTTCGATGTGAAATTGAAATGCTTTCTCGTGAATCTCTGACCCCAGAGGAACTGACGAACCATTGATTCGCCGGAGGTTATGTTGCAGTCGCACTCAACCCACACGCCGCCGTTGGGCTCATATCTGCCCTCGGCAACCTTTTCCTTAATTCTCTCAAAAAGCTCGGGATAATGTCTGCGGAGCATATCGGAATGGCAGGCGGAGCTCTGAACGAATTTATATTCGGGATACTGTTCCATCAGCGAAAGCTGATTTGAATATGTTCTTGCACATTTCTTTATTGTTTCGGGAACAGGCCAGAGCCATGCGGTATCCATATGTGAATGACCGATTATGGCGGCAAACGGAGCTTCGGGGCCGTTCTTTACGGCAAGAACTTCTTTGAGGAACGGATGAGCCTCTTTGAGAGCGGCTCTGAATGATTCTTCATCAACATCATCGTATGAATAATAAACTCTCTTGTGGACTTCATAAAGAGCGTTCACAAGCTCGCCGCGTCTGAACGATGACTCGGGAAGCTCTCCGGTAAGCTCATTGATTGCCTTAAGGTCAAAATAAAATTCCTGAATAAAATAATCCTTAACGCAGATGTCAATTCCGGTAAAATGAAAATCATAGTCAAGAAGCGGCTGATTCTCGAGCGGTGCGCAGCCTTTATATGAATGTCCGGCATAAACCTCGAGAGCAATTTCGATTTTCTCGCCCGCTTTTGCTTTACTGCGGAGCAAATCGCAATAATGATTGCCGTGACCCGTGAAAACTATCTTCGTTGCGAATGTTCCGAACGGAACACCGTCAACCCAGAGCAGAGTTTCATAGCCCTGAGTATGGGGCATTATAAATATATCCTTGCCGTCAAGCTCGGCGGGAACTGTATATTCAGCCTTGAACCAGCAGAAAGAGCTTTCCTCGCCCCAACCGAATCCGTCGGAAACGGGCGCAAATTTACCCTCATCGGGAATTTCATAAAGTCTTTCCTTTGTTTCAAAAGCTCTGATATTTTCGGCTTTTCCGATTTTCTTAAATACAAGCGGGTCAAGAGTATCCTCAAACCTGCTGAGCTTTCCGAGCATACGTTTAATCTGTGTTTCGTTCAGCATTTGCTACATCCTTTCAACGGGTTAAATTTTATTTACGGGGCAGACTCGCATACATATTCCGCATACTGCACCTCTGCCTATTTTCTGAAATTTGTTTTTCATATATTCGCTGCATCTGCACGGGTCAAAGATTTCTTCTCTGTCAATCCCCGGATACCACCCGGTACCTTTTATCGCCTTTGACGGGCAGGCATTCACGCATATATTACAGCCGGAGCAGAAATTTTTAATCTGCCTTTCCTCTTTTTCAAGCGGACAATCCGTAAAAAGCGTTCCGAGCCTCACCGTGCTTCCGTATTCACCGTGCATAAAAAGCGAATTTTTGCCTACCGTTCCGAGGCCTGCAAGGCAGGCGGCTTTTTTGTGGGAATATCTTCCTTCATAATTCCAGCCGTCTTTATTTATGCTCTGCGAAGCCGCAACGGTTATATAAGAATATCCTTTTTTCTGCAAAAACAGCCCTGCCTGCAAAAGAAGCGAATCAATAAAAGCATTTACCGTGCGGTAGTGATTGAAATAAGTGTGAGTCGGTGCATCGGTTATCTCCGAAACTATTTTTCCGGAGAGTCTCACAACAATGCTCACTCCGTATTTCATCGGGGCTTCGTCATCGGAGAAAAAGCCCACATCACTCGCACCCTTTTCAAGCAGAAAAGCTTTCAGTTCACTTTGAATGCTCATTTTGCTTTCGCCTCAAAGCAGAGCCAGCCGCCGCTTTCGTGCCGTGCGATAACCTCAATTCCGTTTTCTTCAAACGCATTTAAAATATCCTGCTCACGAGGCTCAATAATTCCCGAGGTTATGAAAATTCCGTCATCGGCAAGATAGTTTTTGATGTCGGCACAAAGCAGAATGATAACATCGGCAACGATATTTGCTGCGATAATATCGAATTTTCCGCTGAGCTGTTCAGTCAGAGTACCCTGAAAAACGGTATACTGCGGGCTGTCAAAGCCGTTGGTTTTTCCGTTTTCCTTTGCAGTCTTAACTGCAAGCGGGTCAATATCAACGCCCACCGCGCTGTCTGCTCCGAGAAGCAGACCTGCAACGGAAAGTATTCCGCTTCCGCAGCCCACATCAAGCATTCTTTTACCCTTGCAGGCATATTTTTCGATGCTTTCAAGGCAAAGTCTTGTTGTGTCGTGCGTTCCCGAGCCGAATGCAAGACCCGGTTCAAGATGAAGCACGGCTCTGCCGTCTGCCTCGTATTCCTGCTCCCATATGGGGTGAATAAGCAGTCTTTCGCCAATCGGCATGGGCTTGAAATACTTTTTCCAGTTGTTTTCCCAATCTGCGTTTTTGCAGAGAGCTTCGTCTATTTCAAATTCGATATTTTCGCTTCTGAACCTCTCGGAAAGAAACGACACCGCCTCATTCGGATTTTCTTCGGGAGAAATATAAATATGAACAAGTCCCTTTGTTCTGTCCTTTGCAAGAAGCTCCTCATCAATAAGGTCAATTCTCGCTATCTCCCACGCCTCCTGCTCCAGAGTGCGGTAATCCTCAATATATATGCCGTAAGGCACAACCATTGAAGCAATGTCACCCGCTCTGTCAACATCATCGGCGTTGACGGTTATTTTTATTTCGGTCCAGTCTGCCATAGTTACCTCTTTTATAATCAATATTTATTATGTACGTCCTCTGCAAAGCAAAGCATATCCTTAACCTCGATAACCGTTCCGTCATCAAGAATTGCTTTACCGCTGAGTCTTCCGAATACCTGATGCTGGTCGGTGATGATGAATTTAACATCTATCTTTGCCGCTCTGTCGATAATCGGAACAAAATTCATTTCAAATCTGCCGTCGCTTGAAGTGAATGTCCAGGGGTCTGTATATCCGCTTGCGGGAATGTTAAAGGTTATATCGTCAAGCTTATGGCACTTGCCGTCATAGAAAAGAATATTTTCGCTTGCGGCGGCGGTGTTTCCGAAGCCGTAACCGATATTGAAGCCGAATGAATGGCCGTCAATATCCATATTGCCCGAACCCCAGTACCAGGTGTTATCATATGTCCATACGCCTCTGCCCCAGTCAAGAGTACCGAAATCGGTTGAGGGGTCAAAGATATATTCTTTTCCGTCAAAGGTTGCTTTTCCGCTTGCTCTCATGCAGTTGATTTTCTGGTTATAGTAGAAAGCGGTTTCCTTTTCTTTCCAAGGAGTTGCAATAACCATTGTATCCATTTCGGGCTGCTTAAGGGTTATATCGCAGGAGAAGGTTTTGCCCTCGTGGAAATTCTTGAAGTTGCAGAGCAGACGGCGTTCACCGTCGGAAACACGGAATTCCATATCAAGGCGCTTATCGTGATAAACGGTGTTTCCTTTTTCGCTCGTTGACGGGAGCTTGAATTTGCCCATCGGGAAAGCGTTGAGCACGGTTTCCGTATGCTCCCAGGGAATTGAGAAATCGAGAAGAGTTGCCGACTGAAGTCCGATATATCCGTCATCGGATATTGTGAGGGCAACGCCGAAATTATTCTTTTCGGAAATGATGAGATAATAATCCCATTCCTTTATTCTGAATTTCGGAGCTTTGATTGCCTTGCGGTCATAGACCTGAAGAAGCTTCTTTGACCAACCAGGTTCTTTGAGAGTTCCGTCGGGATTAAGGAGAGGCTGTACCTTTGTTACTTCATGGTTTCTCATAGTTTATTCCTCCGTTAAAATAATTTTAAAGCAAATTTATTTCTTTTTCACCGGCTCTGCCGTGATTATAAAGGTTTCTGTTTTCGAGTGCCCATTGGCGTGGTGTGAACTGACCTTTTTCAACCGTATTCACCGCACTGCTCATTTCATAAAGCCTTGCGTCCAGAAGGTCAAGCTCCGAGAGAAGCTCCGCTTCGATAAACATCGGAAGCTTTGCCGCTCCGAATTCGGGTGTGCCGTGATGTGAAATCAGCATATGTTCAATAAGCGTAAGCGTTTCTTCACTTATCCCGTTTTCTCTGCCTATGCGGTCAATATTCATCGCACCCATAACAAGATGACCGAGCAGGTTTCCTCTTGTTGTATATTCGCTTGCTATTCCCGTTTCGGAAACATTGATTTCATCAATCTTTGCTATATCGTGAAGAATCGCGCCCGCACAGAGCAGGTCATAATTCACATAACCGTAAATTCTGCAAACGCCCTGAGCCAGACGGATTATCGAAAGAGTGTGCATAAGAAGACCGCTTCTGACTGCGTGGTGAAGATTTTTCGCCGCAGGCCAGTATATGAGCTTTTCACGGTATTCCTCAATAACCTTATTCACGAGAAGCTTCAATTCTTCATCGGTGAAGCCGTCAACGGTTTTGAGTATCTCGTCAAGCATAACATCACCGCCGAGGCAGGCTGACGGAACGAAATCCTCAATCGCAACTCCGTCCTCGGGGATAACCTTTCTCATTCGTTCAACTCTGAACTGAACCGTATCATTAAACGGCACATAACAGCCTCTGACTTTTACAAAATCAAAATTTACATATTCATTTGACGGTGTTTCCTTATAGTCCCAGAATTTACCGTTTATCTCTCCGTCGTTATCCGCAAGAGTGAGGTCAAGATAAGGCACTCCCTTTGCGGTAAGCTTCTTTTCAACGGATTTAATCAGACAGAAACCTTCAAATGCTGCGCCCGAACCCAACTGAACAAAATTCATCCGTATTCTCCTTTCGGATAATTCATTTTATTGTAGCACATATTATATAAAAATACAAATATTTTCCGTAAATTAAAATTATTTTTTTGTGCGCTGAACATTTTAACGCAAAAGTGTCCGGGTTTCAGACAAAACGGTTGATTTGTCGTTTGACAATCTCATAATAAGAAAGTAAAATAATAACTTGTAGAAATATATAAAACTTTTCGAGTACCAAAAGGATGAAAAAAATGAGTGAATTTTATGCACCGACCATCAGAGAACTGCTTGACGGCGCAGCCGAAAAATATGCCGATGCACCTTTCATAAATTATGTCGAGAATAATGAAATACAGAAAAAAAGCTTCGCCGAAACCCGCCGTACAAGCCTTGCGGTTTGCAGATGTCTGCGTGACCTTTCAAAAAGGAAGCTTCATATTGCCATAGTCGGAAAAACAAGCTATGAATATCTCGTATGCCTTACCGGAATACTCATAAGCGGCAATATTGCCATACCGTTTGCTCCCGAAATTTCGGTGAACGAAGCGGCAAGTATTTTTGCGAGAGCCGATATAGATATGCTTATTTACGGTGAAGAATTTGCCGAAAAAGCCGAAGCAATAAGTGCCGCCTGCCCGTTCATAAATTATTTCATTTCAATGCTTGATAAGAATATGTTTAATCATATTCTTGAAAAATACTCAGATTCCTCCCGGTTTGCTCCCCTTTCGGATTATGAGGTTGACAAAAAGGATTGTGCCGTAATAATTTACACCTCAGGCACAACCGGTATAAGAAAAGGCGCTATGCTTTCAACGGAAGCTCTTGTCGGCAACATAATGTATAAGGACAACAGCGACGATATATTCCGTCCCGAGGATATATCTCTTTCCGTGCTCCCGATGCACCATGTTTACTGCTTCTCGGGCGATTTTATAAAGAACCTCAAGGACGGCGTTCAGATATGTCTGAACGGTGATTTCAAGGACACAGCAAAAAATCTGCTCACATTTGAGCCGAGAGTTATGAGAATAGTTCCGATGCTTGCCGAATCGCTTCTGCGCCGTGCAAAGCTGCTTATGGCGAAAAATCCCGATATGACTGCCGATGAAGCCCGTGAAAGGGTATTCGGAAAGAATCTCAAATGGCTCATTTCGGGCGGAGCTTATCTCAGTCCGAAGCTTGTTGACGATTATGAAAAATTCGGAATTCTGCTCCGTCAGGGCTACGGTATGACCGAAGCAGGCTGCAGAATTTCCGTTCCCGACCTCAGTATTTCAAAGGAATCCGTCGGCAAGGTGCTTGAATTTTGCGAGGTACGCATACAGGATAACGAAATCCAGATAAAAACTCCGACGGCGATGCTCGGATATTACAAAATGCCCGAACAGACCGCCGAAATGTTCACCGATGACGGCTGGCTGAAAACCGGAGATATAGGCTATGTAACCGAAAGCAGAGAGCTTTTCATCACCGGCAGAGCAAAAAATCTTATCATACTTTCCAGCGGAGAAAATGTTTCTCCCGAAGCAATAGAAAAGAAGTTTTCATTCTACCCCGTTATTTCCGAGGTTATGGTTTATGCCGAAAACGACAAAATAACGGCAGAATTTTATCCCGACAGAGAATACGCCGAAAAGCACGGCATAACCGATATTGCGGCAGAGATAGAAAGAATTACGGATAAGCTCAATTCCACCGCAAAATCCTCCCATGTTATCGCAAAAACAAAAATCCGTGACATTCCGTTTGAAAGAACCGAAAGCGGTAAGATTAAAAGAATCAGTACGGTTATTTAATTAAGTTTTCAGAAGTTGAAATCATCTGAAAACCGTAAACTGAAAACCGAAAACTAAAAAAGGAAATGATAAAATGAAGAAAATTCAGGGAAAAGTTTATGACCTCATTCCTCCGCAGGATATGATTCAGTTTATGCTGAAATACAGCTTCTTTCACAAACAGGTGACGCAGATACCCGAATCAATCATTGTTACAAGAAAGATTGATTTTGACCTTATGAAAAAAGCCGTCAATATTGAAATTGAGAGAAACGACTGCCTGCGTCTGCGCTTTTTCAAAGAAAAGGGCAAGATAAAGCAGTATTTCATTGATGAATATAAGCTTGACGATATTCCCGTTCTGAATTTTTCTTCCGTTGAAGAACAAACCGATATTCTCACCAAAGATGCACAGACACCCGTTCATTATCTTAAGGACGAAACTTTCAGAATTAAGTTTTTCCGCACGGGTGACGGCAGATACGGAATATACCTCTGCGTTCACCATCTTGTTATGGATAACGCCGCCTGCTTCGTATTTTTCGGCGACCTGCTCGCAGTATATGACAGTCTTGCCGAGGGCACTCCGATGCCGAAGCCTCTCGGAAAATATGAGGACAGAATAGTAAAAGAGCTTGCATATGCCGCAGATAAATCAAATTTTGAACGCGAAGCGGAAGCTTACACCGAATATATGACTCGGAACGGTGAGCCGCTCTATCTCGGCGTTGAGGGTCAGAAATTTCTCGAAGCCGAAAGAGCCAAAAAGAAAGACCCGTCAATTATGGCGCCGTCACTCTTTGACCCGTTCCACGACAAAGCGGGCTTTACGAAAAAGGTTGTTCCGCAGGATAAGAGCAAAATCATATTCGACTTTATGGACGAATACGGCGTGGGCGGAGAATGCCTCGTTCAGCTTGCGATGCGTTTGCAGCTTTCAAAGATGAATAACCGCCACAACGATACATATTTCATAACGCTCTGCCCCAGACGGCGCACTCTTGCCGATAAGCGCTCCGGAGGAACGCTGGTTGCTCCGCTTCCGTGGAGAGTTCAGATTCCCGAGGATTTGACTTTCATTCAGGCACTCGACAAAATGAAAGAGGTTCAGGCATGGGCATTCCGTCATATGGATTATCCTTATCTTGAATACCGTGACCTTCAGCGCAAAATATTCAACTACAGTGCCGCCGCAGGAGCTTCAACAATGATGTTCTCGTGGTTCCCGCTTGAAGCCGACACAATGAACAAATGGGAATATGAATTTGTGGGCTACGGCATAGGCAGATATGTTATGGTTCTCTATACCTTCGCCATGAAAGATACTCATAATCAGACTCTTAAAATCACCTATCAGCACAGAACCAAGTTTGTCACCTGCGATGATATAGACTCTTTCCACGAGGGAACGGAAAAAGCGCTTCTGCTCGGAGCGTCCGACCCGAATATGACCATCGGCGAAATACTTGACAGAATGTAAACTTCCGTGTATACTGTTCGATTGGACTGGAGGAATTGAAAATGCTTGAAAAAATTATTGAAATAATCGGCGAATTTGTTGATACGGACGGTATTGAGATAACCGAAGAAACCTCTCTCAAGAACGACCTCGGAATGAATTCGTTTGACTATATCAGCGTTGCAACCGCACTTGAAAGTCAGTTTGACATCAAAGTTCCCGATAATATTATCGGAAGCATCAAAACAGTCGGAGATATTCTCGCTCTTGTAGAGGAGAAAAAAGAAAACTGAAATGAAAAAAGTCATCAGAACGGCGATTATGGCAATGCTCACCGCGCTGTCAATCGTATCGCTGTATATAATCAGACTGCCGCTTATTCCGTCTGCTCCGTTTCTTGAATACGATGCGGCGGATATTCCGGTGCTTATCGGCTCAATGCTTCTCGGCCCGCTCCCCGGGCTTGCTGTTCTGCTTGCCGTCTGTCTTATTCAGGCGTTCACGGTGAGCGCGGCAAGCGGCTGGATAGGCTTCGTTATGCACTTCGCATCATCTGCGGCGCTCGTGCTGATTTCTTCTCTTATATATAAGAAAAAGCCCTCTGCAAAGGGGCTTATTCTCGGACTTGCTGCAGGCTCTGCCGCAATGATAATCATTATGATACCGCTGAATCTTATTTTCACGGGGATATTCCTCGGAGCGGGAACGCAGACGGTTGCAAAAATGCTCATTCCCGCCATTATACCGTTCAACGCATTAAAAGCCGGAATAAATTCAGCCGTAACATTCGCAATATTTATTCCCTGCTCAAAAGCGCTTAAAAATTATATATAATTTTAATTCGGAATTCTGAATTCGGAGTTCGGAATTTATGACGGGCTTCGCCCGTACCCGTTATATGACTGCAAACTTAAAGCCTTTAACCTCTGATTTATAACTTATTGTATACTCAGAAGTTAAAGGCTGTTATTTTTTTATAATATAATCGGCGCTTGCGCCCCTTAATTCCGAATTCACAATTCCGAATTCCGAGTTTCAAAAACAGGCGTACGCCTGTTTTTGATTATTTCTTCGTTCCGAAAAGTCCTCTGATTATTGAGGTTGCGCCCGAGCGCATAACGGAGCTTAAAGCATTTGTTGCCGCTCTCTTGGCGATTGTCTGAGCGCTTGAGGTTTTGCCGCCCATTACTGAATTTACCATATTCGTGGTTACAGACCTTGCAACCGATGAAGCGGCATTCGTTGCTGCCCTCTGAGCGGTTTTTGAAATCTGCGAGGTTGTCTTTTTCTTCGCTTTTTCGGCTTCCTTTGCTTCCTTTTCGGCAAGCCTTGCAGCTTCCTTGGCCTCTTTTTCCGCCTGCTTTGCAACTTCTTTGGCTTCTTTCTCGGCAAGCTTCGCCGCTTCCTTTTCTTCAAGCTCTCTCTGCTTTTCGGCCTGAGCGGCGGCGGCTTCCTCCTCCTGCTGACGGGCAAGCTCTTCCGCTGCTTTCTTTATTATTTCATATGCCGACTCACGGTCAACCGTCTCTCTGTATTTAAGGTCAAACTCATCGGAAACGATAAGTCCGTTCACCTTCTGCTCATCAGCCGCACCCATAAGGCTCTGCGGCGGCAATATTCTTGCCATTTCAACGATTGACGGAACGCCCTTTTCGTCAAGGAAGCTCACAAGTGCTTCGCCCGTTCCGAGTGACATAAGCGCTTCCTCGGAATCAAATCCGGCGTTTGCTCTGAAAGCGTTTGCGGCGGCACGAACGGTTTTCTGTTCGGCGGGAGTATAAGCTCTCAGACCGTGCTGAACTCTGTTTGAAAGCTGGGCAAGCACCTCATCGGGAATATCCGACGGAGACTGCGTAACGAAATATACGCCCACACCCTTTGAGCGGATAAGCTTTACAACCTGAACGATTTTCTGAACGAGTGCCTTCGGAGCATCGGAGAACAGCATATGCGCTTCATCAAAGAAGAATATCATTCTCGGCTTATCAAGGTCTCCTACCTCGGGAAGCTTTTCAAAAAGCTCGGTCAGAAGCCAGAGCAGGAATGTTGCATATACAGTCGGGCTTTGAATAAGCTTAACGCTTGAAAGAATATTGATATATCCCCTGCCGTCAACATCGGTTCTCATCCAGTCTCTTATATCAAGCATCGGTTCGCCGAAAATATTTTCTCCGCCCTCGTCCTCAAATGTGAGCAGGGCGCGCTGGATTGCTCCGATGCTTGCGGTTGAAACATTGCCGTACATAGTTGTGAATTCGGCTCTGTTATCGCCTACATACTGGAGCATTGCTCTTAAATCCTTAAGGTCAAGAAGCAGAAGTCCGTTTTCATCGGCAACCTTGAATACTATATTCAGAACTCCGCTCTGAACATCGGTAAGACCCAGAAGTCTTGAAAGCAGAGCAGGGCCCATATCGGAAACGGTTACTCTTACGGGGTGACCCTTTTCGCCGAATATATCCCAGAAACGGGTCGGATAAGGCTTATATGTAAAATTCTCTATACCGAAACGGGCAATTCTCGACTGCATATCGGCGCTGTCTGTTCCCGCCGTGCACATTCCGCTCAGGTCACCCTTTACATCGCTGAAAAATACGGGCACACCCATATCGGAAAAGGACTCCGCCATAACCTTCATCGTTATTGTTTTTCCCGTTCCGGTTGCACCGGCAATAAGTCCGTGACGGTTTGCCATTTTCGGCAGCAGATAACAGTTTTTATTATCGGACTGCGCTATCCATATTTTCTGTTCGGAATACATAAATTCTCCTCCACATTAAAAATATATAAATATTTTACCATAGATTTTTTTCATTGTAAACACATTATTTTCATAAAAGGCTTGCATTTTGGTCTTATATGTGTTATTATGCAGGAAAGAAAATGATAGAGGCGCATCGTATTATCAGTAACACCGCTCATTACGGCTTCGGCAAAAAGCCTTATGCGGTTGTGAAAGGAATCGTTGCCGAAGGCGGTTCTGTGCCGGAACCGTACTGGTAGAGCGGAATAATATCCCATCTACTGTCGCTTATGCGGAGAGCTATCTTATTTTTCCTTTTATGTATATTAGGATTTATGAGATAGCCGATGCCAATCGGCTATTTTTATTTTCTTGTATTAAATAAAGAAGGAAGTAATTCAAATGACAGACCACAGCATTTTCAGAGGAGCGGCAACAGCGCTCATCACTCCGCTTACCGAAAACGGAATTGATTATGAGAATTTCGGCAGACTTATTGACTGGCAGATTGAGCAGGGCATAAATGCTCTTGTTATCTGCGGCACAACCGGAGAGGGCTCAACTCTTTCCGACGAGGAACACAGAGACGCACTCGAATTTGCGGCAAAAAGAGCAAACGGCAGAACGGTTATGATTGCCGGCACAGGCTCAAACGATACCGCTTACGCAATTGACCTTACGAAATTTGCCTGCAAAATCGGCTATGACGGTATGCTTCTCGTAACGCCTTACTATAACAAGGCAACGCAGAACGGACTTATAAAAACCTTTACGGCTATTGCCGACGAAAGCACAAAGCCGTGCATACTCTATAATGTTCCGTCAAGAACGGGCGTTAATATTGAGCCGGCAACCTACGGCGTTCTTGCCGACCACCCGATGATAACGGGTATAAAGGAAGCAAACGGCAACCTTTCAAAGATTGTTGAAACAATGTCGATAATCGGCGATAAGCTCGACCTTTATTCGGGAAATGACGACCAGATTGTTCCCCTGCTCGCACTCGGCGGCTCGGGCGTAATCTCCGTTCTTTCAAACGTATTCCCGAAAGAAACCGTTGAGATGTGCAATAAGGCGTTCAGCGGTGACTTCAAGGGTGCGGCAAAAATGCAGTATGATTATCTGCCGCTTATCAACGCTCTTTTCTCGGAGGTCAACCCCATTCCCGTTAAGGCGGCTATGGCGGCTATGGGCTACGGCGAAAATTATCTCCGTCTGCCCCTCACTCCCATGGAAGATGCACACAAAGAAAAGCTTCTCGGCATAATGAGAGGTCACGGACTGAATGTATAATTCGGTCTGCCGTGTGTATAATATAAAGAATTTTAATCAAGAGGCGATATTATGATAAGAATCGGTATTTCGGGCTATGGCAATCTCGGCAAGGGCGTTGAGCTCGCCGTTAACGCAAACGAGGATATGGAGCTTGTTTCGGTATTTACACGCCGTGATGTAAGCTCCGTCAAGGTGCTCACCCCCGGAGCTGAGGTTCTGCCGTTTGACAGAATTGCGGATTATAAAAACGATATAGATGTTATTGTTAACTGCGGCGGAAGCGCAACCGACCTGCCCGTTACAACTCCGATAATTGCCGAAAACTTCAATGTTATCGACAGCTTTGATACCCACGCAAGAATCAACGAGCATTTTGCGAATGTTGATAAGGCGGCAAAGGCGGGCGGCAAAACCGCAATAATCTCGGTCGGCTGGGACCCGGGTATGTTCTCCCTGAACAGGCTCTATATGAACGCAATTCTCCCGAACGGAAACGATTATACATTCTGGGGAAAGGGCATCAGTCAGGGGCATTCCGATGCCATACGCAGAATTGACGGCGTTATCAATGCAAGGCAGTATACCGTTCCCGTTGAAAGTGCGGTTGAAAGCGTGCGCCGCGGTGAAAATCCTCAGCTTACCGCAAGAGATAAGCACACGAGAGAATGCTATGTTGTGGCTGAAGACGGCGCGGATAAGGAAAGAATTGAGCGTGAAATCAAAACCATGCCCAATTATTTTGCCGATTACGATACAACCGTTCATTTTATCTCTCTTGAAGAGCTTAACGAAAAGCATATGGCAATGCCTCACGGCGGCTGCGTTATCAGAAGCGGTTTTACAGGCACTTCAAAGCAGACAATCGAATACAGTCTCAAGCTTGACTCCAATCCCGAATTTACGGGCAGCGTGCTTGCCGCATACGCAAGAGCGGCTTACCGTATGAACGCTCAGGGAATGAACGGCTGCAAAACCGTTTTCGATGTTGCGCCGTCAATGCTTATAACTCAGGATAATGAATATATCAGAGCGCATATGCTCTGATGAGGGAAACAAAATGATTTGTGATAATCTCAGTATAAACGAAAGCGGTCATCTTTGCTTTGCGGGTCACGATACCGTAAGGCTTGCCGCAAAATACGGCACACCCGCTTACATAATGGACGAAAATAAAATCCGTGAAAAATGCCGCATATATAAAACCGCAATGGCGAAATATTTCGGCGGCGCTTCAATGCCGCTTTTTGCGAGCAAGGCGCTCTGCTTCAAGCACATTTACGAAATAATGAGCGAAGAAAAAATGGGAATAGATGTTGTTTCCTCGGGCGAGCTTTATACGGCAGTCAAGGCGGGCTTCAACGCCGAAAACGCCTATTTTCACGGCAATAACAAAACCGAATACGATATTTCATTCGGTATGGACTGCAAGGTAGGATATTTCGTTTGCGATAACCTCGAAGAGCTTGAAAATATTGACCGTGAAGCCGCAAAAAGAGGAATAAAGCAGAAGCTTCTGCTTCGCATAACCCCGGGAATTGACCCGCACACCCACGCAAAAATTTCAACGGGCAAGGTGGATTCCAAATTCGGAGCGGCGATAGAAACGGGTCAGGCAAAGGCTCTCTGCGAAGCCGCACTTTCAAAGAAAAATGTTGAGCTTAAAGGCTTTCACTGCCATATCGGCTCTCAGATATTCGACTGTGCTCCGTTCTGTGATGCGGCGGCGATAATGATAAAATTCATTGCCGATATGAAGAATGAACTCGGTTATGAGGCTGAAATTCTTAATCTCGGCGGCGGAATGGGAGTTAAATATATCGAAAGCAATCCCGTTATAAGCTACGATGAAAATATAAAAATCATCTCCGAAGCGATAAAGTCCGAATGCCTCAAAAGCGGCGTAAATATGCCGGCAATTCTTATGGAACCGGGCAGAAGCATTGTTGCCGATGCGGGACTTACGCTCTATACGGCGGGTGCGGTTAAGGAGATAACGGGCTTTAAGAATTATGTTTCGGTTGACGGCGGTATGCCCGATAACCCGAGATATGCGCTCTATCAGTCCGATTACACCGTAACGGTTGCCAACAAGGCGGATAAAAAAGCCGATTATACCTGCGCCGTTGCGGGCAGATGCTGCGAAAGCGGAGATATAATTCAGGAATGCGTCACCCTGCCCAAGCCCGAAAGAGGCGATATAATAGCCGTTCTCACAACGGGAGCTTATAACTATGCAATGTCGTCAAATTATAACGCAATCTGCAAGCCGCCCGTTATCATGCTCAGCGGAGAAAATGATTATGTTGCGGTTCGGCGTGAAACCTTTGACGATATGATATCGTGTCAATTATAACGAATCACGAGTTAGAAGTCAGCAGTTATCAGTTAGAAGTTTAAATCACACACACAATTTTCAAATTCAAAGTTGAAAATCACTATTCAATTGTGATATAATCGGGTACGAACCCGCCACAAACTTTTTAACTTATAACCACTAACTTCTAACTTTTTATTTAAGGCTGTGATAAAATGAAAAAAATAATTTCGGCATTTCTTGCGGTAATACTTTTATTTATGTCCTGCGCCGTTGCCGCTCAGGGTCAGAAACGGGAAATATCCGATTATCCGCTCGTTATTGTTGCGGGCTACGGTGCTTCGCCGCTTTTCAAGGTTGAGGAGGACGGCAGTCAGACTCAGCTCTGGCCGCTCGATTTTAACGGAATACTTGATATTGTGCTCAACCGTATTGTTGACATAGGTGTCGGCATAGGCGCTCTCACTCTCGGAAACGCAAAGGTTATTGCGGATACCGTCGGCGAAGAGCTTCTGAATATCTGCGGCGGTATGATGTGCAATCCCGACGGCACAAGCAAATATAATGTTATAAACAAATACACCACCGCCGAAGAATGCAGCACCGCCGTCCGTCTTGCCGATGACCCCGACAGCATTTTCGTTTTTGAAAAGGATTTTCATAATGAATTTCTGAAATATACCGATGCCGACAACATTTACAGCTTTTCCTGCGATTTCAGAATGGGTTCAATTGCCTGCGCGGAGAAGCTTGATAAATTCATTCAGTCCGTCAAAGCACGCTCGGGAAAGGACAAGGTTAATATATTCTCTCTCAGCCACGGCGGACAGACAACGGGAACTTATCTGAGCCTTTACGGCTATAAGCAGGACGTTGATAACGCCGTTATGCAGGTTCCCGCATTCGGCGGAGCAAGCCTTGTTGAGGATTTGCTTTCCCGTGATGCACATCTTGACGAGCTCAATCTGATTAAATTTATCGAACACGGAGAAAGAATCGAAGACGATTATCATTGGCTTGTTGAAGCGCAGAAGCTCGGCTTCATTGATGATATAATCTATTATTTCATTCCGTATGTTACAGAGCTTGCGGGAAATTGGGGCAGCATATGGGATTTCTGCCCGAGTGATAACTACGAAAAATACAAAAAAGAATATCTTGACCCCGTTCAAAATGCCGCACTTATTGAGAAAACCGACAGAATGCACTATGAAATTATGCCGAATTTCTCCGAGGTATTCAGCCGTTGTCAGGAAGAATACGGTATGAACCTTACGATTATTGCCGGAACGGATAACGCCTGCACCTCCGGCTGGAGAAAGAACGGTGACGCGATAATAACCACCGAATGCTCAACGGGCGCAACCTGCGCCGATTACGGCGAGCGTTTTGCCGACGGATATGTTCAGCAAAAGCCCTGTGACGGAAAATATAAGGTTTCCCCTTCTATGACGGTTGATGCTTCAACGGCGTTTATGCCCGATGATACCTGGTTCATTGAGGGAATGTTCCACGGTATGATGTACTGGGACGAATATTCAAGAGAGCTTGCATTAAAAGCGCTGTTCACCGATGAGCTTGAAACTGTTTATTCTTCACCCGATTATCCGCAGTTCCACGCTTCAACCAATCCGTCAAATGCGGTATGGGCGGCGTTCAACAAGAGCGATGAGGGCTTCCTCACCTCAGCCGATTATGCGCTGACGGTTAAAAATCTTTCGTGGGATAACAGAGATATAAAAATCCTTGCCGTCAACTGCGACGGAGCAAATCTGCATTTTGATTTAAGCGGCACGAAAAAAATAAAAGCCGGTGAAAGCGTTTCAATTCCGTTCGGCGGCAGTATGCCGAATGAAAGCAATAAAAAAATCACCGTAACCGTAACATATCTTATGTCCGGCTCGGTAACTCCGCTCGGAGAAAGAGAATTATCCTTTACCCTTATGAACGGCAGACCCGCAAGATATAATTCGGAAAATCCGTTTGTTTCCGCAGAACCCGAAACCCCGCTCGGCAAAATACTTCCCGATTTTGCCGTAAATCTGCTCAAGCGTGCGGGACTTTTCAATTTTGCTTCAATGATATATAACATCTTCACCGGTTTATCGCAAAGGTTCAGAGCCTTTGCACAATAACTAAAAGCCTCCCGCGGGAGGCTTTTTTTATCTTATGTATGCAATTGAAAGTGCAAGAAAAGTCTGAGCGGTATAGTATGTTGAAAGCTCAAGCGTTACAAAAAAATTCTTTTTCTTAACGGGCGTAAAGTAAAGCAGACCGAGGCAGGTATCACTCACAACAAAGAGCAGCGAACCGATAAAGGTCAGCACAAATGCGGGGTCTTTGGTGATAATCATAAGTCTGCACGCCGACGCCGCTTTAAAGAGAAGCAGGATATAATAAACGATAAGCAGAGCCGTCATTTTTGCATCAAGATTCATCTTGATAAGCTTCATTACGGCAAGTGCAACCAGCCCGAGTGCAATGCTTATTATAAGCATCAGCGGACTGAAGCCGCCCTTTTTGATAAGTGCGGTAAGGAAAAATATATGCCCGATGAGAAAATATCCCGTTCCGAGAGGAATAAGCTTTCCTCTGAATTTCGGCGCAATTTCCTTAAGTCCGAGAACAATATCTCCGCCGAGTCCGAAAAGCAGAGCGAAGCAGACAAGGCAGAAATACAGAACGCTGCTCGGGTTTCGGCAATATCCGACTATTGCCGTTGAAATGAATCCGAAGCTTGCCATGAATTTG
Organism: Acutalibacteraceae bacterium; assembly: GCA_045600535.1. Taxonomy (GTDB): domain Bacteria; phylum Bacillota; class Clostridia; order Oscillospirales; family Acutalibacteraceae; genus CAG-177. Next base: position 1,331 of record JAZRYD010000062.1, on the reverse strand, counting down.
CACATCATTCCCTCAAAGGATTTGCCCTTTCTGCGGAATGTGATACACAGCGCCGCAAAAGCAATTGTAACGGCGGCAAGCACATAGCAGATAATAATCATATTTTCCTCCTCATTTTATTACAGCCCAGCGGCCGCATATTTCAAAGCCGTGTTTTTTATAAAATTCGGAAAGTCCGTCATTCCGACAGAATAAAAATGTTTTTTTGCCGCGGCTGTTCGCAAGGCAGGTTACAAGCTTACCCGCACAGCCCCTGCCTCGTGCGCTTTCTCTTGTTGCAACAGCGCCGAGCAATGCGCTTTTTCTGCCGTTGAAAAGCGAAAATGCACAGGAGCAAAGCTCTCCGTTTTCCGCAATTGCCGCCACAGAGGCGGTATTTTTATTGAGTCTTGCGCATATATCGGCAAGAAAGCTGCCGTAATCGCCCATTGAAAAGCCGCATTCGCAAAGAAGCGAATATATTTCTCTTTTATCAAAATCGTTAAGAATGCCCGTATTATCGGCAGTAACGGGATTCCGGTATTCCACGATATACGATGAATCACTCACATCAAGCCCGAGCTTTTCCGCAGCGCATTCGGCGCAGATTATATCGGAATATCCGATAACCCTAAGAAATTCGGAAAGCTCTTCAAAATCGGCATTTTCAACACAAAGTGTAGCATCGCCGTCAATTCGGCTGATTGCCGCCGTTATTTTTCCGCTGTCATCATACTGCGCCCAGAATTTCATGAAATCAAAATCGGTAGAGTAACAGTTGTAATATGCCTTTATCCGCGTGCCGAAAACATCTCTGTCGCAGAAGTCGCGAAAAGCTTTGTCATTTTTTTCAACAGCCTTAAGCATTGGCAAAGTCCTCTGCAAGAAGCCTTATAAGCTTTGCGCTCTCATAAATATCTTCTTCCTTAAGCACGCAGGACGGAGAATGCAGATAACGGCAAGGCAGTGAAACAGTAAGCGTCCTGACACCACCTGCGGTCTTGTGAATAACACCCGCATTGTTGCCGCCTGCAACCGCTGATTTGACCTGTGCCTTTACGCCGTTTGCCTCTGCAAGCTCAAAAGCTCTGTCAAAAAGCTCCTTGGGGTAAATCGTGCGTCTGTCCATGAAAGAGATAACTCCGCCCTCGCCCAGACGGCAGACCTGCTGATTTTCGGGAACATCCGCAAGGTCGGCGGCTGTTGTTGTTTCGACAACAACAGCATAATCAGGCTTGACCCTGTACGTCGCTGTACTTGCCGCGCCGAAGCCTGTTTCCTCGCCCGCGGCAAAGTTGAAATACATATCGTAAGGCAAATCGGATTTAATCATCTCAATAAGAATTGCACAG
>JAZRYD010000061.1:0-6502 GCA_045600535.1 Acutalibacteraceae bacterium | reverse complement strand
GAGCATCTGCCTTACAAGCAGAGGGTCACAGGTTCGAGCCCTGTTGTTCCCACCAAATGGCCCGGTAGTTCAGTTGGTTAGAACGCTAGCCTGTCACGCTAGAGGTCGACGGTTCGAGCCCGTTCCGGGTCGCCATTTTTTTGCTTCTGTAGCTCAGTTGGTAGAGCAGAGGACTGAAAATCCTCGTGTCGTTGGTTCGATTCCGACCGGAAGCACCATTTGCGGATGTAGCTCATCTGGTAGAGCGCCACCTTGCCAAGGTGGAGGTAGCGGGTTCGAGCCCCGTCATCCGCTCCAAGGTATAATGCATTGAAGTGCAGGTTGCTTTTTACAGAAACAAACCGGCGGAAAAGAACAAGGAGCTCGAAGGACGAGCGGCACAGAGCAACAGTTCAGTGAACTGTTGTGACCGCGAGCGACCAAGCCGCGCAGTTCGCGGCGCGAGTCGAGCCCCGTCATCCGCTCCATATTTGGTACCATAGCCAAGTGGTAAGGCAACGGTCTGCAAAACCGTCACTCCCCAGTTCAAATCTGGGTGGTACCTCCATGAAAAAACCTCGTTCTGCGGAACGAGGTTTTTTCAATGATATCCGTTCCTTGCAGGAACGGGTGATATATCTTCGATATGATATCCGCCTGCGGTGGATGATATATGCCTTCGGCATATGAGGAACGGATATTATCTCATATTTGAGCGAAGCGAAAATATATCATGCTTGCGTAGCAAGTATATCATATCGCCTTGAGGCGATATATCATTGACGGTGGCAAATTATTATGATAAAATATAGGTAGAGGTGATGGCTATGCAAGAAAACAAACTTGTCAATCTTTCGTTTGAGTTTGCAAAAAACATCGTAAATCTTGTTGATAATATCAAAGTACCAAAAAGCTCCTATATGCTCGACCAACTTGCAAGAGCCGGCACCTCTGTCGGTGCGAACATACATGAGGCACAGTACGCACACAGTAAAGCGGATTTCATTGCTAAATTGGAAATAGCTCTCAAAGAAGCAAATGAAACGAGCTACTGGTTGAGATTGCTTTTTGAAACCGGAAGAATAAATGAAACCGAATACCAAAACGCAGAAAAACTATGCGGAAATATCCGAAGACTTTTGATTGCCTCATGTTCAACAGCTAAAAATAACTTAACGAATAAATAATGCTAAAACAATTGACAAATCAAATTTGCAGGGATGTTACGGATGAAAATAATTCAATATGAGAAAGCCTATCGTGATGATATGATTTTCATGGTTTTACAGGCAAAAGATGCCTTGGGTAGAAAACCTACCATAAATCCTGACCTTCTTGATATTCAGGTGAACTATCTTGATTGCAATGATATGTTTTGGCTTGCAATAGATGAAAATGATAGGGTGATCGGTTGTATTGGATGTTCTCAAATCTCCGATACAGCGGAAGCGTTTTTGCATAGGCTTTATGTAAAACCATCATTAAAACGAACAGGGATTGGTTCAAGGTTACTAAATACAGCAGAGTGCTGGATGCGTGAAAACGGCATTAAAGTTTCCAAAGTACATTTGGGCTCGCCCAAAGAACAATGGTTTGAATCCTATGCATTTTATCCAAAGCATGGATATACAGAATACGAACCAAGATATATGTTCAAGGCTCTGTAAACCTTGTTTTGTCGAGCAATATCAAGCGTACTGTTTAGTGGTTTTTTCAATGATATCCGTTCCTGTCGGAACGGGTGACATATCTTCGATATGATATCCGCCTGCGGTGGATGATATATGCCTTCGGCATATGAAGGAACGGATATTATTATGAGCGAAGCGAATAACAAGGTTCTGCCTATAAGGCAGGTCCTTATATCATATCGCAAAGCGATATATCTTCACTTTACAAGGTATAGTGTCTATGCTATTCCGGCAAAATTGCAAAATCAGGTAAAATAAGTGAAATCGGGCTTCGGGACGGCCACAGCGGCTGTCCCGGAGCCCGATTGTTTATAACTTCATCAGAATTCGTTAAACGGAGTGATGTGGAAATGCTCACTGCATACCGCGGGGAATTCCTGCTTACCCCAAGGCTTGTGCCACAGCAGAGAACCTGAAAGTCTGCCTTCGGGATCATATACGCCGTATTTCATTCGGTTTACAGCAGGCAGAAGATTCTGATCTGATTCAAAATTGAGCGACTGCACAAGCACACGGCAAGGGCCGGTTTCCATTCCGAAAAGTGTTTTTGATGCAGTCGACAGAATAACTGTGTTCCGCTGGGCCACAATGTGCTGAAATACGGAAAGATGGGAGCAGTCGTGAAATGTGATGCCCTCTTCGCAATTGTGAACATATAAATAATCGCACACCACATGCTCACCTGCAACAAGTCCGTAACGGAAACCCTGAACCGCCACGTTGCGCAGCACAACATCATCGTTCTGGTCGCCGGGCAGAATCAGACCTGCACAGTGACAAGGAGTGTGCTGCAGTTCCTTACCGAGAAGAGTATCGCCCACCTGCTCGTTCAGACAGAACTGCGAATCGGTCACCTGCGCCCGTGACACATTCTGCAGGTTCACGGCTGTTTGCGTCGGATACATTTTTTCACGGTTCATTGCCACACGGAATTCAAGATTTGTAATTGTGAACATTGCGGTGCTGAACTTTCCTTTGCACGAAGTGCCCTGCGGTGCCGCCAGAATCGACCACGGTCTTGCCTCGGGGTCGTGCTCCTCAGGAGCCTCCCAGTCGGAAAAAAGAAAAGTATTGTGATTCACAAGTCCGAATACGGTGGGAGAAAAATTCGACGCTTCGGTGGCTTCGTTCTGCGGACGCACAATGTAGGCATCGAGCAGCTTGCAGGGCATTTCGCCCTCCAGCTGAATATTGTTGTCCGCTATAGGCGGAATGACAAGCTGAGCACGGAGCGGCCTGTCCTCATAAAATTCCCGTGCAGGAGAGGCAATCCGATATCCTTTCGGCATATAAGGGAAGAATATTTTTCCGCCGCCTCGTTCTGCCGCGGCATCAATCGCAGATTGTATGGCCGCAGTATCATCGGTTATTCCGTCGCCTTTAGCACCGAAATCCAGAACATTTATCATAGGAAAGCCTCCGATTGACACGAATTTTTATTTCATTATACTTTTGTGAAGGAAATAATGCAAGACGGGGATAAAATAAAACAGCCGTTTAAAGTGGATAAAATAAAACAGCCGTTTAAAGGCGCAGTCCGGAACTGATGTGCCGGCTTGAGAGGCGGATTTCATTTTATATTCGAGTGAAGCGAGTATATTTTAAGCGCCCCGGTTTGTACTGTCCGCACAAACCGGGGCACTTCAGTTATTACGGTCACTTCTTTATTGTCAAATCAGTCGAGAACACCGTGAACGTTGTCCTTTATCATCGGAGCCTGACGCTCAAACTTTGATTCAATTTCAACAGTTCTTCCCTCGTCGCTGCTCTTTTTAAAGGCTTCCATAACTTCAAGCACATGGAAGGTCTGCTTATATGAAGCTCTGGGAAGACGCTTTTTATCTATTGACTTTGCAAACTCTGCAAGACCGAGAGCACGGCTGTTTTCGGTGTAGTCGAATTCAAGAGGAAATTCCTTCATTTCACCGGCTTCACCGTCAAAGAAACGCACCGCTCCGTCATAACAGTTGGGGTCGGGAACGAAAAGAGTGCCCTTTGAGCCGAATATCTCAATGTTGTGATTATCCGATGCATATACGTCAAACGTTGTTGTGATGTTGCCTATAGCGCCGTTTTCAAACTGCATCATACCCGTGATAAAGGTGGGCACTTCAACGTCGATTATCTTGCCGTTATACGGCCGGGAGGTTATAAGGCGCTGCCTGAATGATATGTTCGTAACGCCCGTTACCTTTTTAACGCCGCCGATAAGATTAATAAGTGCAGTGATATAATAGGGACCCATATCCATCATCGGACCGCCGCCGTACTTATAGAAAAATTCCGGGTCGTGGTGCCATGATTCGGGGCCGTGTCCCATCATAGCGGCATTTGCTCCAATAATGTCGCCGATAACGCCGTCGTCAATGAGTCTGCGGCAGGTCTGTATCGCTGCACCCATGAAAGTATCGGGCGCGCCGCCGAGCATAAGACCTTTTTCCTCGGCAATTTTTACAAGCTCTTTGCCCTCTGCAAGAGAAGCGCCTAAAGGCTTTTCGGAATATACATGCTTGCCTGCAAGCAGAGCTGCCTTTGATACTCCGTAATGCTCATAGGGACGGGTAAGATTCAATACGATGGATATGCTCTCATCTGCAAAAAGCTCTTCCATAGTGTCGTAAACCTTCTGGATTCCGTACTTCTTCTGCGCATTCAGAGCACGTTCCTTAACAAGGTCGCAAACAGCGACAATCTGGAGATCCTTAAAGGTTTCGGTAATATTTTTGAGATATATGCCGCTTATGTCGCCGATGCCGACAATTCCTATTTTTGTCATAATTATCTTCCTTTCTCCATTCAGTCGAGAACACCGTGAACGTTATTCTTTGTCATGGGAGCCTGACGCTCAAACTTTGATTCAATTTCAACTGCTCTGCCTTCGTCACTGCTCTTTTTAAATGCTTCCATTACCTCAAGCACGTGGAAGGTCTGCTTGTATGACGTTCTCGGCTTTCTGCCTGTTTCAATGGCTTTCGCTATATCGGCAAGACCGAGAGCACGGCTGTTTTCTTCATAATCGAATTCAAGAGGAATTTCTTTCATTTCGCGGGTAGCACCGTCAAAGAAACGAACCGTTCCGCCGAAACCGTTGGGGTCGGGCACGAAAAGAGTTCCCTTTGAGCCGTATATTTCTATATCGTGGCTGTTTGATTTGAAAACGTCAAACGTTGTGGTAATATTGCCGACAGCACCGTTTTCAAACTGCATAACGCCTGTGATATGAGTCGGCACGTCAACATCGATAATCTCTCCGTAATGCGGTTCGGAGGTGATACGGCGCTGATCGAAGGTGATTTTTGTAACGCCCGTTACCTTTTTAACTCCGCCTATGAGGTTTATCAGTGCGGTTATGTAATAGGGACCCATATCCATCATCGGACCGCCGCCGTATTTATAATAAAATTCCGGGTCGGGATGCCATGTCTCGTGTCCGTGACATACCATTGCGGCGTTTGCTCCCACAACGTCGCCGACAATGCCGTCATCGATAAGTCTGCGGCAGGTCTGTATGCCGGCACCCATGAACGTATCCGGTGCGCCGCCTAGCATGAGACCTTTTTCCTCGGCTATTTTTACAAGCTCTTTACCCTCGGCAAGAGAAGCACCGAGAGGCTTTTCGGAATATACGTGCTTGCCTGCAAGCAGAGCGGCTTTGGAAACCTCAAAATGCTCGTAAGGACGGGTAAGATTGAGAACAAGACTGATTTCTTCGTCAGCAAAAAGCTCATACATGGTGTCGTAAACTTTCTCTATTCCGTACTCCTTCTGTGCGTTGAGAGCTCTTTCCTTTATCAGGTCGCAAACTGCAACAATCTGAAGCTCCTTGAAGGTCTCGGTTATGTTTTGGAGATATATGCCGCTTATGGCGCCAATGCCTACAATGCCTATTTTAGTCATAATCAATCCTCCGAAAAATTATCTTCATTAAGACCGTGCTCGAGAGCGTATGCCTTGCCCTCTCCGGCCCAGAGCATACCGCGCTCCATCAGTATCTGTGCATTCGGTGATTTGTCGAATACGTCGTCGTGATGTCCGAGTGAGCAGTAGAATACTCTGCCTGCGCCCCAGAACTTTGTCCATGCAACGGGCATATCGACTTTTTTGTTTGAAGAATGGTAATAATGAACAACCGGGAAGCGGGTAGTCGCAAGCACCTCAACCGCCGGGTCAACGTGCAGATAATACTGCTCGCTGCAAACGTCAAAGTCATTTAATCCCTCAACAATGGGGCTCGAGCCCTTGTTTATTTCAACCTTGTAGGAAGTGCCGTCACCGCCCGGGTGGCTTACCCATTGACCGCCCGTCATGAACTGCCATTCGGTATCCTGACGGAAGGAATCGCACATGCCGCCGTGACAGCCGGCAAGTCCTGTTCCGTTGGCAACAGCTTTACATACGTTTTCTCTGCATTTACCGGGTATTTCGCCCATAGTCCAGCAGGGAACAATAAGGTCGAGTCCCATAAGATAATCAAGGTCAAGAAGGGTATCGAGAGTATCGGTTACCTTTACCTCGTAACCGTTCTTTTCAAGCAGACCGGCGAAACGCTTTGAAACCGGCTTCGGCTCGTGACCGTCCCAGCCGCCCTGAAAAATGAGTGCTTTTTTCATGTATATTTCCTCCTTTTAATTTTCTGTATTTAATTATAGCAGAAATAAACAGATTTTCAATAAAGAATGTGTTGCGACAACTAATTTTTCTCAGATAACATTTGTGCTGTTTACTTCTATTTACAAGTGTGCTAAAATAATGAGCAAAGGAAAATATTTCCGCACCGGAAAAGGAGAGTTAAAAATGAAAAAACGTATTATGGCATTTGTTCTGGCTCTTTG
>JAZRYD010000060.1:0-16365 GCA_045600535.1 Acutalibacteraceae bacterium | reverse complement strand
CCCCTCATAGACTATGAGGTTGATAGGTTGCATGTGTAAGCGTGGTGACACGTTCAGCTTGGCAATACTAATAGGTCGAGGGCTTGACCAATTGTTTTCTCTATTTCTCCTTTCACTTACTTTTCCAATATCTCTTCCCTTTGTTCAGTTTTCAGGGTGTGTTTATTCACTCAATATTGATAAATCGGTCGTCTCAAGAGAGACGGCTTTTTTATTTTAATTCGGAATTGTGAATTCGGAATTACGCAATTCAATTCGGAATGCGGATCAGGGGGCACAAGCACCGGATTTTATATTTGTCTTCCCCGTTGGCAGCCGATTTTGTCGCTTTAGTTTTCGGTTTGCGGTTATATTTGCCTTTTTGCAAACTGTAGGGCGGGATGACCGCATCCCGCCGTTTGCCGAAAAAATCTGCGATATTATCGGCAACGGTTATGATTTTGATTATGGTTGCATCATTCACGGCTTGCGCCGTGTCGGCGGGATGTGGTCATCCCGCCCTACAATGCGGTTTTAATATATAATGGGTACGGGCGAAGCCCGTCATAAATTCCGAATTCATAATTCCGAATTCCGAATTTATAAAATTCCCCTCATCAGTCACTTCGTGACAGCTTCCCCCAAGGGAAGCCGCTCTCTTTGCCTTCCCCGTGGGGAAGGTGGCGGCGAATGCCGTCGGATGAGGCTGTGCAGAGCACCAAAATAATTATGAATTGTCACTCCGCGAATCCCTTATCAGTCACTCCGTGACAGCTTCTCCCGTGGAGAAGCCGAAAACGAGAAATTTGAATTAAGTGTACATTCCGGATTTATAATAACAAAAGCGCATATGTGCGGCTCAATTTCAGCCCTCATATGCGCTTTACATATTTTATTATATCTTCAACATTGCAGTCGAGAATTTCGCACAAATCGTTTATTTTCTGTGTCGTTATGCCGTTACCTTTTTTCATTCGGTCAATTGTTGCAGAGCTTATGCCGTGTTTATAAATCAGAGTATATGTGCTTTCGCCTTTTTGGCGCAAAGTTGCCCAGAGCGGCTCGTAACTAATCATAATTATCACCTGATACAATGATAAAATATTGTCATATACTTGACAATAGTCATAAATATGACTATAATATGCATAAGATACTTGACAATAGTCATAAATATGACTATAATATGCATAAGATTTGAATGCTGAATTGAAAGGAGAAAGATAATATGATTTGTGCGAAATGCGGAAAAGATGTGGGAGAAAGTAAGTTTTGTCCCGAATGCGGAACAAAAATTGAAATTGAAGAAAAAAGCGAAAATATTGAAAAAGCGGATTTAAATGGAGCCTCCGTACAATCAGCCGATGAATCACCGGATTCGTCGGAACAAGAAGCAATATCTGCCTCGGCACCTGATATTCAAAGTGCAAATTATTATGAAGCATTGAAAAAAATCGAAGATGAAAAAGAAGCGAAAAAGAAAAAGAAGAAAAAAAAGAAAGCAATCGGTTGCGCCTCGGCATTTTTGGCTATAGTATTATTATGCTTCGGTTTGTTTCTTACAAATTGGATAAAATCCGATAGCGAAATTAAATCTGCCATTGCATCAGACGAGGATTATCAAGATTTAATATTCAAAAAGTATGAGAATCAAAACATTGACAGTAAGTATTATAAATGGGCTAAATATGCATTGAAAAAAGATAATAATGACGCATTTGTTTTCTTTTTAAACAAATGCAGCGAATCTGAAGATGAAGAAATAAAAGACAGAGCCTTTTCATTTTTAGAAAAAAATGTTAAAAAGTTTATCAGAAATGCAAATTATTCGGAAGTTATATCCTGTATACCCTTATATGAGAAATTCGGAAAAGAGTTTGACGACAACCGAATTACAGAGTTTATTGAAAAATGTGTAAAAAATAAAGATAAGGATAATTTTACCGCCCTGATAAAATACATTGAAGAAAATGAAATTGACTGTAAAAAAGATTTCGGTGAGTCCGTTTACAGCTTTGCAAATGAATATTACGAAAACGGAAATTACGAAAATGCATTTACTTTATATTCCTTGTATGAAGGCAAAGAAGAAATCTCCGATAAACTGAAAAAATGTAAATATGAATTGGGAATAAATGCGTTTAATGACGGCTCATATTCCGAGGCTCTGGATTATCTCAAAGATTTTTACGGTGATAACAAAGAATATAAAAAAGGAAATATGATTTATATTTGGATTCTGGTTCAAAACGCCAAAAAAGATACTATCCTGCCTACGGCAAGATATCAATTAAAGAGCAGATTGAGAGACCCCGCCTCTTATTGGGAAACAAGTGCGAGCGAGCATTCGTCGGTTAATGTTACAGATGACAATCCGCCGGAAATTAAAGTTGAAATCTCCGCAATAATTTCATATAGAGCAAAGAATGGTTTCGGAGGTTATGTTCTTGATACTTATCATGATGAAGGCGGCAGCACTATTGAAGCAAAAGGACTTACTTACGATGAAGCCGATAAGCTGGTTAAGATGAGCACAGATGATTTGAAATGATAAACTGTTTATGAATTTTTCACCGGTTAAATAACTCTCCAATCGGCATCAGCCACATCGCAGCAAAACAATCCCCGAGTGTGAATTAACACATTCGGGGAGATTCTTTATGGTGTGCGGTTCGGCGGCAATATGAAAAATATTATTTGCTCTTGAAAAAATTACCGTGATAATATAAAATATAGGTATAATTCAAAAGGGGTGCATAATGATGAAAAAGGTTTTATCAATGGCGCTTGCGATTATTCTTGCATTTTCGGTTGTTACCGTGGCATTTGCCGAGTCCGACGGCTGTGACTGCGGCGTAACTCCCGTAATTTTCGTTCACGGGTATGCGGGCGAAAATATTTATAACGGCACGGAATGTGTATTTCCGCCGTCAAAGAATGCAATTGTAAAATCCGTTCCCGATATTCTGCTTACCGTTTTGGATTTGATGTTCAGAAATTATAAGGGCTTCGGAAAGCACATTTCATCGGCATTAAATACGCTTATGGGTGATATTGCGTGCGACGAAAACGGAAATTCGCTCAGCGAAAATATCGGTATTGCCCCAGAACCGCGGCAGAGCGACTGCCACAAGATTGCGAATTATTATTTCAGAGGTTCAATAGAGAGACCCGACGGAAGCGGTCACTTCATTTTCTATTACGATTGGCGTCTTGACCCGATGGAGCAGGCGCAGAAGCTTCATTCCTTTGCGGCGAAAATAAAGGAGCTAACGGGTCACGATAAGATTTCGATTGTTTGCCACAGCGAGGGCAACACCGTCGGAGCTTCGTATCTTGCACTTTACGGCGCAAAGGATATTGATAAATTCATATTCCTTTCGCCTGCGTTCAAGGGACTTTCTCTTATCGGACAGATGTTTAATAAGGGCGTTTCGGTTCACGGCAAATCCGATGAGCTTGTTGAATTTTTAAGAGGATTTCTCGGAAGCGAGGGCACGGGTGAAGCTGTTGTTCCCGTTCTTGCGTTCCTGAATAAAATCGGTATTTTACCGCTGCTCGTAAAGAATTTGGGTATTGCGCTCGAAAAAGAATTTGATACGATTTATGATAACAGTCTCAGACCGATTTTCGGCACTTCACCCGGTGTTTGGACTTTCGTACCCGATGAATATTACGCCGGAGCAAAAGAGAATATGTTCGGAGCAAATAAAGAAAAATATGCGGGTCTGATTGCGAAAATCGACAATTATCATTATAATGTTCAGAATAAGCTTGAAACCGTGCTTGAAAACGCAAAAAAAGACGGTGCGGCGATTGTTGTCTGTGCAGGTTACAATATTTCGAGCATTCCCATAACGGTTGAAGAGGAATGGCAGGCGGATATGCTGATTGATACGAAATATATGAGCATCGGCGCGACCTGTGCACCCTACGGCGAAACGCTCGGAGACGGATATACTCAGAAAAACACCGAATGCGGACACAATCATCTTTCAAAAGACGGCATAATCGACGCATCGACCTGTTATCTGCCGGAAAATACATGGTTCTTTAAAAATCAGCACCATAATAAGTTTACCGATGCCTATAATGAATTTTTAACATGGGCATTGCGCTATGACGGTCAGCCCACCGTTACAAGCAATCCCGATTATCCTCAGTTTATGATAAATTCGGGCAGCAAACTCGTTGAGGTGAAATAATTTAACACCCGATAAAACAACTGAATACGCATTGCATGGCGGGGTGACGGCACCCCGCCGTTTTGCTTGCTCAAAAGAATGAAACAGCCGAAATTCCCGAAAAATTTTTTAAGAAAAAAATACGAGGAAAACGGAGTAAAAATGAGCATTTAAGAGGAAAACGGAGCAAATTATTTGAATTTTACGGGCGGCAACGGGTTTATCACGATTTTTTCTAAAAAAATGTTGACATTTGCTGAATTTTGCTCTATATTATGTATTAAACCAGCATTGGTCAACAATTCCGCCGTGTGACCGAATTTTCGGCAGAGGCAGAGAGGGGCTGCATAATTGAAAGATAATGTAATAATTGATTTGAAAAACATCTCCGTCAGCTTCGGGGATAACAAGGTGTTGAAAGACCTTAACCTTTATATTCGGGATAAAGAGTTTATTACTCTGCTCGGTCCTTCGGGCTGCGGTAAAACCACAACTCTCCGAATCATCGCGGGCTTTATTGAGCCTGATGAAGGTGAGGTTATTTTTGACGGCAAAAAAATCAATACCGTTCCGCCGCACAAGAGACAGGTTAATACCATTTTTCAGCGATATGCGCTCTTTCCGCATCTCAATGTTTATGAAAATGTTGCATTCGGTCTGAGAATCAAAAAGATGCCGGAAAAGGAAATCAAAAAGACCGTTGAGGAAATGCTTGAGCTTGTTAACCTTAAGGGCTTCAACAAGCGCAATATCAATTCGCTTTCCGGCGGTCAGCAGCAGCGAGTTGCAATCGCGCGTGCGCTTGCGGTAAAGCCGAGAGTTCTGCTTCTCGATGAACCTCTCGGAGCGCTTGACCTCAAGCTGCGTAAGGATATGCAGGCGGAGCTTAAAAATATACAGCAAAGACTCGGTATAACCTTTATTTATGTTACCCACGACCAGGAGGAAGCGCTTTCAATGTCGGATACCGTTGTTGTTATGGATAACGGCGTTATTCAGCAGATAGGCACTCCGATTGATATTTATAACGAACCGAAAAACGCTTTTGTTGCGGATTTCATCGGTGAAAGCAATATTCTTGACGGAATTATGCTTGATGACTGCCTTGTTGAATTTTCGGGTCATCAGTTTGAATGTCTTGACAAGGGCTTTGCAAAGAAAGAAGCGGTTGATGTTGTTGTAAGACCCGAGGACGTTGATGTTGTTGAGCCGGAAAAGGGTATGCTCTGCGGCGTTGTTACATCTGTAACATTCAAAGGTGTTCATTTTGAAATAATCGTTGATATCGGCTGCTTCAAGTGGATGATTCAGACAACCGATTTTCAGCCAGAGGGTGCGAAAATAGGTCTGTTTATCGAGCCTGACGCCATACATATAATGAAAAAGTCCGAATATTCGGGCGCTTACGGCGATTACAGCTCCTTCAGCGAGGAATTTGATGAGCTTTCCAACGCTGAAGAGGAGGTGGAGGAATGAACAATCGCTCCGACTTAAGAACAAAGCTTGTTTCATCGCCTTATATAGTCTGGTCGGTGCTTTTCATTGTTGCACCGCTGTTTTTCGTGATTTACTATTCGTTTACAAATTCCGCAGGTGAATTTACGGTTGAAAATATCCTTGCGCTGAGCAAATATACTCCGACTTTTCTGCGTTCGATATGGTTCGGCATAGTCGCAACGCTGATTTGTCTTGTTATCGCATTTCCGATGGCTTATGTCATTTCGCAGAAAACCGATAAAATTCAGCGTACTATGGTAATGCTTGTTATGCTTCCGATGTGGATGAGCTTCCTTATAAGAACCTATTCGTGGATGGCTCTTTTGCAGGATACGGGTATAATCAATTCCCTGCTCGGAAAGCTCGGAATAGGGCCGTTCCATATGATAAACACATCGGGTTCGGTTATTCTGGGCATGGTTTATAATTTTCTGCCCTATATGATAATGCCGATATATTCGGTTATGGCGAAGCTTGACCGCAGTATGGTTGAGGCGGCGCAGGATTTGGGCGGAAACAGACTGACCGTTATCCGCCGCTGCATTATTCCGATGAGCAAGCCCGGTGTGGTATCGGGCATAACAATGGTTTTTGTTCCGTCGGTAAGTACATTCTATATCTCTCAGAAGCTCGGCGGCGGTTCGTTTGACCTTATCGGTGACGTTATCGAAAGACAGTTTCAGCAGTCATATAACTATAACCTCGGCGCGTCGATTTCGCTTGTGCTGATGGTGCTTATCCTTATATGTATGGCGGTTATGAACCGCTTTACCGATGATGAGGAGGGAATGGTTATATGAAAGTACTTTCAAAAATCTATGCCCTGCTCGTATTTCTGTTTCTCTATGCACCGATATTCGTGCTTATTCTGTTTTCGTTCAACTCAATAAGCAGTACAGTTGTTTTTGACGGTTTTTCTCTCCAATGGTATAAAAGTCTGCTTCAGGACAGAGCCACGCTCAGAGCGCTTTATAACACGCTCATTCTTGCCGTATCATCTTCAATAATTGCAACGGTTCTCGGTACTGCCGCCGCCGTAGGTATTGATAAATACAAAAAAGGTGTAGGCAGGTCAACGGTTATGGCGGTAACGAATATCCCGATGATGAACCCCGAAATCGTTACCGGTGTTTCGATGATGCTTCTGTTCGTATTTATCGGCAGAATGCTCAGAACCGAGTCCGTTCTCGGCTTTTCAACTTTGCTTATAGCGCACGTTACATTCAATCTTCCCTATGTTATTCTCTCGGTGCTTCCGAAGCTCCGCCAGACCGACAGCAATCTTGCGGAGGCGGCTCAGGATTTGGGCTGCAGACCGTCATCGGCATTTTTCAAGGTGGTTTTGCCGTCGATAATGCCCGGAATACTGACGGGATTGATTATGGCGTTCACTCTTTCGCTTGATGATTTCATAATCAGCTATTTCTCAAGCGGTCCCGGCTTCCAGACGCTTCCCATCGCGATATTCTCAATGACAAAGAAGCGTGTTAAGCCGGATATGTATGCGCTTTCTGCGCTTATTTTCGTGAGCATTCTCGTTCTGCTTATACTTTATAATATTGCGCAGCAGAAGAGCGAAAAGAAGCCCGTAAGGCACAGAGACAGATAAAAGGGGTGACTTATTTGAAAAAGATTTTTTCGGTTGTTATTGCCGTTATTATTGCGGCTCTTCCCGTTGTTACGGCGTTTGCCGCACCGTCGGATATCGAATCCCTCAGAGGAACGAAGCTCTATGTTTATAACTGGGGCGAATATATTTCCGACGGCGAAGACGATACAATGGACGTTAATGCCGAGTTTGAAAAGAAATACGGCATTGAGGTTGTTTATGATACCTATGATAACAACGAGGTAATGTATTCAAAGCTCAAGGGCGGCGGAGTTTCATATGATATAGTTATTCCGTCGGACTATATGGTTGAAAGAATGATAGTTGAGGGAATGCTTGAAAAGATTGATTATAACAACATTCCGAATTTCAAGTATATTCCCGAGAAATACAGAAATCTCGGCTATGACCCGACAAACGAATATTCCGTTCCGTATACGGTGAGCTATGTGGGACTCATCTATAACAGCACGATGGTTGATGAAGCTCCCGAAAGTTGGACTGTACTCTGGGACGAAAACTATACGAATAATATTCTGATGTTCAACAATCCGAGAGATGCGTTCGCAATTTCTCAGAGCATTCTCGGAATGGATTATAACAATGAGTCCGAGGTTGCGTGGAAGGTTGCGGCTGAGCTCCTCAAAGACCAGAAGAATGTTTCTCCCGTTTATGTTAACGATGAGGTTTTCCTTGCAATGGAATCCGGCGAAGCGGCGCTTGCTCCGTATTATGTTGGTGACTTCCTTTCAATGAAGGAAAACAATGATGACCTTGAGTTCGTTTATCCGAAAGAGGGGGTTAACTATTTCGTTGATGCCTGCTGCATACTCAAGGGTGCAAAGAACAAGAGAGCGGCTGAGCTTTATCTTGATTTTCTGCTTGACCCCGAGGTTGCCAGGGCAAATGCGGAATATATCTGCTACGGCAGCCCGAACTCGGCAGTTTATGAAAATCCGGAATATGAATATTATCAGGACGAACTGCTTTATCCCGAGGACGGAGCGTTTAAAACTCAGCTTTTCTGCAATCTTTCTCCCGAAACGCTTGCACTTATGAGCACGCTCTGGGACGATGTTAAGAATTATATTCCCGAGTCCGGCGCGAATAATCACGATTTCTTCTTCGGAACGGCAAATAACAACGCTCAGAACACCGATGACGGAGAAAAAATGACTCCCGAAGCGAGAAAATACGCACTCTGCATAGGAATTTTCATTGTAATCTGCCTTGCTTATGTGATATTCAGATTTGCAAGAAAGAAGTACAGAGAGAATATATAAGATTTAAAAAACCTGCCGTTGGGCGGTGCTTCATAAATCAGTTTGTGGTTTACGAAGTACCGCCCTTGGGCAGAATTTTTTTCTAATAAAGAACAAATATAAAAGTTTTTGTTGATTTTTGCCGTCGGATATGGTACAATATAACGAAATTTATTCGGGGGACAAAAATTTATGAAAAAAATTCTGGCAATTTTGCTTGCGGCGGTTATGCTCATTTTGTCGTTCGCTCCGGCTTCCTGTGCTTTTGCGGACGATACCGATGATTATGACGTGCTTGAAGCAACGGCAAATTTTCTCAATTTTTTCAAGCCTCTTGCAAAGGCATATGAAATCATTTTCGGCAGCAGATTTGTTGATATGAATTTCGAGGAAAGTGCGGCAACGGAGCTTTGCGGTTATATTCTTGATAATTCGGGGCTTGATATAATCGGATTGATTGAAAAGATTCCTTTAAAAGCTGCGGGAGCTGAGTTTCTGTTTGATATAACAGATACGGACACTACCGCAATGCGCGAATCTCTTTATGAAATCAGGGATAAGCTTTACGCTGAGGGGAATTCCGCAGGCGGAATTATTCTGCATTTCCTTGCGGCATATATCAGCGTTGTTGAGAGTGCCGAAATTTATACCGTTCCCGTTGAAGGCAGCGAGGATGTAAGAGTTGCCGTTGATGCGGTGTTTATGGACGGCAATAAGGAAACAGTTGTTACCGACATATATTTCACTCCGGACGGTTATGCTTACGGCCCGAACGGCGCCGGAATACAGCTTCTCGGCTTTGAATGCTCGGTATATGACCTTATGATTTATGCAACGGTCAACTGCTGGATGCGTAATTTCGGTTTCTGCTTCTTCTATGATTTCTTTTGCTATACCACACCGTTTTTCAATTATGAAACCCGCCGTTTTAAGTTTGACTATGACGGCAAAGAGTGGATGGTTCAGGCGTGGAAGGGCAATTACCTCATATCAAACGGCGCAGAGGTCGGCATATATAACCGTGATGAAGAATGCTTCGGTACATTTTATAACTGTTATGACAGTACCCTGCCTATGACGCTCAAGCTCAGCTGCGGCGACGAAGTGATTTATGATATCGAAAAAGAACATTGGTGGATAAACGGCTTCAAGCTCGGAAAAGAGCTTTATGCGCCTGATGAAATGAAGCTCGAATTTTCGGTATCAATGCCGAATGCGGAAATGGCTCAGGCATTTGCCGAAGCGGTAAACAATCATTATAAACACGATGCGGAATGCACTTTGAATGAAAACACAGTCAGCGTGATATGGTAACAAAAAAGCAGATTATCCGGGCATTTTCGGGTAATCTGCTTTGAAATATTCAACTTTTCTTGATTTTTGTTATAAATTGTGGTATTTATTTATATATATTCAAATATGGGGTGAGAAGATGAAAGAATTTTTTACCGATGTTGCGGGCGATTTTTCACAGAACGGAATTTATATTCTGAGAATGGCTCTTGCCGCGCTGTGCGGTGCGCTGATAGGCTTTGAAAGAAGCCGCAGACAGAAGGACGCCGGCATCAGAACGCATATTATTGTTGCACTCGGTGCGGCACTTACGATGCTTGTTTCAAAATATGCTTTCTTTGATGTGGTTTGTTTTGACGGTATAAATCTTGATGCTTCCCGTATTGCGGCGAATGTTACAACGGGAGTCAGCTTCCTCGGCGCAGGCGTTATTTTCGTTAAGGACGTTTCCATAAAGGGTCTCACCACTGCCGCAGGAATATGGACTACCGCCGCGGTAGGTCTTGCGATAGGTGCGGGAATGTATACGGTCGGCATCAGTGCCGCTCTGCTGATGATAATTATTCAGCTTCTGCTTCACAGGTTCTTTACTGGGCTTGAAAATACCGCAAACGAATTTACGGTTGTTCTTAAAGATACCAAGCATTCCGCGGAGCAGTTCAAGAATGCGCTTAAGAAAATCAGCATAAATATTGAATCCTGCAAAATGACAAGAAGTGATGATGATACCGTAAAGCTTGATATAACGATTAAAAAATCCCGTTCAACCTCTATGGACGAAATAATCAATCTTGCCGAATCGGACGAAAATGTTATATCAATTGAAACATAACAGACTGAAAATGTTTTTTAAAAAGGTTGAAATTCCGAAGATAATGTATTATAATACATTATGGGAGAGGTGGTAAAAAATGAAGAGAATAAAAAGCTTCACCGTTGACCATATGACATTGCTCCCGGGCGTATATGAAAGCAGAGTTGACAGAATAAGCCCTGTTGATGCTTTTCAGGAGCTTGGGAATGAAATAATTCCGCATCTTAATTTTGATGATGATGTGCTTTATCCCACAACGACTTATGATATTCGCATCACAAGGCCGAACTTTGAACCGGTTATGAACACCGGCGAGGTACACGCCATAGAGCATCTCGGTGCAACATATCTCAGAAACCGCATTGACCTCAAATACCGTGTTATTTATTGGGGACCCATGGGCTGCCGCACGGGCTTCTATCTGATTATGAGCGGAAAAATCCCCATTCCCACAATAACAAAACTTATGATAGAAATGTTTGAGTTTATTGCGAACTTTGAGGGCGATATTCCCGGCGCAACTCCGGTTGAATGCGGAAACTATACCGATATGGATTTAGACGGCGCAAAGGCGCGTGCGGTAAATTACCTTGAAGTGCTTAACGCCTTAGAACATTAAGAATCAACAAAGGGGCTGTAAAAAAAGTCCCCCAAAAACACACGGGAGCCGTCCGTATCGTGAATGGTTCCCGTTTTATCAATCAGAATAGAAAAATCAGAAAATCTTCATTTCAGCTGATTTTAGCAAACACAAAATTTACCGGACTCGTTTTTGAGTTCGGTTTTTTGATTTTTCGACAATATTTGATTTTGTTCAGGCCGCAAGACTTGAGGACATACGCTTCAGATGATATTTATGAAGGTTAAAACCGCAGGCAATCATCGAAATTTCAAGCTATAAGCCGTCCATGCCTCTTCTTCTCGCCCTTGTGTACGAGCGGTTCCACTTGATTGAACCGTACGCTCCTTCCGCCTGTATGCTCCGGTTCATTCTGAGCAGCGCGCCTTGGATGCTGTTGAGGTTTTCGAGAACCTCTTTGTGAAATCCACTCAATTCACGGTTGAGACGGGTCGTCCCTGTATGAAGCGTCATTTGTTTCTTTCGCGAACATGGTGAATTTCATGTATTTCTTCATCCCGTGCTCTTCGCAGAACAGATAATTGTCAAAGCTTCCGTAACCTGCATCAGCAACCGGATACTCGGGGTATCTTCCGTATGTTTCATTGAATTTTTTCATCAGCGGCTGAAAGCAATCCATATCCGACGCATACTGTTTTACGTCACATACCGCTATATATTTATCGCACATACCGAGTTGAATGTTGTATCCCGGCAGCAGCTGATCATTGCCCATGTAGTCTTTTTTCATCCGCATAAAGGTCGCGTCACGGTCGGTTTTTGAATAACTGTTTCTGTCTTCTCCGCATATTCTTATGTGTTCTGCGTATTTCCTGAGCTTTTCGCAATATTCAACGAGTTTTTCGTAGTTTCTCTGTTCTTCAGATTTGCGATGTCATCTGCCCCTTGCAATCACGTCGGGTTCGATACCGGTAATTGATTTGTATTTTTCGATTATCTCTTCAAGATATTCGATTGCGTATTCTTCCCGAAGCCCGAGCCCGACACCCATATACACTATCTGAGAGTTGATTTCTTCAATGCTTCCGCTGAGTTCTTCATTCATGAAATTGTCGATTTTCATGTGACTCGGCGCCGGCATGTTATCCAAAAGCCACATGAAACGGATGTCGGTTTTGCAGAGCTTCTCTATTGCCCGCGTCGATACATAGCCGTTTTCCATAAAGGCGAACAGCACTATTTTAAGCATCGTTTTTGAATCATATCTCGGACGGCCTGTCCTGCATTCCTTAACTGCAAGATATTTATTCAGGTCAATATGATCCATCACTTCGCAGAATGTATACACCGGATCGGTTATTTCAATAATTTTTGAAATTTCCAGTGGTAATTTCATTTGATATGGTGTAATATATGTTTGTGATTTGTTTTTCATCGCAAGAAAATTATATCACAAAAAAGAGCTGTAAGACCACCTTTTTTTGGTAATCTTACAGCTTCTTTTTTTCATATTTAGGGACTGGTTTTTTTTACAGCCCCGAAAGTTTTGTTATAATCAGAGAGCACCTATAACGGTTTTGATGCTTACAAAGATGCTCTTGACGATGCCTACGAAGTCAATCTTACCGAGCCAGCCCTTGAAGTTATCAAGGAAGCCTGACCAGTCAATCGCCTTAATCTTTTCAAAGAATGATTTTTCCTTTTCGGGAGCATCATACTTTGATGTGCTGATGTAGTAATGACCGTCATTTGCATAGCTTGAATCCGGCCTGATTATAAGATAATATGTTCCTACTGCTTTATCGTTGAGAAGTATCTTTGCAGCTTCGGTATTTGAAGCAACCTCACTTGCGATGGTGACATTATCCTTATCAACAACAGTAACAATCCATTTTGCGGTACCTACTACCTCTGCGCCGCCCTTAACCTCAAGATAAACCTGACGGTTCTTTTCGGTAACGGTGAATTTGAAGCAGTCAACATCGGCTGCATCATAGGTTGAGCCCGCCATTTTTGTTCCTACCGAATAATAATCAGCTGTCTTGAGAGTATTGTTATACTCGGTTTCATAAAGCTCTGAGCTTCTTGAGAAGAATACTCTGGTTTCATAGCCGCCGACTGTTCCTCTGATTGTAAGATAATATTTGCCGATACCCACGCCTATCGGAGCGCTGATTACGGAAGTTTCGCTCTTGGTTATGCTTACGGAACCGAGAACGGCTTTTTCGGCAACTCCGCCTTCACCTTCGATATAGGTTGAAACGGTAGCGGTATAATTGCCTGCTTTTCCGTTGGTATTATAGATATAGAAATAGATGAAGCCTTCATCGGGAACGCTGAAAACAAAGTTATCAACATCTTCCTCTGCAATGCTGCCGAGATACCTCTTTGCATTACCCGATGTGGAAATTTCAAGCGGGGAAGCGGTTTCAAAGGTATTATTGTTTTCTTTTTCCGCTTTTGCTTCGTTATCGAAAGATACCGTGAAAGTGTAAGCAAGAGTTGTGCTTGCTATCTGACCTTCGGCGATAACGATGTAATGCTTGCCTGCGCTTACGCTGAACATTGAAGAAGCCGTTTCCGCCTCATCACCGTAAACGGTAAATTCATTTTCGAGCCTGCCTTCTGCGTCATAAACCGATACGGTGAAATAGGTCATATGAGCATCAATTGTGCTGTGATTGAACTTAACAGATGCCATACCCGCCTGAGCAAAGGTAATGGTGTACCAGTCAGTGTCACCGGCAGCTTCAAGTCTGCCCGATGCAGTGTCTTCGAGGGTAATTGCGGTTGCGTTGTCCTTATCGTCATTTCCTTCGGTCTCCGGAACGGCTGCCGCAAATGCGCTTACGCCGCAGGTAACCGCCATAATAAGAGCAAGAAGAAGGGCGATAACGGATTTAACTTTTTTCATTATTTTGTCCTCCTGTTTTATTGGGAAAAGCACCGATTCAGCCGAATCAGCTCTCCTCCATTATACTTATAATCGGATTTTAACACATCTGTCCGAAAATTTCAAGTAAAAATTTTGCATTAAATATTAACAATTGATAAATTTTTGTTTTCAATTGCTTTCGCTGTTGCGTATTCTCGACATTTCAAATGTCCCGTCGGCATGAAGCTGAAGCAGAGTGAAGCCCTGAAGTCAGTCCTTTTCCTCATATCCGAGACGGCTTGCGGCTGTGTATGAGCCGTACCCCGAGGGTCGGAGACAGCTCAGCAGTATTCCGTCATAAATCAGGCCGAAATCATTGATATGGTCGTGACCGCAGAAAACCGTTCCGGTTATTCCGCCCGCAATTATAACTGCCGCAAGCACGGCGGCGATAATCTCAGCTGCTTTTCTTTTTATGTCATCATTCCCTTCTTTTCCGATATTATATATTTGTTTTAGAATATAAACCTTGGTATATTATATCGGAAATTTCATCTGCTTTATTGATTTTAAAAAAAGAATATGATATAATAAATAAAATTTATCGACGGAGGATTTATTTATGAAAAAAGTTTTCGCGTTAATTATGGCATTTTCGCTTATTTTATGCCTTTTTGCAGGCTGCGGCGAAAAAGAACAGACCGCCGCGAATGTTAAAATCGGTCTCGCCGCTCCCAATGCAACCCACGGCTGGGTGGCAGGAGTTGCCTACAGCGCAGAGAAATTCTGCAAAGAAAAAGGAATTGAATATAACTTCACTTCATCAGCCGATGCCGCGGAAATGAGCAAAAATATTGATTCGCTTGTTGAATGGGGTGCTCAGGCTCTCGTTGTCTGGCCGCAGTGGTCGGGAATGGAAGATACGGTCAAAAAAGTTATTGCACAGGGTGTACCGGTTGTCGGCTTTGATGTTGACATTGCGTGTGACGGCGTTTATAAAGTAACCGGCGATAACTACGATATGGGTTACAGAAGTGCCGAATACATAACCGGAAAAGTCGGCGAGGGTGCAGCGATTGCGGTTCTTACCGTTCCGTCATCGGGTTCTGTTTCCGAAAGACGCCTTGCGGGATTTACTGATTATCTCAAAGAGAAGAATTATGATACTTCAAATGTTTTCACCGTTGAAGAATCAAGCTTCAGCCGTGATGCAGGTTACGCCGATATGATGAAAATACTTGCCGAGCACGAGCACATTGATGCCGTATTCTCAATGGACGACGAGGTTTCAATAGGTATTGTTAAGGCCATAACCGAATCGGGCAGAAACGATATCAAGGCAATCACAGGCGGCGGCGGAATGCAGGAATATTTCAAAATGATTTCATCTGCCGATTATGCTTCACTCGGTCTCGCCTCCGCACTTTACAGCCCGTCAATGATAGACGATGCCATAACAACGGCTATTTCTCTCGGCAGCGGCAACAGCGCAAGCAAAATCACAGTTATTCCCACCACAATCGTTACCGCAGAGAATGTAAGCGAATATCTCGATTCTCAGAATATGGTATATTAATCTAACAGGAGCGATAAAAGTGAACCCGTATGTTAAATTATCGGCAGTTGCATTTCTGCCTGCCGTTTTAAGCGTTATATTTTATCTTCTCGAAAAATATACGAAATTTAAAAACATTCCGTATAAATACAGACAAATCATAATCGGTGTTCTTTTCGGCGGACTTGCCGTTCTGGGAACGGAATTCGGTATTCCCATCAACGGTGCACAGGTCAACTGCCGTGATGCCGCCGCGCTCACTGCAGGACTGTTTTTCGGCGCACCGGCCGGAATTATCGCCGGCTTCATCGGAGGCATCGAGCGTTATGTTGCCGTTGCCTGGGGTGTCGGAAGCTACACCAGAATTGCCTGCTCCGTTTCAACAATACTTGCGGGCTTCTATTCCGCAGGACTTCGCAAATTCATGTTTGAAGATAAAAAACCCGGCGTATTCATCTCTCTTGCAATAGGCACGGTTATGGAATCCTTCCATATGATGATGGTTTTCTTCACCAATATGAATACCCCCGACAAAGCTCTTGAGGTTGTTAAAAACTGTTCAATCGTTATGATACCGGCGAACGGACTTTCCGTTATGATAACAGCTCTTTTACTCAGTCTGCTTTTCAACGAGGGCTTTAAGAGAATAAAAACTCAGGTTCGTATCGCCCAGACCATTCAGCGCTGGCTGCTGCTGACGGTTTTTCTTGCATTTTC
>JAZRYD010000059.1:0-16876 GCA_045600535.1 Acutalibacteraceae bacterium | reverse complement strand
TTGCACGCAGAGGATATTATGACATATCCGAAGCGTACAAGTCTATGCACTGTTTATGATTGAACCGCCGTGTACCGAACGGTACGCACGGTGGTGTGAGAGGTCGGCTACTCAACTAATGGGTAGCCTCCTACTCGATTCTTAAAGAGCTATTCCCGCATCTGCAAGAACCTTTGCAACTGCATTGTTATCGTCAACTCTGAGAATTATGCAGGCGTTGCCGTTTTCTCTTGAGAAGAAAGCATAAGTGTATGCAAGGTTTATGCCGTTTTCCGCAATTACGGAAAGAAGCTTTGTGAGGCTTCCGGGTTCATCGGGAACGGTTACGGCAAGCACGGGGGTCGTTTTGCATATCCAGCCGCCCTCGTTGAGAAGAGCCATTGTTTCTTCTGTTTTGTCAACGATTATATGCAGTATACCGTAATCGTTTGTTTCGGAGATGGAAAGTGCCTGAAGGTCGATTTTGTTTGCGGCAAGCATCTGAATAAATTCCGAAAGCTTACCCGGCTTGTTTTCGAGAAAAACCGAAATCTGATTTACTGTCATTTCTTTCTCCTCCTCACTTGATGTTATTATAAAGATTGCGCTTATCAATTATTCTGACGGCTTTGCCCTCGCTGCGGGTTATGGACTTAGGCGCAACAAGATGAACCTTTGCCATAATTCCGAGCATTGATTTGAGCTCGCCGATAAGCTGCTTTTCCTTGTTTGCGATATCCGCAACCGTATCGGACATAAAATCCATCGGCATTTCAACATCAATATCAAATGTATCGGTGTTGTTAACACGGTCAACGATAATGCGGTAATTCGCAGGCATACCGTTCTTGAGAAGCACGGATTCTATCTGCGACGGGAATACGTTAACGCCTCTGATTATGAGCATATCGTCTGCTCTGCCCATCGGCTTTGCCATTCTGATATGGGTTCTGCCGCAGGAGCAGGGCTCTGCGTTGAGCACGCATATATCCTTTGTTCTGTATCTTATCATCGGGAAAGCCTGCTTTGTTATCGAGGTGAAAACAAGCTCACCTTTTTCACCGTATGGGAGAACCTCCTCGGTAACGGGGTCGATTATTTCCGCGATGAAATGGTCTTCGTTGATGTGCATACCGTTCTGTTCGGAGCATTCAAATGCAACGCCCGGACCGCTCAGCTCGGTAAGACCGTATATATCGTAGGCTTTTATGCCGAAGCTTTTTTCAATATCGCGGCGCATTTCCTCTGTCCATGCTTCTGCGCCGAATATGCCCGCACGCAGATGAATTTTATCAAGTATTCCCGTTTCCTTTGCGGTTTCGGCAAGATATGCGGCGTAAGACGGAGTGCAGCAGAGAACCGTTGTTCCGAGATCGGACATAAACTGAAGCTGTCTTTCCGTGTTGCCCGATGACATAGGCAGGGTAAGGCAGCCTGCCTTATGCGAACCGCCGTGCAGACCTGCGCCGCCCGTGAAAAGACCGTAGCCGTAGCAAATCTGGCAAACGTCCTCATTCGTTGCGCCCGTTGCCATTATCGCTCTTGCACAGCAGTCCTCCCAAAGGTCAATATCGTGCTGAGTATAATAGGCAACAACTCTTTTTCCCGTTGTGCCGGAGGTTGAATGTATTCTTACACAGTCGGTAAGCGGAGCGGCAAGAACGCCGTAGGGATAGGATTCACGAAGGTCGTTTTTAGTGATAAACGGAAGCTTATGCAAATCCTCGATGCCGTGTATATCCTCGGGCTTAATGCCCTTTTCGTCCATTTTTTCTTTATAGCACTTAACATTTTCATATACGTGCTTAACCTGAGCAACAAGTCTTTCGCTTTGGAGCTTTATAAGCTGTTCTCTGGGCATTGTTTCGATTTCTTTCTGATAGTAACCCAACTTTTTCACCTTCCGAAGTGCTGATTTAACAGCAATATTATATTTGATTTTTCCCCAAAATACAATAGATAATCAAAAGGAATCATTAAAAAACACCGTTTTTTTCGGAAATGCTTTTAAAAGTGACTCGATATTTCCGCAGATTTCAACACCGTTCATATATTCAAGCTCCGAAGCCGTTGTGCCGCAGAGAAGAATTTTTGAAAATGCGCAGGGGTCAAGAATTAAATCGGCGGCAGCGTTTTCGGATTTTTCGATTTTAACATTTTCACCCGAGTATTCAACGGAGAAAACGGCATTATTCTTTTCGATTGTATCTCTGCATTGAATAACAAAAGTGCCGCTTTCATTCGGATATCCGTGCTTTTTCAGAACGCTCATAACATTGAGAATCCTGACCGCTCCGAGACTTGAGAGCTTTATTTCGCATTTGTCATTCAGAAAATTCAAAACGGGACTGCCGAGCGGAAGCTTTTCAAAACGGACGGTTTTGAAATTGCCCTCATATGCTCTCAGGAATCCGAGAATGCCGAGCAGACCTTCTTTATTGAGAAAATTTAATTCTCTTACGGAAATCACCGAAGTGCTGCGGTCTGCCGTGAATGTAGCGTAAGCTTCGGCATTGCCGTCTGCATTTCTGAAGATATATGTATAAGCGGCGTTTTTATACGGTTCGCACTCAAAAGAAAGCAGGTCGGTTCTTGTGAAAGAAAGCTCGTAAGGCTTTACGCTTTTATTATAAAGTCCGAGCATTTCAACGGAATTTTCGCCCTCGAAAAGCTCTGCACCGCGGCTCTTTTCAACCGCCGAAAGAGCGGAAAACGGGGCAGTAACTTCAAGGCCGAAGCCTGCCGGCTCATAGCCGAATTTTCTGTAATAGCTTTCTGAAAACGGATAAAGAATGCTTATATCCTCATCGGAATTTTTGAAAAGCTCTTCAAAAAGCGCACGCACCGCACCGCGATTTCTCGTTTCGGGGCGTGAAGCTACACCGCCTGCGGCAAGGCAGGAGAGAACATCGCCGCAATAATTATTATACCGTTTTTCGATTTCCATATCGGCGATAAGCTTTTCACCGTCAAAAGCGCCGAGCATATATTCGCACGGAAGCTCAGCCGTTTCGGGCTCTGCTTTGAATATGAATGCAAGGGACGCAAGCTTTTCATGCTCCGAAGCATCGGATTTATTAAGTTTTCTGATAATCATCGAAAACACCTCGGAATAATATTATTCTTTTTATATTATTTTGTCAATATAAAAACTGCCGCGCGGAAAAATCCGGCGGCAGAAACGGTCTTTTCAGAATGCGCCTATTCCGAGGCTGACGGAAAGAGCGTGGTCAACTCTGTTCATATCAACATCGTCAAGGTTGCCCATTTTTTCTTTTAATCGCTTTTTGTCGAGCGTGCGCACCTGCTCAAGAAGCACTATCGAATCTTTCGCAAGTCCGCAGCCGTCGGCGTTTACTTTTATATGCGTGGGTAGGTCGGCTTTAAAGCTCCGGCTTGTTATTGCGGCGGCTATAACCGTGGGGCTGAATTTATTTCCCACATTATTCTGCACTATAAGTACCGGACGCGTTCCTCCCTGCTCGGAGCCCACAACGGGACTCAGGTCGGCATAATATATTTCTCCTCGTTTTACGGTCAATTCAGTCACTCTCCGTCACTTTAAGTTCTCGCAGATATATTTTTGACATTATTGTGCCGAAATAATCTCGAATTTGAAATCGGGGAGCAAAAAATTTCATTTTTGCGGATTATCAGCCGCATTACACTATATTCAGAAAATCGGCGCACCGTTCATTAAAACGGCACGCCGATTTATATAATTAGTTATTAAAGGTCAAGGAAATCTTTTCTGTAATCAAGATTGAATGCTTTGGCAAGGTCAAGAAGATTTTGGTCGGACATTGTGTTAACCTGCGGCATATTTGCGGTGAGCATAAACTGCTTTGCGGCTTTTTCAACGGTTTCGATAAGTCCGAAGGCTTCGTCCATCGTTCTGCCTGCGCCGTAAATTCCGTGAAGAGTCCAGAGTACTATTCTGTATTGCTCCATTTTCTTTGCGGTTGCTTCGCCTATTTCATTGGTTCCGCAAACCATCCAGGGAAGAGTGCCCACTCCGTCGGGGAAAACAACGATGCTTTCGGTCATCATTTTCCAAAGAGTTCTTGTTATTGCTCTTTCATCCATGCTGTGAACATGAGTCATTGCAAGAGTATAATCGGGGTGGCAGTGCATAATGATTCTGTTTTGCGGGTCTTTCTTGAGTCTTGCCATATGGCTCATAAGGTGAGCGGGAAGCTCACTTGTGAATTTGCCGCCGTCCTTATATCCCCAGAAAAGCTCTGCGGTTTTGCCGTCCTTGGCAATGCGGATAATTCCGAGGTTTGTTTCGGGGTCAAACTCAACATTCTTGAAATATTTGCCCGTACCCGTAACGATGAATATTTTTCCGGCGAGCTCCTTTGCTTCAAAGCCCGTGGGTATTCTGCGGATAACTCTGTCAAAGTTGATGTATTCGCTGACCTCTTTCTGGTCGAGCATATAGCTTATGTTTCCGCCGTTTCTTTCGTCATAGCCGAGTCTGTACATATTGGCGGTGGTCTGCATCATTTCCTTAAGAAAAGGAGATTCCATAATATCTTTCATTTTATTTACCTCTTTGTAAAATTTTTCTGTACTTATTTTGCAAAATATTTACGAAAAAGTCAATACTTTTCCATTATATTTAACAGACGAAATTTAATGTTTTTTTGAATATTCCGCAGCCATTGCGGTTGCGAGAGAGTCGCAGCGTTCATTTTCGGGGTGTCCCGCGTGACCCTTTACCCAGACTATTTTGTATTCGTGTTTTTTGATTTCGGATAAAAGAACCTGCCAGAGCTCGGGATTCAATACGGGCTTTCCGTCCGATTTTTTCCAGTCCTTTTTTATCCAGCCCCATATCCAGCCCTGAAGAAACGCATCGGCAACATACTTTGAATCCGTATAAATCGTTATGCTGCATTTGTGCTTTAATTTTTTGAGAGCTTCGATTACCGCCGTAAGCTCCATACGGTTGTTGGTGGTTTCCTTTTCTCCGCCGCTGAGCTCAAGCTCTTTTTCGCCGTAGCGCAGAATCGCACCCCAGCCGCCCGGACCGGGGTTGCCCGAGCAGGCGCCGTCCGTGAATATATCAACCTTTTGCAGTTCGTCCATTTTTCTCTCCGTTTGAAATTGATGAAAATATTATATCATTAAATTTCCGCTTTCACAAGATAAAAAACGGTTATTTCGGAATAATTTTGCCAATAATATGTTCACCGAAATAATTTGAAGGGATGATACGAATGAAAGCAGTAATTATGGCGGGCGGTGAGGGGAGCAGACTGCGCCCTCTTACCTGCACTCTGCCGAAACCCATGGCGAGAATATTCGGAAAGCCGATAATCGAATACATTTTCGATTTGCTTTCGGCTCACGGAACGGACGGTGCGGCGGTAACTCTCGGCTATCTGCCCCACATCATTGAGAATGCCTATGAGGACGGCTACGGCAAATTAAAGCTTGAATTTTCAAGGGAGGACGAGCCTCTCGGAACGGCGGGAAGCGTAAGAAAAGCGGCGGCTGAGTTCAAAGAACCGTTTGTTGTGATAAGCGGTGACGCAATGTGTGATTTCGATTTGACAAAGATAATGGAATATCATATTGCAAGAAAAGCGATGATAACCGTTGTTGCCGTTTCGCAGAGTGACCCGAGAGAATACGGCCTGATAAAAACCGACGGCGAAAACAGAATAACGGGCTTTATTGAGAAGCCTGCGTGGTCGCAGTCTGTGACCGACCTTGCAAATACGGGTGTTTATATCGTTGACCCCGAATGCTTAAAGCTTATCCCGAGGGATAAAAAATACGATTTTGCCGCCGACCTTTTTCCGCTTATGCTTGACAGAGATATGCCGATTTACTGCTATCATTCCGAGGATTACTGGTGCGATATAGGCAGTATCGAAGCATATATGAAATGTCAGAAGGATATTTTTGACGGAAAAATGAGACTTTACGGCAAGAGCGATTCCAAAAAATTCCTTGATACGGAAGAATTTGACGGCGTTGATTATACCGTTGTGCCGCCGGTATATATCGGCGCGGATACGGATATTGCGGCAGGCGCGGTTATAGGGCCGTATGCCGTGATAGACGATAACTGCTCTGTCGGAGCGGGCGCAAAGATAAGATATTCAACGGTTCTCGAAAACTGCTGGCTCGGGGCGGGAGCATCGGTAACGGGTGCGCTTGTGTGCTCGGGTGCGGCTCTCAAAAAAGGAGCTTCGATGTTTGAAAACAGCGTTGCCGGAGCGGGGAGCGTTATCGGAGAAAATGCGAGTGTCAGCCCGAATGTGCTTGTTTGGCCCGGAAAGGTTGTCGGCGGCGGCTCGAATGTTAATTCCAATATTAAATACGGCGGAATGAAGCGTGAGATTCTTTCGGACGGCGGAGTAATCGGTTTGGGTTCGTTCCGACTGAATCCCGAAAGCTGTGCAAGAATAGGCGGCGCGATAGGCAGCACCTATCAGGGCAGAAAAACCGGCATTGCGAACGACGGCTCAAAAACCGCTTCCGCTCTGCATTATGCCGTTGTTTCGGGACTTCTCGGAACAGGCGCATCGGTTTGGGACTTCGGGGAATGCTTTGAATCCGAGCTTAAATTTCTCGTCAATTTCTGCGGACTCGGTTCGGGAATATTTGTTTCCGGCGGTGAGGACAGCGAAGTGAGAATATGCTCCGAGGGCGGACTTTCGGTTACGAGAAGCTTTGAAAGAAGCATCGAAGCGGCGATGACGAAATGCGAATTTAAAGAGACGGGCGAGCAGGATATGAAAGAAATATCCGATATGTCGGGTATGAAATTGCTTTATAAACAGGAGCTTATGAAGCAGGCGCCTTACGGACTCAGGGGTATGGGCGTTTCTGTTGAATGCGAAAACGAGAGCATTAAAAATCTGATGGAAACGGTTTTGAAAAAATCGGGAGCGGTTTCATCATCGGGCATTACCTTTGAATTTGATTCATCGGGAACAAGAGCGGAGGCAACCTCCGACGGAGTAAAATATCCTCACGAAAAGCTGCTTGCAATATGCTGCCTTAACGAGATGAAAAACGGCAGGGATATAGCCGTGCCGTATGATGCACCGCAGTTTCTCGATAATCTTGCACATCAGCAGGGCAGAAGAGTTTTCAGATATCTTTCATCACCTGCGGATAAATCAGATTCGGCGGCAAGACGGCTTGCCTCAAGGCAGGTATTCGTAAGAGATGCGCTGTTTCTTGCGGTTAAGCTGCTTTCCGTTATGAAAGAAAGAGAAGCAACTCTCGGTGAGCTTGCAGAGGAAATTCCCGAAAAGGTTATACTCCGCAAAAAAATCTCTCTCGAATTTTCACCTGCCGAGCTTGCAAGAGCCGTCGGAACATCGGATTTTGAGGGCAATTGCTTTGAGGGCGTGAGAATATTCAGAAGCTCCGGCAGGTCGCTCATCATTCCCGAAAGGGGCGGCGGAAGCGTGAGAATACTTGCCGAAGCCGACACAATGGAGGCAGCTCAGGAGCTTTGCGCCGATGTTGAAGATATTCTTAATTCCGTAACAGAAAATTCAGACAAATAAATATACCGAATATTATATATTAAACTTGACATTTTCTTTATAAAAAGATAATATATAGAATGGGATAGGAGCAGAACAGCCGTCAGGCTGTTCTTACATATACAAATTTTACTTAAATAGGAGAATACATGCAGAAAAAGAATTTATCCGAGAAAGAAAAAATTCAGAATCAGAAGTCAAAACAGAAACAGACTCAGAAAAATAATAAACCGGTTCAGAAAAAGAACAGTAAGCCGAGAAACGGTTCGGCAAAAAAATACGGCAAAAAGCATAATGAAGCTCCGATACGCATCGCTTTTCTCGGAGGCATAAACGAAGTCGGAAAAAATATGACTCTTTATGAGTATAAAGACGATATGTTTATCGTGGACTGCGGACTTGCATTTCCCGATGTTGAAATGCCGGGTGTTGATTTGGTTATACCCGATTTTTCATATGTTGAGCGCAACAGGGACAAGATAAAGGGAATAATCATAACTCACGGTCATGAAGACCATATCGGCGCTCTTGCTTATTTGCTTAAGATGGTCAATATGCCCGTTTACGGCACGAAGCTCACCATAGGTCTGATAGAGGGTAAGCTCAGGGAGCATAATCTGCTTTCAAGTGCGAAGCTCCACGAGGTAAAGCCCGGTGACACCGTAACTCTCGGCGGCTTCAGGGTGGAAATGATTCATGTTAACCATTCCATTCCCGATGCGATTGCGCTTGCAATAAAGTGTGACGGCGGAACGGTTATTCAGACCGGTGACTTTAAAATCGACAGTACCCCGATAGACGGCGGTATGATTGACCTTGCAAGATTTGCGGAGCTCGGAGCAGAGGGCGTGCTTGCCCTGCTTTCCGATTCAACCAATGCCGAAAGACCGGGTTATACCGAGAGCGAGCGCAAGGTGGGAGAATCGTTTGATATTCTGTTCCGCAAGGCGGGCAGAAACAGGATAATAGTTGCCACCTTTGCTTCAAATATACACAGAGTTCAGCAGATAATAAATGTTGCAAATTCGCTCGGCAGAAAGGTTGCCATAGTCGGCAGAAGCCTTGAAAATGTTGTGGCGGTCAGCGCGGAGCTCGGGTATCTCAATATTCCCGACAATGTTCTGATAAATGCCGACCTTATCAACAGATACCCTGCCGAACAGATGGTTATAATCACTACGGGCAGCCAGGGCGAACCGATGTCGGCGCTCACGAGAATGGCGTTTTCAGACCACAAAAAGGTTGAAATCTGCCCGAATGACTATGTTATCATTTCCGCAAATCCTATCCCGGGAAATGAAAAAACAGTCGGCAATGTTGTTAATGAGCTTATGAAGCTCGGCGCAAATGTCATTTACGAAAAGATGTATGATGTTCATGTTTCGGGTCACGCCTGTCAGGAAGAATTAAAGCTGATAATCGGACTTGTGAAGCCGAAATATTTCATACCCGTTCACGGTGAACAGAAGCACCTGAGAAAGCACGCGCTTTTGGCTCAGGGAATGGGAATATCGACGGACAATATCTTTATCGCCGATAACGGTCATGTTGCGGAGCTTACTTCAAAGTCAATCAAGGCGGGTCAGGCAGTTCCCGCAGGCAGAGTGTTCGTTGACGGCAGCGGCGTGGGCGATGTCGGAAGCGTTGTTCTGCGTGACAGAAAGCATCTCGGCGAGGACGGCATAATCGTCGTTACCGCTTCGCTTGATTATTCAACGGGTCAGCTTATCGCGGGTCCCGAGGTAATCTCACGCGGATTTATCTATGTTAAGGAAGCCGAGGAGCTTATCGAGCAGGCGAGAAAGGTTGCCGAAAAGGCACTTGAAAACTGCTATTATTCAAATATTTCGGATATCGGAGCGATAAAGGGAAAGCTTCGTGATGCGGTTTCGCACTTCATCTATGAGCAGACCAAGAGAAGCCCGATGATACTGCCGATAATTATGGAAGTTTAAGAAATCCGATTCGGAACATTATAATTCGGAATTCGGAATTAGGAATTCGGAATTAATGACAGGCTCTGCCCGTACCCGATTATATATAAAAACCACATTGTAGGGCGGGATGACCACATCCCGCCGGCATGGCGCAAGCCGTGAATGATGCAACCATAATCAAAATCATAACCGTTGCCGATAAAATCGCAGATTTTTTCGGCAAACGGCGGGATGTGGTCATCCCGCCCTACGGTTCGCAAAAGGCAAATATAACCGAAAATCGAAAACTTAAAACTAACTAACGAACAAACCGGAATGTTGAGTTTTATAAGCAAATCAAGAAATAAATCATTAAGGAGATACAGTAAAATGAAAGTTGTACTTACGCAGGACGTTAAAGGTCTCGGAAAAAAAGGAGAGCTTGTTAATGCTTCGGACGGATATGCAAGAAATTTTCTCTTTCCCCGTAAGCTTGCAATGGAAGCGAATGCTCAGGCAATGAGCGAACTGAAAAACAGAGAAGCTTCAGAGAAGCACAGAATTGATACCGAAATCGCAAACGCAAAGGCAAGCGCCGCAGTGCTTGAGGGAAAAACCGTTAAGCTCTCGGCAAAAGCCGGCGCAAACGGAAAGCTTTTCGGCTCGGTAACTCCCAAAGATGTTGCGGAAGCGATTTCAAAGGAATTCAATATTGCTCTTGATAAGCGCAAGGTTGCCGTTGAGGATATAAAAACATTCGGAACATATCCGGTTGAAGTTAAACTCTATAACGGAATTTCCGCCGCTATGTTTGTAATGGTCGGTGAATAATAAAGAGGAATTATAATGGCTGATAACTTTTTCTCCCTTGATAATATCAGTATGCCGTTCAGCCTTGAAGCGGAGCAGGCGGTTCTGGGAAGTATTCTGATTGACCCGTCCTGCCTTTCGCAGGCGGCGGTATACATAAATCCCGAATCGTTCTATCTGCCTCAGCATTCGGCAATATTCGCCGCAATGCTGACGATTGACAGCACGGGCTTGAAGATTGACCCGCTTGTTGTGCTTGACAGACTCGTTCAGCAGGGCGTATACGATAATGCTTCGGGCAGAAATTATCTTTTTGAGCTTGCTCAGACCGTACCCTCAACCAACAATGTTGAGATGTATGCAAAGATAGTGAGAGAAAAATTCTATGTCAGAACTCTCATTACCGTTTCGGGTGAGACGATTGAAAACGCTGTTTCTCAGGAGGAAACGGCAGATGAACTGCTTGATAACGCAGAGCAGAAAATATATAATATCCGTCAGGGCAAGACCTCAAATGCGCCCTCAAAGCTCAAGGATATTATCGTAAATAATGTATATGATACGCTTCAGAAGATAACGGGCGAGGATAAGGAGCTTTATAAGGGCTTCACAACGGGATTTTCGGATTTGGATAAAATCCTTACGGGTCTCAACCGCTCCGACCTTATCATCGTAGGTGCGCGTCCGGCAATGGGTAAAACCAGCTTTGCATTAAACCTTGCCAGAAATGTTGCCGCCGTAGGCAAACGCAAGGTGCTTATGTTCTCACTCGAAATGACAAAGGAACAGCTTGCAATGAGAGTTCTCGGAACGGAAGCAAGAGTTTCAAGTATGAAAATGAGAAGCGGTCAGATAACAAAGGACGAATGGGTTCGCCTCGGAACGGCAACCTGTGCTCTGAATGACTGTGAGCTTTATTTTGACGATACCTCAAGCATCACCGTTCCCGAAATGAAAGCGAAAATCAGGCGTTTGGGCGGCGTTGAATGCGTTATCATAGATTATCTCGGACTTATCAAGGGCAGCACAAGAGCCGAAAACCGTGTTAACGAGGTTTCGGAAATCACGAGAAATCTTAAGATGATGGCAAAGGATTTGAATATACCCGTTATCTGCTGCGCCCAGCTTTCCAGAGGTACGGAGGCGAGAGGAAAATCGCATAAGCCTCAGCTTGCCGACCTGCGTGAATCGGGTTCAATTGAGCAGGATGCCGATATAGTTATGATGCTTTACCGCCCCGATTACTATAAGGGTGAAAAGGACGATGACGCTCCTCCCGAGGACGATAACGAGGTCAATACCGTTCAGGTGCTTGTTGTTAAGAACAGACACGGCGAAACGGGAGTTGTCAAATTCGCGTGGGACGCGGAGCATACGCTGTTTGTTCCGCTTGAGAGGGTTCACGATGATTGATAAGGTTGCCGCCGCCATCGAAAAATATGAAATGATAAAGCCCGAAAGCAGGGTTATTGCGGCAGTATCGGGCGGAAGCGATTCGATGGCAATGCTTGCCGTGCTGAATGAGCTTAAAGATAAAATCGGTTTCACGCTCGAAGCGGCTCATGTTAATCATTGCCTGCGCGGCGCCGATGCCGATGCCGATGAAAAATATGTCAGAAGCATATGCGCCGAGTGGGGAATACCGTTTCATCTGCTCAGAGCCGATGTTGCGGAGATTGCAAAGCGTGAGGGGAAAAGTCTTGAAGAGGCGGGCAGAAAGGTCAGATACGATTTTTTCGCTTCTCTCGGTGATGATATTATTATCGCAACGGCGCATAATCTTAACGACAGAGCCGAAACATTTCTCTTCAATTTTTCAAGGGGAAGCGCTCTGCGCGGACTTTGCTCAATCCCCGCAAAAAGAGATAATATAATCAGACCGCTTATAAACTGCTCCAAAACGGAGATAATTGATTTCTGCGAAAGCAGAGGAATAAAGTATGTTACCGATAAAACAAATTCGGACATAAAATATACGAGAAACAGAATAAGGCATAATGTTATCACGGAGCTTAAAGCCGTCAATTCCGCATTTGAGGAGAGCGCGGCAAGGTGTATTGACTCTGTCAATGAGGATGAAAAATTCCTTTCATCGCTTGCCGATGAGCATATCGAAAAATACGGCTTGAGCGCAGATGTGCTTGCAAATGCTCCCGTTCCGATAAGAAACCGCGCGATTATAAAAATCATCGAGCGCGAAACGGGTGTCACTCCCGAATACGGTGCGGTTATGCGTGTTGCCGCAATACTCGGCGGAGGAGCGTGCGAAACAAACGGCGGCATCAGAGTCAGAGTGAGACGCGGCTTTATCGAATTTCCGCAGAAATCCGAAAAATGCGATGAGTATGCCGAATTTGAAAACGGAAAAGCGATATGCTGCGGCGTTGAGTTTTACTCCGAAATAATAAATGTTACAAATAATTTACAAAACCTTTCCAAAGAGGGGTTGGAATATTTTCTCGATTATGATAAAATAATCGGAAAGCTGACCATAAGGTGCAGAAAAGAGGGCGATAAGATAAGACTTTATCCCTCGGGCTGTACCAAATCACTGAAAAAACTGTTTAACGAAAAAGCCGTTGAACCCGAAAAACGGAATACTCTGCCGATGCTTGCCGATGAAAGCGGGATAATTCTCATTCCCGGAATCGGCTTTGATTGCAGAGTAAAGGTTACGGCAAAAACAGAAAAAGTAATCAGAATAAGGATTAAAAATAATGGAGAGTGAGACTGTTTTGATTAATGACATCGAAAAGGTTCTTTATACGAAAGAACAGCTTGACGAAATAGTGAAAAATCTCGGAGCGCAGATAAGCAGGGATTATGAGGGCAAAAATCTTCTGCTCGTGGCTGTTCTTAAGGGCTCGGTTGTGTTTATGGCTGACCTTATGAGAACGATAACTGTTCCGTGCAAAATTGATTTTATGTGCATTTCGTCTTACGGAGACAAAACCGACAGCAGCGGCGTTGTTAAGATAGTTAAAGACCTTGACATAAATCTTAAGGGATATGATGTACTTATCGTTGAGGATATTCTCGATTCGGGCAGAACTCTCAACTATGTTAAATCAATTATGATGGGCAGAAATCCCGACAGCTTCAAAATCTGCACTCTGCTTGATAAGCCCGAGCGCAGAGCCGTTGACCTTCAGGCGGATTATTACGGACTTAATATTCCCGATGAATTTGTTGTCGGTTACGGACTTGACTATGCTCAGAAATACAGAAATCTTCCCTTTATAGGCGTACTTAAAAGAGAAGTTTATGAGAATAAATAAAAATCATTTGAAAAAGATAAATGCAGGGGTGATAAATCCAATTGGACAACAGGAATCAGAATCAGAAAAAACCGGCAAAAAAACTGCTTACGGTTTTGCCGTACATCATAATTTCGCTTGCGGTTATAGCGGGATTATACTATTATGTAAATGCTCAGTCTACGGAAAAGCTTGAATATTATCAGGTTGTTTCTCTTTTTGAAGAAGGAAAAATATCCGAATATAAGCTGAACCTGAGCAGCGGTGCTCTCGAATATAAGGAAGTCGGAAGCACTCAGGCAAAAAACTATACCGTTCCGAGTGTGGCGCTTTTCGTTGACGATATTCACGAAAAGGTTATAGCTTATAACAATGAGCATCCCGATGCGATGATAAAAGCCTGCTATGTAACGGGTTCAACCGGCGAGTGGCTCTATAATATCGTGCCTACTCTGCTGCTTCTCGGCGCAATGGCGGCGATAACATTCTTTATGTTCAAAAGAATGAATCAGACCATCGGAAGCGAAAACAACCGTACCTTAAGCTTCGGAAAGGCGAGAGTTAAGCAGGTAAAGGACGAAAAGAGAAAAACCACCTTTGCCGATGTTGCCGGAGCAGATGAAGAAAAAGAAGAGCTTGCAGAGATAGTTGAATTTCTCAAGAATCCCGCAAAATTTGACGAGCTGGGCGCAAGAATACCCAAAGGCGTTCTGCTTGTCGGCCCTCCGGGAACAGGTAAAACTTTGCTTGCAAGAGCCGTTGCGGGCGAAGCCGATGTTCCGTTCCTCTCGATTTCGGGTTCGGATTTCGTTGAAATGTATGTCGGCGTAGGTGCTTCAAGAGTCCGTGACCTGTTTGACCAGGCGAAAAAGAGCTCACCCGCCATCATTTTCATTGATGAAATTGATGCCGTCGGCAGACACAGAGGCGCAGGTATGGGCGGCGGACACGATGAAAGAGAGCAGACTCTCAACCAGCTGCTTGTTGAAATGGACGGCTTCGGCGCAAACGAGGGCGTTATAGTTATCGCGGCTACAAACCGACCCGATATTCTTGACCCCGCACTTCTCAGACCGGGACGCTTTGACCGTCAGGTAACCGTTAATTATCCGGACACCAAGGGCAGAGTTGAAATACTTAAGGTTCATGCAAAGGGCAAGCCGCTTGCTCCCGATGTTGACCTTGAAAGCATTGCTCATGCAACCGTAGGCTTTACGGGCGCAGACCTTGAAAATCTTCTCAATGAAGCGGCGCTTCTTGCGGCAAGATGCGGCAAGAAAGCAATCACAATGACGGAAATAGACGAAGCCGCGCTCAAGGTTGAAATGGGTTCGGAAAAGAAATCGCATAAGATGAACGAAAAAGCCAAAAAGCTCACCGCTTATCACGAGGCGGGTCACGCGGTTTCAAGCTTCTATCTTGAGAATGACGACCCCGTTCATCAGATTTCGATTATTCCCAGAGGTATGGCGGGCGGATATACGCTTTACAGACCCGAGGAGGATAAGAATTATACCTCCAAAAATCAGATGCTTGACAGCCTTGTGAGCCTTCTCGGCGGCAGAGTTGCCGAAGCGTTGGTGCTCGGTGATATTTCAACGGGTGCTTCAAATGACCTTGAAAGAGCAACCGACATTGCAAGAAGTATGGTTACCAAATACGGTATGAGCGAAAAGCTCGGGCCGATTGTATTCGGCGACCAGAGCAACGAGGTGTTCCTCGGCAAGGATTTCAACCATGTTCGCAACTATTCCGAAAATGTTGCCGCTCAGATAGATGAGGAAATCGAAAGAATCATCAAGGAAGCTTACGCGAAAACGAATACCGTATTGAGCGAAAACATTGATAAGCTTCACGCCGTAGCAAATGCACTTCTTGAAAAAGAGAAGATAA
Source organism: Acutalibacteraceae bacterium (assembly GCA_045600535.1). Classification (GTDB taxonomy): domain Bacteria; phylum Bacillota; class Clostridia; order Oscillospirales; family Acutalibacteraceae; genus CAG-177. The sequence goes on along the minus strand of JAZRYD010000059.1, from coordinate 1,504 downwards.
GCGGCGATGAATTCCGTGCAATTATGGAGGGAAAAGCCGAAGCCGAGACTGAACAGCCTGCGGAGGAAAGCTCCGAAAATTCCGCGGAGGAATAATATGAAGCGTAAAATAATTGCTCTTATTCTGATTGTGCTTGCTGCTGCCGCGGTAATTCTGACGGTATTTCTTGTAAAGGAACCGACAGAAAAGGAAGAAAACAAACAGCCCGTTTCAACCGGAGCGATTGAAATGAAAGCCGATGCCGAGCTTGAAAAAGCCATTTCCGAGGCGATTATTTCCGATAACAAGGGAACTTATGAATCGGGTGAGTTTGATGCGGAGGGGCATATTATTCTCGGTATTGAACGCAAAGATGAAAAAAAGGTTACGGTTTATGTTCTGATGAGCTATTCGTCTTACGGCTTTGAGAACGGAGATTTTGTTTCGTTCGGCGGCTGCGGCTCTGTTCCGGCTGTTTTCACCTTTGATGAGGCTGACGGAAAATATTCTCTTTCGCAGGTCAAATACGCCGAGGACGGCGGCAATTATATAACATCGGTCAGAAAGATGTTTCCCGAAAAAATTGCCATCAGAGTTGTTTCAAATAACAGCGGAGACAGCAATGAGCTCACTTCACAATGCGTTTCACAAGCCGAAAAGTATCTTGAATCAATCGGAAGAGAAGCAAAAATCGGAGAGATTTCGGAAAGAACGCTTTTCCCGAGCGATGTTGCCTTAAATGATGATGCTTACAACAGAATTTCGGCGCTTATTCAGTTTCCGTTTCCCGATTACTATATCGGAACCCGTGAATTGATTGAAAACGGTGAACGTATGGTTTATGAAACGGCATATGACGAAGAAAGCAAAAAATTCATCTGCACAAAGAGCAAATATGATTCGGGTGAAACGCTGAGCAGACTTGAAGTTGATGCTCAGACAGGCGAAATTATCAGCGAAAACGGGTTGTCGGATTGACAGCCCGTTTAAATTTTTTGTTAAATATTTTTAAAGGTGTTGACAAACGCCGATAAATAAATTATAATATCGCAGAAAGGTGATAAAGGGGTAATTATGCCCTTTTCCTTATGCCGGTGTGGCGAAATCGGCAGACGCAAGGGACTTAAAATCCCTCGGTGGCAACACCGTACCGGTTCAAGTCCGGTCACCGGCACCATAATGCCTTTGCTTGCGCAATCAGGGGCATTAATTAATGAATAATGAATAGTATTGGTTAAACAAGGCTTTTTATATGTCTGCAAGAGACGCAATTGTTACTGCCCTGTTTCATCTGTATTGTTCATTGTTCATTTTTTTATGTCTGAAAATGCCGTGCGGAGCAATTCGCACGGCAAAATTTATAATATGTAAATTATTTTAAATCGTCTGTAAAGTATGCGTTGGAATAGGCCTTGAAGCCCTGATAATCGTAACCCCCAAATAATCCCCCGTCTTTAATCAAGTATAACCGAGATGTTAAACTGTTCTGAGAACTCTCGGGGGTAGATGGAAGTAAAAGAAACAC
>JAZRYD010000058.1:0-25583 GCA_045600535.1 Acutalibacteraceae bacterium | reverse complement strand
AAACGGGGTTACATTTTCAAGGATGAAGTAGCTGATTCTTAGTGTAAGCTCTTAAAATACCGTTTTTTTGCTGTCTCTCAGACGGCTTTTTCGTTATGCCCTTTTGTGGCTACCTGTGCGATATTTTTGTTTCAAACTTTATACTCCTGTGTATAATCTTTTATTTCACTTTTGTTTTCCCTATCTGCAAATTCTAATTCAATAAAATAATTTTACTATATTTTACTGAATAAAGCAAGAAGTTTACTGCATGAATCAGGAATTTTAGCTTTCAAAAATGAAAAGAAAGCAAAACAGCAGAACGGTAACCCGAACATTCTGAATAAAGCGCTGCTTCCTCTTTTTCTTCGCCGCACATCAGATACCGACGGCTATATATAATTAACAAAAAAATATTAGCCCTTTTTATTCGTCAAAAATGTCCGTTGGTATTGATTTATCTTTTATTGAATGCTATAATTTTAATCAATAAAGTTTAAGCGGAGGTTTTTATGCTTACTAAAATTCTGAGTATTTTACTTGCTGTTTTTTCCTTTTTAACCTTTGACCCGCTGTCAAATTATGATTATTCCGACAAGCTCGGTGATGAGAATTACAAGGGCTTCAAGGATTACTATGCCGATTATTTTGATATAGGTGCGGCTGTCGGCGGCTGGCATTGCAATCACCCCGAAATTTCAGCCTATCTGCTGAAAAACTATTCATCTCTGACGGCTGAAAACGCATTCAAGCAGGCATCACTCAATCCTGCCGAGGGTGTTTGGAATTTCGGCGAAGCCGATACAATTGCCGATTTCTGCCGCAGTAACGGTCTCAAGCTTCGGGGACACTGCCTTGTCTGGGGCTATCTGGGAAGCTGGATGACAAAAGACAGCGAAGGAAACCTTGTCAGCAAAGAAGTTCTGCTTCAGAGAATGCACGATTACATAACAACGGTTGTGACCCGCTATAAAGATATTGTCCGTGTATGGGACGTTGTGAATGAGCCTTTCGGCTACGACATAAAAGACGGTGCATTCAAGCACAATGATTTTCTGACGATTTGCGGTGAGGAATATATCACAAAGGCTTTTGAATATGCCCACGAAGCAGACCCGACCGCCGTGCTGTGTCTCAACGAAACCACCGTTCTCAAAAAGCAGAAAAAGCAGGATTATCTGCTTAAATATGTTGAAAAATGGGTCAATGAGGGCGTTCCCATTCACGCTGTAGGCATTCAAAGCCATTGGAATTTATGGGAAATCAACGAAACGCCCCGCCGCCTCCAAAAGGTTATTGATAAGCTTTACGAGATAGGCGTTGACATTCAGATAACCGAATGCGATATGCGCATAGATGCAGCCAAGAATGATATTTTTGATACACTTCCGAGGAATGTTGAGCTTCTCCAGTCAAAGAAGTTCAGTCAGATGTTTGAAGTGCTGCGCAAAAACAAGGATAAAATTTCAAGTGTAACATTCTGGGGAATCAACGATGACCGTCCGCAGAAAACCGCCGACGGTGAAAAATATTACAGACACGAGCTTCTGTTTGACAGAGACAGCATGCCGAAAAACGCATTTTATGCAGTATGCGATTTCTGATTTGCAGCTTCTGCCGGGATTTGATTCCGGCAGGAGTTATTTTATATTTCACGGATAAATGAGCTTGCAAAAAAGCACTTGAAAATTCAGGAAAAAGCAAGTACAATAAAATAAAGAGAAAATAAAAGTGAGGTTATCGGTATGTCAAAAATCATCAGCTTAATTATGACAATCATAATGTTTCTGTTTCCGACCTTGAATGTTTCAAAGATTTCGGTTGACAAAAACGAGTGGAACACGGACTATGCCTATGTTTATTGCCACGGTCTTTCGGGTTGGGGCAGTTATGATATTCAAAATAACTTTATGCCATATTGGGGAATGTTCGGCGGCGATATGATAAAAAATCTCAACCGTCTCGGATTCAAATGCTATTCCGCCTCCGTTGACCCTCAGGGCAGCGCATGGGACAGAGCCTGTGAGCTTTATGCGCAGCTTACCGGAACAAAGGTTGACTACGGCAAGGAGCACAGCGAAAGATGCGGTCATAACCGCTACGGAAAGGATTTTTCAAAGAACCGTCTTATCCCCGAATGGTCGGCAAAAGAAAAGATAAATCTTCTCGGTCACTCATTCGGCGGTGTAACAGTCAGACTTCTTGCGGAGCTTATGGCAAACGGAAGCGCGGAAGAAAGAGCTGCTGCGGGTGCCGGTGAAATATCGGAGCTTTTCACGGGCGGAAAAGCAGACTGGATTTACAGCGTAACCACCCTTGCGGCGCCGTCAAACGGCACAACCGCTTACGGCTTCGGCAATCCCGATGAAGAGGTCAGAAACCGTGACAGCGCGGCTTACGATATGTATATTGATAATGCAATGAAAATCAACGAAAAAATATCCACTCAAAGCTGCACATATTATTTTGCAATTCCGTGCAGCTCAACGATAAAGAATGCGGACGGAACATATACGGCGGATAATGAGCTGACCGAAACTATTTTCCGCTCCTCCGCAAACGAAATGGGCAGACTTACGGGAACAACACCGAACGGATATGTTGTTGACGAAAGCTGGCTTGAAAACGACGGTCTTGTTAATACAATTTCGGCAAAAGCCCCCACAAGTGCGCCGTCAACGGAGCTTGACAGAAACAATATAAATCCGGGTATATGGAACGTTGCGGAAACCTACAAGGGCGACCATATGGCATTTAACGGCGACCTTTTCAGCCCGAATAATATAAGACCGTTCTTTGCCGATTGGATGAATATGATAAACTGCTTATAAAACGGAGGTAATTATAATATGTTTGAAAAAATTACGGCATTTATAATGTCAATCGTCTCGGCGCTTACATTCTTTGTTCAGACGGCATTTCCGTCGGCGCATATGATAATTGATTTTGATAATGTAATCGACGAAATAAGACCCGTTCACAATGTCGGCAGAATGCCCGAATATGAGCTTAACAGCGAAATCAATAAGAATTTCACCGAAGCAAATATGACGATGTGCAGAACGCACGATATCAACATTACCGATATACACAATATTTTTCCCGATTTTTCAAAGGACGTCAACGACGAAGGCTCATACAGCTTTGAGGGAGCGGACAAGGTTCTTGCGGCGATTGTTGATACGGGTATGATTCCGTTTTTCCGTCTCGGAATAAGCTACAGCAACGCGCAAAAAGACCACGAGCTTCTTTTGCCTCCCACCGATTACAACAAATGGGCTCAGATTTGCGAGCATATAATTTTACATTATAATTACGGCTGGGCTGACGGATTTCATTATAATATCAAATATTGGGAAATATGGAACGAGCCGGACGGCGGCAAATACGAAGAAATTTCCGAAACAGAATATAATACGGAAAATGTTTTCTGGCACGGTACACCCGAAGAATTTTACCATCTTTACGATGTTTCGGCAACATATCTCAAAGAAAAATTCCCCGACCTCAAAATCGGCGGTTACGGTTCATGCGGCTTTTACGCATTAACCAAAACCAATAATGTAAAATCAGGCGCTCCGGCATACAATAAATATTTTGTTGAGTTCTTTCAGGGATTTCTTGACTACATAAAAGAGCATAAGCCGCCCATGGACTTTTTCAGTTGGCACAGCTATACTACAACCGAAGTAAATAAACGCTGGATAAAATACGTAAACGAAAATCTTGAAAAAGCAGGCTACGGCAATGCGGAAGTAATCTGCGATGAGTGGAATTATAATCCTACCGAAAACGATAAGATTGACCGCCGTTACGGCGCAAATCAGGCCTCAATGCTTTGTATGTTCCAGAATGAGGGACTTGATTCGGCGTACTATTACTGCGGAATCGCCACAGGCGCTCTTCACGGAGGAATGTTCCTTAAAAGCGGTAAGCCTTCAACTGCGTATTACGGCTTTTGGGCATTCGGTCAGCTCTATAAGCTCGGCAAGCAGGTCAAAATAGAAAACAAGCTTCCGAAAGATATGTATGCCGCTGCGGCAAAGGGTGAAGACGGCGCAGCGCTTCTCATTTCAAATGTATCAGAAAAGAAAGACCGAAAGCTGAGCATTGATGCGGGAGAATATACCGTTGATAAATGTATGACGGTAAATGAGAACTGCGAATGGGTTGAAATTCCCCTCCCCGATATAATCGAAAGCGGTTCAATGCTTTATATAACATTTAAAAAGTAAACAATATGAGCCGCTGTATTGAACAGCGGCTCAAAAATTTTACCAATTATATTGTGTAGGATAGGCATAAACCTCATATTTTGCAATGTTTGAGGCTTTGAGAGAGGTATTAAGCGTACCGATTTCAAAGCTCTTTTTATCGCCTGCGGCAAGCGTTCCGTCAACATAAGCCGATTCCTGAGCAATAAGCTTACCGTTTGAATCAAAGAGATTTGCAACAACATTAACAAGCGTGCCGTCTTCCGAGGTGGTATTTTCAACTCTGCCGATTACCTTTGCACCTAAATACTGTTCATTCTTTATGCTTACATCGGATACGACATAGCGTATGCAATCTACGGAAGCTTTTTCAACCTCGGGATGTGCGACCAATTTCAGATTCGTTTTTTCGCTTCCCTCATAAAATCCTCTTTCGTAATACCAGCCTGTTTCGCCCGGTTTAAGAACCTTCGGGCAAGCCGACAGACTTACGGTATCTTCAAGATTTCCGTTTGAATTTTCAACATCTGCCGAACCGGAATCCAGATATATATTCTGCTTTCCGTTATTGGTTACGGAGAAAGATGCCGTAACATAAATCGTTCCTATGCTGTCGGTTGTAACGGAAACGCTTTCGTTTCCCACAGAATAATCGAGCTTATCGGAATCATTATTAACAACGGTTCCGGCATTTTTGTTTTCACCGACGGCAGCATCGGTCGATGTGTTTTCGCCGGTATAGGCTTCGTCTGCACCTTTGTTTTCGGATTTATCCGAGCCGCTGCCGAGTGCAAACAGCGAAAAAAGCGCGATAACGGTTACAAGACAGATAATGCGAATGGTTTTTTTCATAAACTTTTCCTCCTGAATATAAAATAAATAATTGTGCCCGAAATGATAATTGATGCCGTTTCCGCAATAATATCAATAATATCAAATGTTCCCGAGGTTATTCCGAAAAGCTGGAGCAATTCAATAAGCGTTGAAATCAAGGCGGAAGCAATTACCGAAGCAATAAAATATTTTTTTGATTTCGGCAATATCAGAATAACGCTGCTTTCGAGTGCCGCCGCCCAGCATATATCGCAAAGGTATCCTTTTAAAAAAATATTTTCTTCCGACTTAATAAATTCGGGCTTGCCGAAAAATCCGTAAATAATCTGTGAAACATATGTATCGGGCATATTGAAAACATAGTAAAGAAAACCGATTATCAGCGGAACGGCAGTAAACACGGTGATTACCGCCGCGGTTTTCAAATTATCCCTTTTCGTTATAGTCTTCATTTATGAGGTTAACTGCTTTTGTAACCTTATGAATATACACAAACGGCCCGACAAGTATCAGAGCGCCCAATATGCACCAGAGCCAGAATGCCGAAGAACCGAACTGATAATTTATATTTCTTCTTCTCAGCTCAGCTCCTATTCTGCCGCTGAAATTATTAAACCACACAAGCGTACCGATTCCGAAGGTTATCGGCCCGATAATGAAGAACATCAGCAGATAATTCATAGTTTTCTTTCCGTCATACTTTGAGGCGGTGATGTTTATTTCTTCCGACATCTTATAAAACAGAACCAGCGCATAAATGCCGAAGGTTACTATTGTCAGAAGAATGGTTTTTACCAGGTCCCTTCCGGTTTTGAGCTTTGCGGCGGGCGGCTGAACAACATTTTCGGCGCATCCGCATTGGACGCATACAACGGCTTCATCAACCATTTCCGCGCCGCATTTTGAGCAATACTTCATATCTTTCTCTCCTTTTTTTAAATCAAGCTGCAATCAGCTTTTTCAGGATTATAGCACAATAAAAAAGCAAAATGGTGTGCCGTCAGCACACCATTTTTGAATTTACGGGTATTACAATATTATAAAGCTTGCGGCTAATACGGTTATTGCCGCAATAACAAGTTTTAACGCGGTTTTTTCTTTTTTGCTCCAACGCTTTGAGGCTTTTATTCTGTCGAGCCAGTCTCCCCATTCCGTTATTATCGGAACGGGAACTATCATCAGAAAAAACAGCATTAAAACATTTTGCAAAAGAGTAAAATTTTCATTTTTACCGTAAAACACAGAAAGGTTAAACAATAAATAAAAGAAATAATATACAGATGCAATAATCATATTTTTCGGCGTTCCGCTTCTGAATCCGGGCACACCGAATGCGCGTTTGCCGCTGATTATCTTCCCTTTTAAAGCTTTCGCCATTTCGTTAACATCGGTATATCTGTTGTTTTTGTCAATTTCGGTTGCTCTCAGAACTATTTTATTAAACGGCGCCTCTGCAAGCTTTTCATTCGGAAGAGCCTTGGTTTTCATATAGTTTATCAGCACACCGACTGCGTATATATCCGCCTTGCCGTCGGTCTGGGAAAAGCCGAACTGTTCCGGCGCGGCGAAACCGTGAGTGCCGAGTATCTGCGTATCTTCGGAGGTATTTTCTTTAACGATGCGGCTTATGCCGAAATCAATTATTACAGCCGCTCCCCTGCTGTCAATAATGATATTCGACGGTGTTATATCGCGGTGAACAATGCCGAGCTTGTGTATTTGGGAAAGCCCCGAGCAAATATCAATTGCGATTTGTGAAACGGTTTTATCATCAAGCGGATAATTTTTTTCGATAAACTCATCAAGCGTTATTCCCTGAACATATTCTCTTGCGGCGTAGATTTTATTATCAATAATAACGGTTTCCTTTACCGAAGCGATATTTCGGTTCTTTATTCCGGCAAGCTTCTCATAAACGGGAATATCTTCACGGTTGATGCGCTTGAGCATATACACCGTTGAGCCTGAATAAGCAAGCTTTGAACCGTCATTCAGAGATTTAATTATTTCATACACAAAATCACCGCCTTGATTTTTCGGTAAAATAAGTATATCATAAATATACAGAAAGATAAAGAGGTTATTTCAATGAAAAAGTCAACATCAGAGCTTCTTGAAATTATGAAAAGCAAAAAGGATTATGAGGAATATTACAGGGAAGAAATCGGCGAATTTTATTTTGAAAGCTTAGCCGAATACTTAAATATTCTCATAAAATCCAAAGGGCTGAAAAAATCGGAAATTTTCAGAAAGGGAAATCTGAATGAGGATTACGCTTATCAGTTTTTCAACGGCAACAAAGGCAATCCGTCACGCAACAAAATTCTGATGCTGGCTTTCGGCATGGAGCTTTCATACGAAGAAACCGCAAAACTGCTGAAAATCACAAAACAGCCCGAGCTTTATGTTCGTGATTTGCGTGACAGCGTTATCATTCACGGATTAAACCACGGCGAAAGCATAATAAATGTTAATGAGCGCCTTGAAGGTTACGGACTTGATATTTTGGAATAGAGATGCATATGACCTCCGGATTAGCCGGAGGTCATAATTTTATTATTTAATTTTTGATTTTATCAACAATTATATCAATGAGAACGAAAATTCTCAGGGACATAAATCTGTAAAAGAAATTGCTTACTTTTGCCGATGCTGAGGTATCCGGAACATATTTCATCGGTGCTGTTCCGTCATCAATAACGAGAGCCTGAGAAAGAGTGAGACCGCCGTTTCCGAAAAGCTCGCATCTGATATAGAGGAAATCCTCTGCTCCGCCGATTGTGTCAAGGTCAAGAACATAGGTTGTTTCTTCCGAGGTCTGCTCAAGCACCTTGCTGTCGATAACCTTTCCGTTTGCAATCCATTGCATTTTGGTGCAGTTTGTTGCCTTAACCGTTACTTTGTGTCCGTCAACGGTGAGCTCTTTAAATTCGGGATAAGGAACATCGGAATATTTATAATCAAAATCCGTTTCGGGGCCGATTATGCTGTTGCCCTGCGGAAGCTTTCTCGTAACGCAGAAGAAAGCACCGTTCTTCATTGTCTTTTCAATATTTTCAACCGTATTTTTCTCCATCATAAATACGGAATATGATGAGTCAACATGACTGTGGAAATGCGCATCGTTATTTGAATAAGCGATAACGTTCTTGCCGTAAGGCAGGCATTCCATAAGAATGTTATCCCAGAGGATTCTGTCAAACGGTGTTACGGTATTGTTTTCGTTGAAAACCTCCATACCGTAGCAGGTATCGTATTTGAGGATTATATTTGAAAAATAGTGAACATTCTCGGGGTCGGAAACTATGGCAACATCTCTTCTTGACTGAAGCCAGTCACCGGGGTGATTGATAAAGGACATTCCTCCGGCTTCCTCTGCAAGCTTAACTGCGCCCTCGTGGTCGTTTTCATATCCGAGATAATTATCTCCTGCGTGTTCGGGAAGGAACATTCCGTTAACATGGCACTTTGTGAGCGTGAGAGCGTTCAGCTCGTTGCCGCCGGTAACGCAGGTCATACCGTATCCCCTCGCCTGTCCGTCAACGGGATATGAGCCTGAAGTTATTCCTTTAAATTCTTCATCGGTGAGCGGAGTCATTTTATTACCGATTATAAACTGATAAAGATAAAGAGGAAGCTTTGTCGGTTTTTCATTCCACGCCTTGCCCGTAACGCCGTGTTCGGTCATGGCAAGGAAATCGAAGCCCTGATTATAATGGTCAATAACCATTTCGTTAAAATCGGCATCGCCGTCGCTGACCGTTGAATGTGTATGAAGATTTCCTTTGTATGCAGTCCACGCATTGTTTCCGCTCCAGATTACATCTTCATAGGGAGAAACGATTTTATAATCATTTCCTGCATATGCAGGAATTGCCGCTGCCGAAAGCAGAAACAGCGCCGAAAGAATAATGCTGATTACTTTTTTCATAAATATTTACCTCCTTGTTTTTTTCATTTTATCATTTCGGTTAAAAAATAGCAAGAGATTTAAAAAATTTTGTTCAAAATTTATGACACACTTGCAAGAAACGGAATAGTATGCTATTATAGAAAAAATATTACATCGGGAGTAAAGATATGGATAAAATCGTTATTATCGGAGCAGGTCACGGAGGAATGCAGGCGGCAAAGGTGCTTGCCGAAAGCGGCAGAGATGTTACCGTTTATGAGAAAAGCTCAATAGATAAACTGAGCCGCGACCGCTGGGACACGATTGACCCGTCGGTTTTTGACGAGCTGAACATACCCGTTCCCGAAGGCTCATTCAGAGATTCCGCCTGCGCATTTACCGCACCGTTTTCGGATAAGCCGCTCATTCTCGGCTTTGAACCCGATAAAAGAGACTGGACTGTTGACCGCCGTGTTCTCGCTCCTCAGCTTGTTAAGGCTGCCGAGGAAAAGGGTGCAAAATTCATTTTCAACACCGAGGTTGAAGGCCTGATAACGGATAACCGCGGTGCAAAGGGAATAATCGTAAACGGTGAAAAGATTTTTGCCGACCTTGTTATTGATGCAAGCGGAGTTTATTCTCCGTTCAGAGCTTCACTTCCGAAAAGATGCGATATAACCGCTCAGCCCGATGACGAAGATGTATTTTCTACCTGGGACGCTCTTTTTGACTGTGCTGAGGGCGTTGAGCTTCCCGAAAATTACGGTTTCCTTATGCGCCTTAAATATACGGGTAAAAAATGTGTTGCCTGGTGCGTTCCGGAATTCGGGGATAAATTTGCAGCCTTTATCGGTAAAGCGGGCGGTATGACAAAAGAAGAGTTTGAAGAAATCCTCGCTCAGCTTCGCAAAGACCACCCGTTTATGGGTACAAACAAGCTCAGAGGCGGAGATTTTGCGAATATTCCGATAAGACGCCCGCTCTCAAAGATGATTGCCGACGGTTATGCTGCGGTAGGAGATTCGGCATTTATGACCATTCCCCTTGTCGGCTGCGGAGTTGCAAACTCCCTGCGTGCGGGTCAGCTTCTGGGTGAAGCAATTGTTAAAGCGGACAGCGTTAATATTGAGGCTCTCTGGAATTATCAGGTCAGCTATTATAAAAAAATCGGCGCATCAAACTGCTTTATTGATATGCTCAAGCGCTTTTTGCTTAATTGTGATAATGATGAAATAAAGAAATTCTTTGAAAGCGGCATTATTTCCAACGAAGAAATAAAAAATATCCTCAGCGGAAAATTAACACTTATTTCCGTTAAGGAGCTTGCCGAAAGAATCGGCAGAGCATATAAATCAAAAGACTTTTTCGGCGGACTTGCGGGAGCGGCGGTTAAAGGCGTTAAGGCAATGACAACCGCACTTGCAATCCCTAAAAAATATGACATAATCAAAATTGCCCAATGGCAGCAGAAAATCGAAACCGTTTTTGAAAGATAAAGCAATTCCCCGCATCAGCCGATGCGGGGAAAATTTTTATTTCTTAATCTTTTTAAATTCGATTACCGTAACAATAATCGCGGTAATCAGAACAGCAATGATTGATATGGTTGTTTTGATGTCGCTTCCGGTGAACGGATTTATTATATCCTCAATCTTTTCGATTATCGGGTGCTCCGTTTTGGTTGTGGGTTCTCCTGTCGCGGTTTCTGTTTCGGTTTCGGGCTCCGTTGTTGTCACTTCGGTCGGCGTTTCGGTGGTGGTTTCGATTATTACGGCTGCCGTGGTGGGCAGATAGGAATTTTCAAATTCTATTCCGCTCGCTTTCTTTGATGAGCCGTTTTTATATGCCGCATATGAATACTCGAATCCGTCATTTTCGCCGTTCAGAACATAAACCACAAGTTTATATTTCGCATCATCATATTTAACATCTTTTTCGTTGCCGGGAATTTGCGAAATCAGATATTCATACTTTCCGACCCTTGTATATTCAACCTTCGGAAGTGATGCCGATTTGCCGTTTTCAATCTTGAATTTATATATTCCGCCCGATGCTTCTTTGGGCATGGGAGCATTCTCGGATTCAGCCGTAAGCTGAAACAGAAATTCTCCCGAATATGCTTCACCTCCGGTTTTAACCTTAACGGAAACGCATTCAAGCGGCTCGGAGGACGCATAAGCGCATACCGAAAATTCGGCTGCAAGCAAAACCGCAGATATGACAATACACATTATAATCGTTAACGCTTTTTTCATATGCTCTCCCCCTTTTTAATCGGTAATCACTTTGGTTATCAGAACCGTTCTTGCATTGGTAAAATCATTTGAGCAGGTTGAAAGCGCAATAAATCTTGTGCTTTTTCCGACCCTTGAAAGCTCTGCTTCATCATAATAAAGCGAACCGCTTTTTATATGTCCGCAGAACGCGGAAACATTCTCCGCAGTGAGTACCTGCGGCTCAAATATCATTTTATCCGATGCCGAAGCCGTCATTAAAGCAACGATTTTTAATTTCAGAACCTTTTCCGGCATAACAAGCACACCGGTTTTATTCTTTTCAAAGAAGTCTTTATTCCTGAATTTATCAAGGTCACCGAACATCTTTCCGCCCGCCATATGGTGACCGTAAATCAGTGAAAGAGTATCGCTGAAATCGGGCGAATTTCTTGAATCAAGGAATATACTTCCCGAAAGAGAAAAGTTGCCGTAAACATCGGTATTTATATAGGAAAAATTATTTTCGCCTTGCAAAACGGGATAATCAATTTCGGTATTGTCTATCGTTATCCAGCCGCAGATATCGGGGTTAACCTCGTCAAGCTCCTCAAAGGATTCTTTGATTTTCTCTTTACCGCCCGTTATATCGGGCTTCTTTTCGAGAATTTTGAGCTGAACGTCCTCCGCAGCCGCATAAATCTGATGGTTATCCCAGAGAGCGAAAACGGCATAAGCACCCGAAACCGCAAGAATTACAACAATAATTGCAGTTATAAGATTATCGGTTATTTTAAGAATCTTTTCAGCCGCTTTCAATGCGTTTCGCTCCCGAAAAAGTTCAGGCGGTACACCTCGGCATACCGCCGGATTTTTTAATTTATCAGCCTATTTCGGGCTTCTTTCTGAAGATGAGAATTGCAGCACCGGTAACGATGAATGCAAGAATAACAACATAGGGAATGCTGTCAACAATAACGCCTGTATCAATATCAACGCCCTTATTGTTTGTAACCGTAATCTCGGAATCGGCTGCCTGAATTGTGCCGGTGCCGTTGTCTACGGAATATTCGGGTGCATCGTAACCGCCGTTATCGCCTGTATAATCAGCTTCCTTAACAACAAATGTTGAGCTGTAAGGAACATTTGAGAATGAAATTGTTTCGTTGTGCTTAATGCTGATTGTTGCAGATGCACTCTTGTTATCCTCTGCCATTACAGCAGTTTTTTCCTGACCGCCTTCGACATAGGTTATGGGTGCGGAAAATACGCAGTCCTCGGGAGCGGTGAACTTAACGGTAATATCAAATTTCTTTGACTTATCGCCGAAGTTGCCGGTTACAACCTTTTTAACCGCAAAACCGGTTGAGCTGTTATTATCGGGATTTTTTGCGGCAGCTTTATAAATATTTGTAAAGCCTACGCCTGCTGCAAGGTCCTCGGCATTGCCGTCAATTTTTTCGCCTGTTTCGGTTTCATAGTGAACGGCAGCGATTATTTTAAGTCCGTCCTGCTCAATAACGGTGAGCTTGAGGAAGGTCGGCTTCTGGTCATAGTAAACGCCTGCGATTTTGGTTTCGGGAACAATCTGAGAAATCTTATAGGTATAAAGACCTACTGTTCCGAATTTTGAAGGCTCGGGAAGAGTTATTGTTGCAGTTCCGCGCTTGCCGTCAACGGTTGCATCGCCCTTGTTGAATTTAATCTTAATATCGGTGATTGCAGGGAAATCCTTAAGAGCAAGCTTTGACTGTGCAACGCCGTAAGGCTCAACCTTAAGATTAAAGGTTTCCTCGGGGCTGACTGAGCCTTCGTTTAATTCCTTGTAATAAAGAGGAATTACGACTGATGTTTCGTTTACGAAATCTTCTGTTTTGCCCGCATTAACATCGGGATAGGTTGTGTCCACGGCAAATGCCGGTACCATCATTGCCGCAATCATTACGATTGCAAGTAAGAGTGCTGAAAGTTTTTTCATTGCTGTTTCCTCCGTGTATTAAAAAATTTTTTACCATTTATAACGCTCTGCGGCGAAGCAGAGTTATTACCTTACATTTTATATTCTCCGTGCCGACAGCGCCGAAATCGCGGCTGTCAACGCAGTTGGTTCTGTAATCGCAAAGAATGAAAACGCTGTTTTCAGGCACTTTGTAGGGAAATTTTATATTATCCTTCGGGTAAGTCGGGAAAATTATTTCTCCTGACTGAGCCGTTCCGTTAACATAAACTCCGCCCGCCTGATTAAGCTCTATCACATCGCCGCCCGCTGCCGCAACTCTGCCGACAAGCGTTTTGCCGTCTGCGGTAAATGCAACGATATCACCGGCGATATATTCTTTTTGAAGCCGATAGCCGAATATCAGGTCACCGTCTTTTATTGACGGATACATATCCGTTCCGTGCATCTGGGTTATCATAAAGAAAAATGTGAAAATTATAAAGAAGATTAACGCTATTGTAACGATTCTGACAGCCAGCCTTATATACTCCTTTTTGAGCTTTGCCTTTTCGTCCATTCTATTCTCTTTTCTTTTTCCTTATAATGATAGCGGAAATTCCGAGAACAACCATAATGACGATTATCACATAAGGCAAGCTGTCAAGCATTATTCCCGTATCAATCACCGCATCTCTTGAGCAGGTTATTGACACCGTTGTGTCTCCGTCAACATCGAAAATATATTCTCCGTTAACCGGCGTTACCTCTTTATCGTTTACAATAACCTTTATACCCGTATAATCCTCGGGAGCATCGACCTTGAATTTGACCGTGCTTCCGATGGCAATATCGGCAAGCTTTTCGGTATCACCGTGTTTCATTTTATATGAAAAATCATCAGATGTGCCCGTAACGGTGAACTGCTGCGTTTTATCTCCCATATTGCCGCCGGTAAACATTTTAAAATCAATGTCGGCGGTATCGGGTGATGCTTTATCGTGAATGACTTTTATTTTCATATCCTCAACAACGGGAATGGTATATTTGCCGTCCTTATCGGGGAAATATTCGGTTTCACCGACCATAACCTTTGTTGTGTAGCCCTCAACGGTCTCGGGCTTGATTATTACCGTTCCGTCTTTGGTTACATCAACATCTTCAAGAGAATGGGTTTCGCCGTTCTTGATTGAAAAGTTATCGGTTTCGGGCGTACCTGCGGAGTTATAAGAAGCATCAAACGAAAAGCTCTTGTTTATATCTCCGTAACCCGTTACATATTCTTCAACCGTAACATTTGTTGTATCGGGATTGAGTTTTTTATTTGTAACGGTAATTTCCATATCGGCGGTTACATCAAAGGTTTTTGAAACATCTGCGCCCGTTCCCGTGAATGTTTCGGAAACATCGCCCGATGCTATCGTTACGGTATATCCTGCGGGAACGGCTTTTTCCGTAACCGTTACCGAGCTTGAACGCTTATCGGATTTAACGAGAATGTTCTTTACTCCGTCATACACTCCGTCTTTTCCGAGAACAATATTATCATATGAGTTGGGAGCGGTTGTTGCCTTTGTGTAATTATCCGCGTCTGCGGGAAGATAACCCGTTATGCAGTCCGTTACCGAAGCCGCAAGCTCAAAGGTCTTGCCGCTCGGGATATAGTCGCCGTCAAACCTCTTGATTATCTTTATATCAGTCGGCAGGTCGGTTGTGGGAACGGGGAAATTCTGAAGAGGTGCTTCTTCGCCGGTCGGAATAATTCCCGAACCCGGGTCATTTGTATTAACTCCCGATTCGCCCTGTGCACCGTCAGCGGGCTTTATCGGTATGGTAACAATAAGTCTTTTACCTCGATATACATTTTTTCCGTTTATATTTTCCAAGCCGCACCAGTTTGCGGAATAATCAAATCCTTTTACATCAACTGTTTTTTCGTCCGAAAGCGTATATGTTATTCCGTCAGCCTGACCGACCTCAACAGGAGCAGCCCACTGATTTTCTCCGATATATGCGCTTGTATAAATATGAACCTTTTTATCATTCTCTTTATCAAGAGAGAATTTTTCCGAAATAATATCCTTTAAAACCGTTTTGGAATCAAGAGTCTGGATTTTGGCCTGCTGTGAAATAATGGTTTCGGAAATCTGCTGCAAAATACTGCCCAAACTGTTTGAGTCATTTACAAGATAGTAATATTCTCCGTCAACAGAAGCGGGCTTCGAGGTTTCCATACTCGTAACAGACGGATATTTTGATGACATATAGTTCATATATGTGGTTATTTCATCTGTAACAGAGCTGAAAATACCGACTGTATATAATGTAACGCCGTTGTCTTTAACTTCTTTTGCCTGTATTATTCCCTTATTATAATCCTCAGCTACAGGCTCACCGTCGGTAAACAAAATCATTGTCTTTTGTCTTGTTGATGTTAAATCAAAAACCGAAAGTCCTCTTTTTAAGCCTGTTGACTGAGCGGTTGATGCGTTATCTGCGCTGAGACCGGATATTGTTGACAAAAGTGCATTTTTTCCGTCTTCATTACAATATGTCAGTTCGTTTTTTATAATTGCCTGACTATCGCCCGAACCGAATGTGACAATACCGACTCGGCTGTCGGGGCTTGATGCGGAAATGGTTCTTATAAATTCCGTTGTTGCTCCCTTCAAAGCCGTCAGACGGTCACACTTAATATATTTTGAGCTTGTAACCTCCGTTATTTTCGTCCAACCGCCGGAATCATATTCCCAGTATCCGTTTATTTCATTCCAGCGTACATCTTTATTTGAAAACAATCCGGTATGATATTTATAGCTGTCTGCATAATCCTTACAAAGCGAATCAAGGTGTGACAGCTTGGTTGCAACATTACAGTCCCACTCCATTGATGATGTTGTATCAAGCACCAAAACTACATCGGTAGGATTGATTTTGGTTATTGTTTGGGTTATTGTTTCACCCGTAACATATGACACAAGAGTAAGCAAACCTGTTGATGCATCATATGATTTTGTCATTTCAAGACCGCTGGTTTCGGTTGTTTCCGTTCCCTCGGACGAAACAGGCACGCAAAGAGGAACGGCTATGGCAAATATCATCGTTATGCACATCAGAACGGAAATTATTTTATTGATATATGATTTCATTAAGCCGACCCCCTTTCATAATTTATGCCGAAAGACAAGAACTGACATATTGCGATAAAAGAATATAATTTTATTGAGTCATTCTACAACAATATAGTATTTTTGTCAATGGTGAATTGTGACAGACAAAATATATAAATGTAAATAAATTATGAATTTTGACTATATACCTAAAATGAATTTTTTGTTGACATTCAGCGATATATAATGTAAAATGTTATGGTTAAATAACACAAAAGAGGTTATGTTATGAAAATTGATAAACTCGTAGGCGAAAGATTCAAAGAAAAACCCTCCGACTGCGTGGTGGACAGCCATGCTCTCATGCTCAGAGGCGGCTATATGAAGGGTGTTGCAAACGGAATATATTCTTCCTATATGCCTCTTCGCCGCATCACAAAGAAAATCGAAAATATTATCCGCGAGGAAATGGACGCCATTGACGGTCAGGAGGTTCAGTTCCCCGTTGTTATGCCCGGCTCTCTCTGGGCTGAATCCGGCAGATATGAAAGCATCGGCAGCGAGCTTCTGCGTTTTAAAGACAGAAACGACATTCCCATGGTTCTCGGTATGACCCACGAGGAAGCCGCCGTTCAGCTTGTAAGAGATTATGCAAACAGCTATCTCAAATATCCGTTTATGATATATCAGATTCAGACTAAATTCCGTGATGAGGCAAGGCCCAGAGCAGGTCTTATCCGTGTTCGTGAATTTACGATGAAGGACGCATATTCTTTCCACACTTCTCAGGAAGATTTGGAGAGATATTATGCAATATGCTATGACGCATACAACAAGATTTTCGCACGCTGCGGTATTCCCGAGGTTGTTACCGTTCAATCAGACTCGGGTATGATGGGCGGAGCCGTTTCACACGAATATATGCTTCTTACCGACATCGGCGAGGATTCAATTGCAATCTGCTCCGAATGCGATTACAGAGCAAATATGGAAGCTGCCGAAAGCATTATCGAAAACAAATGTGAAGGCGAAAGCAAAGAGCTTGAGCTTGTTTATACTCCCAATATGCACACAATCGAGGAGGTTTGTGGCTTCCTCAAGGCTGATGTTAAGGACACCTGCAAGGCTGTTGTTTATCAGAAGAATATGACGGATGAATATGTTGTTGTTTTCATTCGCGGCGACCTTGATGTTAACGAAACCAAGCTCACAAATTATCTCGGCGAAAGCATTCACCCCGCCGTTATCACGGAAGACTGCGGACTGTTTGCCGGATTTATCGGTCCTTACGGTATGGATACCGAAAAGTTCACGGTTCTTTATGATGCTTCTCTTAAAGATACCCACAATCTTTCCTGCGGCGCAAACAAGCTTGACCATCATTATACGGGTCTTAAAATCAGCCGTGATATAGGTGAGGTTGAATATATCGACCTTGCAAAAATCATCAGCGGCGGCATCTGCCCCAAGTGCGGAAAGCATTCGATTTCGATTTCAAGAGGAATTGAAGTCGGCAATATCTTCCAGCTCGGCACAAAATATACCAAGTCTATGGGTATGCAGTTCATTGACAAAGAGGGCGAGCTTCATTATCCGATTATGGGCTGCTACGGTATCGGAGTCGGCAGACTTGCGGCTTCCGTTTGTGAAGTGCATCACGATGATTACGGTCCGATTTGGCCGATGTCAATTGCTCCGTGGCATGTCGAGCTCTGCTGCTTAAGAGCCGACGACGAGGAATGCAAGAGCGTTTCCGACGGTCTCTACGAAAAGATGCTTGCCGACAGAATGGAAGTTATCTATGATGACAGAAATATCCGCCCGGGTGCAATGTTCTCCGATGCCGACCTTCTCGGCGTTCCGGTAAGAGTAATCGTAAGCCCCAGAAACCTTAAGGAGGGCGTTTGCGAGGTTGTTTCGAGAGATAAGGAAATCAATATGAAGGTTGAGCTTGATAAGGTTATCGACACCGTAAAAGCCATAATCGCGGAAAAACTCAAATAATAAATCAGGGCTTGTGAGAATCATCACAAGCCCGTTTCTTTATTTATTCGTTTTCTTTTCTCTGAATCTGATAAGTCCGATAATGATTGAAATTTCGCAGAAGACCTCGGTCAGCGTTGCAACATAGGAATCATGGAGTGCATTATAAATCAGCCACATAACCGATGTGGGTAATGTGAGCGCGCGGAGCTGCTGAGTTTTCGTATTCCACAAAACGAACGATGCAATAACCATTGCAGCTATCGGCAGAAGCGAAATCGGACTTTTATATGTAAGTATTCCGCTTGCAATGAATGCCGCCGCAAAAACAGTCGGACACCAAAGCGAATCAACGAATTTTGATTTGCCTCTGAAAGCATAGGTTATGGCTCTTGCCATTCCTATAAAATTACACGCCATACCCTCGTAAGCTCCCACAAGCAGATACTGTATTCCGAACAGCAGACCCGAAACCGCCTGCATAACAACTATTCTTTTATGTGTTCTCTGCTGAAACGATGAAAGCAGCAGCACGGCGGCGACAATGCTTATTATCTGAGCCGCAATGAATGCCGCACCCTTTCCCGCAAAAAATGAAACGATTTTATCCATATCCCGTTCCCCTTTTATATTACCTTATATCCCTGAACCTCAACGGTTTCCCTGAGAAAATCATCGGGAACATCTTTTGAAAGCGTAACAACCGCAGTACCTTTTTCATGGCTGACCTCGGCAGTATCAACGCCATCAAGTGCTTCAAGAGCCGTTTTAACTCTTGCTTCGCAGTGCATACACATCATACCTTCGATTTTAATTGTCTTTTTCATATTGAAATTCTCCTTTTTCGGATTATTATTTTTCAGCTTTATTCTGTTCAGTCTCAATGCGTTTGTTACAACACAGAAGCTCGAAAGGCTCATCGCGGCGGCAGCAAGCATAGGATTAAGCTCCAGCCCGAACGCTTTAATAAATGCTCCTGCCGCAACGGGAATACCGATAATATTATAAAAGAATGCCCAGAAAAGATTTTCTTTGATATTGCGGAGCACTGCTCTGCCGAGCTTCACGGCATTGACCGCTCCGAAAAGTCCGTCACCGAGCAGAACGACATCAGCCGAGTCAATTGCGGCATCCGTTCCCGCTCCGATTGCAATTCCTATATCGGCTCTTGTGAGAGCGGGTGCATCGTTTATACCGTCACCGACCATAGCCGTTTTGCCGTTTTTCATAAACCGCTCAACGGCTCTTTCTTTTTCATCGGGAAGCACATCGGCTATAACCTCGTCGATTTTCGCCTGCTTCGCCATAACGGAAGCAGTAACGGCATTGTCACCGGTCAGCATAACGGTTTTAATACCCATTGAATGAAGTGCTTCAACCGCTTCAACGCTGTCGTTTTTAAGCGTATCGGAAAGAGCGATAAGCCCGATTGACTTTTTATCCTTCGCAAAAATCAGAACTGTTTTTCCGTCATTTTCGGCATTTTGAGCCGCAGAAAGAATCTTATCGGATATATCGCAAACGGTTTTCATATAAGCGGGTTTTCCGGCAATAAGCTTTGAACCGTCTTTTATCCCCTCAACTCCGCAGCCTGCAATCGCCTTAAAGTCTTCAACATTGTCGGCAGCAATCTTTTTTCTTTCCGCTTCCTTGATAACCGCGGCGGCAGCGGGGTGTTCACTCGGCTTTTCAAGCGAATAAGCAAGGCTCAGAAATTCGTTTTCCGGGATTTCATCGGGAACAATATCCGTAACCTCAAGCTCACCCTTTGTGAGTGTTCCGGTTTTATCGAATATAACGGTTTTGATTTTTCCCGTTTCTTCAAGTGCGGCGGCGGTTTTGAAAAGAATACCGTTTTTTGCGCCCGCTCCGCTGCCCACCATTATCGCAACGGGAGTTGCAAGTCCCAACGCACACGGACAGCTTATAACAAGCACGCTGACCGCTCTTGCAACGGCAAAACCCGTGCTTTCACCGATAACGAGCCACAAAATAAAGGTTATAACCGCAATCAGAATAACAATCGGAACGAATACCGCCGAAACCTTATCGGCAATTCTCGCAATCGGCGCTTTTGAAGCGGAGGCATCGCTGACGGTCTGAATTATCTGAGAAAGAAATGTTTCGCTGCCCGTTTTTTCTGCGGTGCATTCAAGATAACCCGAGCCGTTTACCGTGCCTGCGGAAACTCTGCTTCCCTCCGCCTTGTCGGCAGGAAGACTCTCGCCCGTCAGAGCCGCTTCGTTGACGGCGCTCATTCCTTTGATGACCGTTCCGTCTGCGGGAATGCTTTCGCCGGGTTTAACAACAAAAACATCGCCTTTAATAATTTCGGAAGCCGGAACCGTTTCCTCTTTTCCGTTCCGTATGATATGGGCAAAATCCGGAGCAAGCTTCATAAGACCTCTGACTGCGTCTGCCGTTTTGCCTTTTGATTTTTCTTCAAGCATCTTGCCGACGGTTATCAGAGTCAGAATCATTGCGGCTGATTCGAAATAAAAATCATCATTTCCGGCAATGAGCGAATAAACGCTGTAACAAAAAGCCGCTCCCGAGCCGAGAGAAACCAGAGTATCCATATTAGGCGAGCGGTGAATTATCCCCTTAAAGCCGTTAATAAAGAATTTCCGGTTAATGAGCATAACGGAAAGCGAAAGAAGCAGCTGAATGATTCCCGAAGCCCCTTCAAGAGCATCCGGCAGAGGCAGACCGATCATCCTGCCCATTGAAAAATACATCAGGACGGCAAGAAGAACAATCGAAATAACAAGTCTGTTCAATGTTTTCTTATATTCATTTTTATCCGCCGGTTCAGCGGCTGAATTCTTTTCTTTTTCGGCGCCGTAGCCGGCATTCACAACTGCGGAAATTATTTCGCTTTCGGTTGCGGTGCCTTCAACCGTCATCGAATTCGTGAGCAGATTCACAGAGCAGCTTTCAACATTTTCAAGAGAAGAAACGGCTTTTTCAACCCTTGCGCTGCACGCTGCGCAGCTCATTCCCGTTACGGTATATTTTTCCAGTTCAGCCACCTCCCGTCAGATTTATTTTAACACGGATCCGAATATTTTATCCTTTAAAATTATATAGCCGAAATTTGCCGATGTCAACCGACATAAAGAACGAAAAAAGTTATTTTTTATCTTAAATTCTTCTTGATTTAAAAAGCATTGTGAGTTATAATTTATGTGTATTTTTGTTTTATTCGAGGAAGTGCAGAGAAATGAAAAGAATCGGATTTGATAATGACGCCTATATCCGCCGTCAGTCTGAACAGATCAATAAAAGAATAGGTGAATTCGGCGGCAAGCTTTATCTTGAATTCGGCGGCAAACTTTTCGATGATAACCATGCTTCGAGAGTTCTCCCCGGCTTCGCTCCCGACAGCAAGCTTCAGATGCTCAAGCACATCTCGGATGATGTTGAAATAGTTATCGTTATCAATTCGGGCGATATTGAAAGCAACAAGATGCGGGGCGACCTCGGCATAACTTATGATATTGATGTGCTTCGCCTTATCGACGCATACAGAGATGCCGGTCTTTATGTCGGCAGCGTTGTGCTGACCCAGTTTGCAGGTCAGTCCGCCGCAACCGCATTCAAAGAAAAGCTCGAAGTTCTCGGCATCAAAGTCTTCAAGCATTACACAATTCAGGGTTATCCCTATAATGTTCCGTTTATCGTCAGCGATGAAGGCTTCGGCAAAAATGAATATATCGAAACCGAAAGACCGCTCGTTGTTATCACCGCTCCCGGCCCCGGCAGCGGGAAAATGGCAACCTGCCTTTCGCAGCTTTATCATGAAAACAAGCGCGGAATCAAAGCCGGCTATGCAAAGTTTGAAACCTTCCCTATCTGGAATCTTCCTCTCAAGCATCCCGTTAACCTTGCTTATGAAGCCGCAACCGCCGACCTTAACGATGTTAACATGATTGATCCTTATCACCTTGAGGCTTACGGCGTTACAACAGTTAACTACAACAGAGACGTTGAGGTTTTCCCCGTTCTCAATGCTATTTTCGAAAAAATTGAGGGCAAGAGTCCCTATAAATCACCCACCGATATGGGCGTTAACATGGCAGGATACTGTATCTGCGACGACGAGGCAACAAAGCAGGCATCAAAGGACGAAATTATCCGCAGATATTTCGCCGCTCTCTGCGATTTAAGGCTCGGCAGAGGCAAACAGGAAGCAGTTGACAAGATTGAAAGCCTTATGAATCAGCTCGGCATCAGCGTTGAAGACAGACCCGTTATCAACGCCGCCGTTCAGAAAAGCAAGGATACCGAAGGTCAGCCCGCAGTTGCAATCGAGCTGCCCGACGGAAGAATCGTTACCGGCAAAACCTCCGACCTTCTCGGAGCATCGTCTGCCGCTCTTCTCAATGCCGTTAAGACCATCGCAGGTCTTCCCGATGACCTTCTGATGATTTCCCCGTCAATCATCGAACCGATTCAGAAACTCAAAACAAGCATACTCAAAAATCATAATCCACGTCTTCATTCAGACGAAACGCTCATTGCTCTTTCGATGAGCGCAAACACCAACCCCGTTGCAAACAAGGCTCTTGAATCAATTGATAAGCTCGCAGGCTGCGAAGCACATTCAACGGTCATTCTTTCGCAGGTTGACCAGGATGTTTACAGAAAGCTCAAAATCAACCTTACCAGCGAGCCGAGATACCAGACAAAGAAGCTTTATCACAAATAATCCAATAAATTCATAAAAGAGAGATGGTTCCGCAAAGTTCTGCGAATAATCTCTCTTGTTTTGTTTTTCACCTGAACATTTTATGAACAAAATGTTAACTTTAAGATTTTGTATTTGATAATAAGAGCGCAATGAATTATAATGAAATCAGGAAAGAAGGTGGGATTTTGAAAAAATTCATTTCTGTTTTTGCGGCAATGACTTTGCTTTTCATACTCTGCATTCCCGCCTTTTCATCGGGAGGATTGCTTGAACCGATAACGGCTGAAAGCAATTCTCCGAGTGACAGCGGTTATATCTCCGTTTCGGAGCCGGAAAATCGGCGCCCGGAAAGCGAAAATTTCGCAGAAAATTTCGGCATTCAGAAGGCTGCTCCCGAAACACTTCCCGATAAATACGATTCAAGAGATTACGGACTTGTTACTCCGGTCAAAGACCAGGGCAATTCCGGCTGCTGCTGGGCATTCGGCACAATAAATGCGCTTGAAAGCGATGCAATTGCAAAGGGCTATTACACCGCCGAAACCGCCGATTTTTCAGAGGCTCACCTCACCTGGTTCACATATTCGGTTATCAACGATGAATCAAATCCGAATAACGGCGAGGGCGGCAAGCTCACCGGCGATACCGTTCCTTATAGATACGGAGGAAACTGGAAAAGAGCCGCATCAACTCTTTCGCAGGGAATCGGAATCGCAAACGAAAGCGATTTTCCGTTTTATCCCTACAACATCTCCGAAATGGGAAATTACAATGAAGCAGATCGTTATAACCACGGCTCGGGACTTGTTATCGACAGAGCCGTTACGCTCAACAGCAGAGATGACATCAAGCGCTGGCTAATGGAGCACGGAAGCTGCACAACGGCTTTTTATTATAAAAATTCGTATTATAACTCCTACTACGGCGCATATTACTGCGGCACAAAATACAGCACAAATCACCTCGTTTCAATTGTCGGCTGGGATGACAATTACAGAGTTTCGAATTTCTCCGCAAACTCTCTTCCCTCCTCTGACGGCGCATGGCTTATCAAAGACAGCTGGGGAAGCGACTCAAAAAAAGACGGCTATTTCTGGATTTCTTATGAAGACGCAACAATAACCGATTTCACCGGCTTTGAGGTCAGACCTGCGGATGATTTTTACAGAATCTATACTCACAACGCCTGCTATTCGATAAGCTATCTTCCGATTCCGAGCGGCGGCAGAGTTTCAAATGTTTACCGTTCAGCGGGATATGAATTTATAAAATCCGTTGCGTTTACAACTATAACCGAGCAGGTCGGCGTTACCGTTGAAATATATAAGAATCTCCCTGCCGGATACACAAATCCGACTGACGGCACGCTTGCGCTGACTTATGACACTTTTGTTGAAAATTCGGGATACATCACCATTGATCTGCCGACTAAAGTTGCCGTTGACGAGGGCGAAATCTTTTCCGTTCTGATAAAAGTTACCAATTCACTTGGCCTCAGCATAAATATTCCTATTGAAGTTCCGAGCAGTGAATCCGATGCGCAATATGTTTTTTCCGCCGGAGAAAGCTATTATTCAACAAAAAGCTCCGGCAATATGCTTGATGTCAACAATCAGCAGCTCGGCTCGCTTTATCTCAACGCTCTAACAGAATGCCGCCATCAGGTAATTATCAGCGAACAGACCGCCGACTGCGGAAACGAAGGCTTTAAAATTGCGGAATGCACCCAATGCGGGAAGGTCGTTTCTGAAATCCGTTATCCCGCTTCGGGCAAGCATCAATACGGTGAATGGAGCCTTCTTCGGGATTTGCCCGATTCAAATTGCAGAGAAAGGCACCGCACCTGCTCCGTATGCGGAAACATTGACACCGAAACGATTCTTATCGGCAGTAACTTCATTGCCCTTGATGATTTCATTCAATTGATTTTTGAACGGATATTAAGCATTTTAAAAACAGTATTCAATATGATATAAAAGGAGCTGTCCGATTCCGTCAGACAGCTCCTGAATTTTTATTTGATCGCCTTGAAATACTTTTTGAAGCTCGTGCCGTCATCAAGGCTGTATTCATTGAGGCAGAGACCTGCGTTCATAAGCAGCGCTCCCGAATAAACCTCATTCGTTTCTTCGTCAACATAATATTTTCCCGGGTCAAGTCCCTTAAGGCGAAGGAAGAACGGTCTGTCTTCGGGCTTTCTCATAACAACGCTTGTAACGAGAGCCTCGTCCTTATCCTCGGAAACGAACATCCACGCCGCTCTGAAATGATTTTCAAAGGGGCTGATGAGTCTGTAAAGATCTCCGAAATGGATAACATCATAATACTTATGATATTCTTTAACCTGCTCTTTGACGGTAACCTGCTCCTCTTCGGTGAACTTATTCGGGTCTAATTCATAGCCGAAGGAGCCCCAGAGAGCAACATTTCCCTTTGTGCCGTATCCGGCTCTTCTGCTTGCGGAAACGTGAGCGCCCATCGTGTTTGCGGGATAGCACATTGAAGTGCCGAACTGGATTGAGAGCCTTTCAATCGGGTCGGTGTTGTCGCTCGTCCAGATCTGCGGCGAATAATAAAGCATACCTGCGTCGAATCTTCCGCCGCCGCCCGAGCAGTTTTCAATCAGCATATCGGGGAAATCTTTTGTGAGTCTGTCCATTATCTCGTAAGTGCCGAGAACAAAACGGTGAGCGATTTCCTTCTGCTGATCGGCAGGATAGCCTGCCGAG
>JAZRYD010000057.1:0-29503 GCA_045600535.1 Acutalibacteraceae bacterium | reverse complement strand
AGCAAAATATTAAAATTTTTGAATATTTTATAAAAAAACTTGTATATTTAAAAGAATAATGCTATAATGTCCGGTATAAACATTCGGAGGAATTGAAAATGACAACGAGCAAAGCAAGAGAACAGGCGTTTATACTTACCTTTGAAAAATCGTTCAATGCCGATACGGCGCTTTCCGAGATATATGATATGGCGGTTGAAAACGAGTTTATAAGCGCTTCGGAATTTACAAAAAAGCTTGCATTTTTCACGGACGAAAACCGTGAAAAGATAGATGAAACAATCGAAAAATATTCGGTGGGCTGGAAGATAAACAGAATTTCAAAGGTTGCTCTTGCCGTTCTCAGAACGGCAATCGGCGAAATGCTTTCGGATATTGATACGCCCGTCGGTGTTATAATCAACGAAGCCGTTGAGCTTTGCAAATCTTATGCCGAAAAAAGCGATTATTCTTTCGTTAACGGAATACTCAGCTCCGTTGCAAAAGAGGCGCTGAAATGATAACTCTCGGAATTGATACGAGCAATTACACAACCTCGGTTGCGCTGTATGATTCGGAAAGCGGAGAGATAAAACAGCAGAGAATGCTGCTTCCCGTAAAGCACGGAGAAAAGGGACTGCGCCAGAGTGATGCGGTTTTTCACCACACAAACCGCATCGGTTCGCTTATGCAGGAGCTTTTTGACGGCTTTTGCGGTGAGATTGATGCAATCGGCGTTTCCGAAAAGCCGAGAGATGCCGAGGGCTCATATATGCCGTGCTTCCTTGTGGGACTGAATATCGCAAAAAGTCTCGGCGCGGCGATGAATAAGCCCGTTTACGGATTTTCACATCAGTCGGGTCACATTATGGCGGCGCTTTATTCATCGGGCAGAACAGAGCTTATGAACGAAAAATTCATAGCCTTTCACGTTTCCGGCGGAACAACCGAAATGCTGCTTGTAACGCCCGATAATGAACGGATTTTTAAGGCTGAAATAATCGGCGCTTCAACCGACCTTAACTGCGGTCAGGCGATTGACCGTGCCGGAGTTATGATGGATATTGATTTTCCGTGCGGTAAAGAGCTTGAAAAGCTTGCAAAGCAAAGCGATAAGGTGTTTAATCCCAAGGTTTGCGTTTCAAACGGCAATTGCAGTCTTTCGGGACTTGAAAATCAATGTGCAAAGCAGCTTTCTCAGGGCGTTCCCAAAGAAGATGTTGCGAGATACTGCCTTGATTTCACTGCAAAAACTCTTGAAAAAATGACGGAATATGCCGTTTCGCAATTCGGAAACATTCCGATTGTTTATGCAGGCGGCGTTATGTCCGATGAAATAATCAGAAACCGGATTTCGGAAAAATTCAGAGCCGATTTCGCAAAGCCCGAATTTTCCTGCGACAATGCCGCGGGAACGGCGGTTCTGGCGGCGGTGAGAGGAGCGGCTGTAAATGGATAAGGGCTTCGTTCTCACGGTAAGTCAGTTAAACAGATATATCAAGTCAATAATCGAACAGGATTTCAATCTGCAAACGGTATTCGTCGGCGGTGAAATATCAAATTTCAAGCGGCATTATGCGTCCGGTCATCTTTATATGACGATAAAGGACGGTCAGTCGCAGATAAAAGCGGTTATGTTCAGAAGTGCCGCAGACCGTCTGAAATTTCAGCCCGAGGATTCAATGAGTGTTATCATCAAGGGCAGAATTTCGGTGTTTGAAAGAGACGGTCAGTATCAGCTTTATATTGACGATATGCAGCCCGACGGCGCGGGAGCACTCGGAGTTGCTTTTGAACAGCTTAAGAAGAAGCTTGCCGCCGAGGGACTTTTTGATGAAAGCAGAAAGAAGCCGATACCCGGATTTCCCGAAAGGGTCGGAGTTATTACCTCCGATACGGGTGCGGCGGTCAGGGATATAATAAATGTTATTTCACGCAGATGCCCGATAACGGAAATTGTTCTTTGTCCCGCTGCGGTTCAGGGTCAGTATGCCGCGGGTCAGATAAGGAATGCCATAGAGCTTTTCAATCTGAAAAAAGCCGCCGATGTGCTGATAGTCGGCAGAGGCGGCGGTTCGGTTGAGGATTTATGGGCGTTTAACGAAGAAATCGTTGCCCGTGCGGTTGCCGCAAGTGAAATTCCGATAATTTCGGCAGTCGGTCACGAAACGGATTTTACAATCTGCGATTTTGCGGCGGATTTGCGTGCGCCCACTCCGTCTGCGGCGGCAGAGCTTGCAGTTCCGGATATTCAGTCTTTGCTCGAAAGGCTGAACAGCTCGGAATACCGAATGAGAACGGCGGTTGAAAGCAGAATGAAAAATTCTCTTTCCGCTCTCAGGCTTGCAGAAAGCAGACTGAAAAATCTCAGCCCCGCAAGCTATGTTGAAAACCTGAGTGTAAGATTTGACAGGGCTTCAATGGCAATGAATGCCGCCGCTGCCAAAAGATTTGAGGAAAAGAAAGCGGATTTCGGAAAGGTATGCGCGAAGCTCGATGCGCTCGGTCCGCTGAAAATTCTTTCAAGAGGCTACGGAATAGCGACCAAAGACGGAAAAATAATAACCGATGCAAATTCGGTCAAAATGAATGATAATATAGAAGTTAAGCTCGGCAGGGGGGCTCTCGAATGCAGAGTTACCGAGGTGAAAGGCTGAAAATATGGAAAAGATGAATTACGAAAAGGCGGCAAGCCGTCTTGACGAGATAGTGGACAGGCTCGAAAACGGAAATCTCTCTCTTGAAGAAATGATAAAGCTTTACGAAGAGGGAACGGAGCTTGCGGCAAAATGTGCAAAGGCGCTTGAAAAAGCGCAGATAAAAATAACGGAATTGAGCGGCGGTAAAGAAGAATGAGCTTTTTTGAAGAAAGAAGTAAAAAGTATATTGAATTGATAAACGGTGCGGCGGCTGAATATGTTTCCGAAAAATCATTTTCGGGAAGAAATTCGGCAGGTCTTGAAGCGATTCTTAAAGCAATGTCGTATTCTCTCGAAAACGGCGGAAAGCGCATAAGACCGATGCTGACTCTCGAATTTTGCCGCATATGCGGCGGAGAACCCGAAAAAGCGCTGCCTTATGCGATTGCCGTTGAAATGATACACACATATTCTCTCATTCACGATGATTTGCCTTGTATGGATAACGATGATATGCGCAGGGGAAAGGCTTCAAATCACAGGGTTTTCGGTGAAGCAAACGCTCTGCTTGCAGGTGACGGCTTGCTGACGCTGGCTTTTGAGGTTCTGCTTTCCGCAGAGGACGATGCTTCAAAGCTTGTTAAAGCCGGAGCGGAGCTTGCCAAAGCGGCAGGCTGTTCGGGAATGATAGCCGGTCAGGTTACCGACCTTGAAAATGAGGGCAAAAAAGCGCCGCTTGATGCCGTTCGCGCAACGGACAGGCTCAAAACGGGCGAAATGATAAAGGCGGCGGCAGTTTTAGGCTGCATAGCTGCGGGCGCAGACGAAGCAAGAATTAACGCCGCAAGAGGTTATTGCGAAAATATCGGACTTGCATTCCAGATTATTGACGATATTCTCGATGTAACGGGTGATGAAGCTCTGCTCGGAAAGCCGATAGGAAGCGACGGAGAAAACGAAAAATCAACCTATGTTTCTCTGCTCGGACTTGAAAAATCCGAAGAATACGCAAAAGAGCTTAACGAAAAGGCTAAAACAAGTCTTGAAATTTTCGGCAATGAAGCCGAGTTTTTAAAGGAGCTGGCGGACAGGCTCTCTGCCAGAAGAAGTTGAATTTATGGAAAATCCCGAAGAAATTCTTTGTCATATATCATCTCCGTGGGCGGTCAAACAGCTCAGCGAAGCTCAGCTTGAAAGGCTATGTACGGAGATAAGGGAAAAGCTTGTTGAAACGGTTGCTTCAACGGGCGGTCATCTTGCGTCCAATCTGGGAACGGTTGAACTTACCGTTGCGCTGCATAAATGCTTCAATTCTCCCGAGGACAAGCTGATATGGGACGTCGGTCATCAGGCTTACGCTCATAAGCTTCTTACAGGAAGATACGAAAGCTTTTCCACTCTGCGAACCGAAAACGGTATTTCGGGTTTTGTGAGGCCCGATGAAAGCGAACACGACAGCTTTTATGAGGGCCACGCAGGAACATCTGTTTCGCAGGCGGCGGGCGTTGCGGCGGCGAATGCGGCGAAGGGAAACAGGAATTTTGCGGTTGCCGTTATCGGAGACGGCTCATTCGGAAACGGTATGGCATATGAGGCACTCAATCATGCAGGCTCAACCAAAAACCGCATTATCGTTATTCTCAACGATAACGAAATGTCGATTTCGGAAAATGTAGGCTCAATGGCAAGATACCTTGCCGCCGTCAGAGCAAAGCCGGAATATTACAGATTCAAAGCCGGAACCGAAAAAGCACTCAGAAAAATTCCGATAGTCGGCGCATCGCTTTCAAATCATCTTTTCAAATTAAAAACAACCCTGAAAAATATTATTTATTCGAGTTCATTTTTTGAAGACCTCGGTTTTCGCTATATAGGGCCGATTGACGGTCATGACATCGGCAAGCTCTGCGAAGCGATGGACAGCGCAAAGCTTATAGCCGCACCCGTGCTGATACATATAAATACGGTAAAGGGCAGGGGCTACGATTTTGCCGAAACCCACCCCGAGATATTCCACGGAATTTCAAAATTCGATATATCAACAGGCGAACAGCTTTCGTCCGGTGACAGCTATTCGGACGAATTCGGAAAGGCTCTTTGCGAATTTGCGGAAAAAGATAAGCGTATATGCGCAATAACCGCTGCCATGGCGCTCGGAACGGGTCTTGAAAAGTTCGCGGCGGAATTTCCGTCAAGATTTTATGATGTGGGAATTGCCGAAGAACACGCCGTAACCTTTGCAAGCGGACTTGCGGCGGGCGGAATGATACCCGTTTTTGCAGTCTATTCAACCTTCCTGCAAAGGTGTACCGACCAGCTTATTCATGACGGCGCCCTCCAGCGCAGAAAAATGATAATTGCCGTTGACCGTGCGGGCTTTGTCGGGGTTGACGGTGAAACGCATCAGGGACTTTTCGATGTTCCCATTCTGCAAAGTTTGCCGAATACCACCGTTTATTCTCCCTCAACCTATTCGGAGCTGAGAACGGCACTTTATAGCGCGTTCTATAAAGACAAAAATCTTATAGTAATTCGCTATCCGAGAGGCTGTGCCGAGGATATTCCCGTAAAGGGAAGGGATTTTGAGGAATACGGAAGCGGAGAGACGGCGATAATCACCTACGGCAGACTGTTTTTTGAAGCGCTCAAGGCTCAGAAGCTTCTTGCAGAGCACGGAAAAAATGTTAAGATAATCAAGATAAATAAACTGAAACCGCTTCCCGACGGAATATGCGAAGCGGCTGAGAAATGCGGTAAACTCTTTTTCTTTGAAGAGGGTATGCGGAGCGGCGGAACGGGTGAAAAGCTTGCTTCCGTGCTTCTTGAAAAAGGATATAAGGGCGGCTATGAGATAATCGCCGTCAACGATGAATTTGTTCCGCACGCGCCTGTGCCGAGACTGCTTGAAAGATTCGGGCTTGATGCACGCAGTATGGCGGAAAAGGTATGGGAGGCGGCGATATGAGCGATAAAATAAGACTTGATGTTGCCGTTTTTGAAAGAGGTTTTGCCGAAACCCGTGAAAAAGCAAAGGCAATGGTTATGGCGGGGAGCGTTTACCTGAACGGTCAGAAAGCGCTCAAGGGCGGCGTAACCGTTAAAGGAAGCGATGTTATTGAGGTCAGAGGTGCGGTAAACCCGTATGTCAGCAGAGGCGGTCTTAAGCTTCATAAGGCGGTCAAAAGCTTCGGACTTGATTTGAAGGACTGCACCTGCATGGATATCGGTGCTTCAACGGGCGGATTTACCGACTGTATGCTTTCAAACGGCGCAAAAAAGGTTTATGCGATTGATGTGGGTTACGGTCAGCTTGCCTGGAAGCTGCGCACCGATGAACGGGTAGTAAATCTCGAAAGAACGAATTTCAGATATGTCACCCGTGAGCAGATACCCGATGAAATTGATTTTGCGTCGGTTGATGTATCGTTTATTTCATTAAAACTCATTCTTCCCGTAATGAGAGAACTGCTCGGAAGCGGCGGCAGGGCGGTATGCCTTATCAAGCCGCAGTTTGAAGCGGGAAAAGAGAATATCGGCAAAAAGGGCGTTGTCAGAGATAAAAGCGTTCATGCCGATGTTATTGCGGAAATAACGGGCTTTGCCGCCGAGAACGGGTTCACGGTAAAGGACGTTGATTTTTCTCCGATAAAGGGACCCGAGGGCAATATAGAATATCTGATGTTCATTGAAAAAAGCGAAATCGGCGAAATGCTCTGGAACGGTTCTGCCGCAGAGCTTGCGGAGCTGTCGCACGCCGAACTGGATAAATAAAATTCCGAAAGGATTGAAGGTTTTGAAAAAGAAGAGACACGAAGCGATAATCAGACTGATTGAACAGAACTGCCTTTCAACTCAGACCGAGCTGCTTGAAAAACTCCGTGAGGAGGGCTTTGACACAACTCAGGCAACGGTTTCAAGAGATATAAAGGATTTGCGCCTTATCAAAAAGGTTGATGAAATGGGCAGAAGCCGTTATGCGATTGATAACGGTGAGTCGGGCGAGCTTATCGGAAAGTACAGAAGCATATTCGCGCATTCCGTTATCTCTGCGGACTATGCGGGAAATACTCTTGTTATAAAGTGCTATACGGGCATGGCTCAGGCGGCGTGCGCAGCTCTTGATTCAATGCATTGGGACGGCTTGGTCGGCACTCTTGCGGGAGATGACACCATATTTGCGCTTTGCAGAACTCCCGAATACGCTTCAAAGATGAAAGATGCAATCGGAGAAATTGTTCAGTAACAGGGGAATTTATTATGCTCATCGGCTTGAAAATTGAAAATATTGCCGTTATTGAGAGTGCCGAGCTGAGTTTTGACAGCGGACTGAATGTGATGACGGGTGAAACGGGTGCCGGAAAATCAATTATTATCGACGCCATCAACGCCGTGCGCGGTGAACGCACCTCAAGAGAGCTTATCAGAGACGGTGCAGACGATGCGAGGGTATACGCTTCGTTTTCCGGAATCGGAAGCGAAACCGAGGCTTTGCTTGATGAAATGGGTATTGAAAAAATGCCCGATAAAACCCTTGTTCTCAGCCGTTCAATGAGCGTATCGGGCAGAAATTTGTGCAGGATAAACGGCTGTCCGGCAACCGTTTCGGCTCTTAAAGAAGTAGGAGCAACGCTGATTGATATTCACGGTCAGCACGACAGCCAGGCGCTTCTTATGCCCGAGAAGCATTGCGGATTTATAGATAAGCTTGCCGAAAACGATGAGCTCAGAGCGGAATATAAGCAGGTGTTCAGCCGCCTTGTTTCGGTCAAAAAGGAGCTTGAAGCGCTTTATGATACCCGTGACGAAAAGGCTTCACGGCTTGCCTATCTCAATTTTCAGATAGACGAAATTTCTGCGGCAAATATACGGAAAGGCGAGAGAGAGGAGCTTTCAAAGGAAAAGGAGCTTCTTTCACACAGCGGAAAGGTCAAAAAGGCGCTTGAAAAAGCTTATTCCGCACTTTCCGCCGAAAACGGACTTGTTTCCGGTCTTGACGAATGCGCCGAGAGCGTTGAAGCGGCGGCGAAATATTACGGCGAAGCGGAAAAGGCTTCCGAAAATATAAGAGGACTTTTTTATGAGCTTTCGGACTGCTCCGAGCAGATAAGAAATCTTGCCGAGGGCTTTGAATATAATCCCGAGAGACTTTCTCAGATTGATGAAAGACTTGATTTTCTGTACCGCCTTTCGATAAAATACGGCGCAGATGAAGCGGGAATACTTGAAAATTACGAAAAGATGCTTGCCGAAAAGGCTTTGATTGAAATATCGGACGACAGAATTTCGGAGCTTGAAACCAAGCTTTATGCACTTTCCGATGAAATAAAAATACTTTCCGCGCGCCTTACGGAAAGCAGAATGAATGCCGCGGAAAAATTTGAAAAAGATGTTGCGGCGGAGCTTGAATATCTTGATATGCCGAAGGTTAAATTTGTTGTTGACAGAAAACCGACGGCGCTGACCTCACGGGGAGCGGACGCAATAGAATTTCTCATAAGTCCGAATCCGGGTCAGGAGCCGAAGCCGATAGCGAAAACCGCTTCCGGCGGCGAGCTTTCGAGAATAATGCTTGCAATAAAGAATGTTCTTTCCGATAAAGACGGAATCGGAACAATGATATTCGATGAAATAGATACGGGTGTGAGCGGTTCGGCGGCGGAAAAAATAGCGCTCAAGCTTGCCGAGGTTTCAAGAGGAAAACAGGTTATCTGTGTTACTCACCTTGCAAGAATAGCCGCTCAGGCGGAAAGACATATGAAAATAACAAAAACGGTAAGCAATGATAAAACATTTACCGAGGTAACTCCGCTTGACGATGAAGCGAGAGCTTACGAAATTGCGAGAATAACGGCGGGCGGAAATATTACTGCTTTGCAGCTTGATTCCGCAAAAGAAATGTTAAAAAATGCCCAAGGAGGTTTTATTATATGAAAATCGGAGTATGCGTAGGAACAGATGTTGACCGTATGAAAATAATCAGGGATATCGGTTATGATTATATCGAGTCAAACTGTCAGGACATTGCAAAATGCACCGATGAAAAGCTTGAAGAAATAAAGGCGGTGGGGCTTCCCGTTGTTACGGCAAACTGCTTTATCGGTCTGAAAGTAGTCGGCGAAGAGCGTGACGATGAAAAGATAAAGGAATATCTTGCCTGTCTTTTCAAAAACGCTTCTTATCTCGGACTTAAATATCTTGTTTTCGGTTCATCGGGAGCAAGAAAGAAGCCGGATAATATGACTCTTGAGGAGTGCAAGGCTCAGACGGTTGATTTTCTCAAGAGACTTGTGCTTCCGAACTGCGAAAAGTATGATATAAAAATCGCAATCGAGCCGCTTCGCCCTGCCGAATGCAACTGGCTCAACACCGTTGAAAACGGCTGCGAAATTGCCGAGGCGGTGGGTTCACCCTATATCAATGTGCTTGCCGATGTTAAGCATATGTATGAGCAGAATGAGCCGTTCTCAACCATAACCAAGCACGCGGATAAGCTTATCCACGCTCACACATCAAATCCCGTCGGCAACGAAAAGAATAACAGAATTTATCCTGCCGAGGGCGACAAATTCAATCAGGACGATTTTATGCTTCCGCTGATTGAAGCGGGCGTTGAAACCTGTTCAATCGAAGCCGGATATGATGACTTTGCCGCAGAAGCAAAGGCGGCGTTTGAGGTGCTGAAAAAATACAGATGATGAAGCTTTATAAAAATGATGTTGTGATGTTTTCGGGAGATTCGATAACCGAGGGCGCAAGAGTCAGAAAAATGGACTGCAACCATGTTCTCGGTCACGGATTTCAGTATACCGTTGCGGGTGAGCTTGCTCTTGAGTATGCCGCCGAAGCGCCGAAATTCGCAAACAAGGCATATTCGGGCGCAACGATGTATCAGCTTTTTGAAAAGTGGAACGAGGATATAATCGCAAATAAGCCGACGGTTATAAATATCCTTGCGGGTGTGAATGATGCAAACTGCGGTTTTCATCAGGGCAAAACACCCGAGGAGGCAGCAGAGCGATATTATAATGCACTCAAGGGTGCGATTGAGCTTTCAAAGAAAGAACTGCCCGAAGTGAGAATTATTGTCTGTGAGCCGTTCTATTTTCCGCTTGACAAAACGGATTTATCCATGAAATTCACTCCGCACTATGAATGCGAAGAGCATTTTAACCGTCCCGATACGGGAGAAACCGAGGAGCAGATGGCTTATATGACCGAAGCGGTAAGCCTTATCGGAAAAAAGGCGAGACTTGCCGCAGAGGAAACGGGCTGTTATTTTGTCGAATTCTGTGAGTGCTTTGAAAAGGCAATCGAAAATTCGAGAAGAGAATATTTCACATGGGACGGAACTCACCCGACGGTTGCGGGTCACGCACTTATGGCAAGACAATGGCTTAAAGCTACGGCGAACATATAATTTTATAACATTTATATATTGAAAGGACTGTTTATCCAATGCAAATTTACGAAGAGCTTGTGGCGAGAGGACTTATCGCACAGGTAACAGATGAAAAAGAAATAAGAGAGCTTGTCAACAGCGGAAAGGCGACATTTTATATCGGCTTTGACCCCACTGCCGACAGTCTTCATGTAGGTCACTTTATGGCACTCTGTCTTATGAAGAGACTCCAGATGGCAGGCAACAGACCGATTGCCCTGCTCGGCGGCGGAACGGGTATGATAGGTGACCCGTCGGGCAAAACCGATATGAGAAAGATGCTCACAAAAGAAACGATTGAACATAATATAGCCTGCTTCAAAAAGCAGATGAGCCGCTTCATCGAGTTCGGCGAAGACAAGGCAATAATGGTTAATAATGCCGATTGGCTTCTTGACCTTAACTATGTTAATGTTCTGCGTGAGGTCGGTGCCTGCTTCTCGGTTAACAATATGCTCCGTGCAAAGTGCTATGAGCAGAGAATGGAAAAGGGCCTGAGCTTCCTTGAATTTAACTATATGATTATGCAGAGCTATGATTTCTATCATCTCTACAAGGAATACGGCTGCAATATGCAGTTCGGCGTCGATGACCAGTGGTCGAATATGCTCGGCGGTACTGAGCTTATCAGAAAGAAGCTCGGCAAGGACGCCCACGCAATGACAATTACTCTGCTTCTCAATTCCGAGGGCAAGAAAATGGGCAAGACCGTTTCGGGCGCCGTATGGCTTGACCCCGAAAAGACCTCACCCTATGAATTTTATCAGTATTGGCGCAATGTTGCCGATGCGGACGTGCTTAAGTGCATTCGTATGCTCACTTTCCTGCCGCTTGAGCAGATAGACGAAATGGACAAGTGGGAGGGCAGTCAGCTCAACACCGCAAAGGAGATACTTGCCTATGAGCTTACAAAGCTCGTTCACGGTGAGGAAGAAGCCGAAAAGGCTCAGAAAGCCGCAAAGGCACTCTTCGGCGGCAGCGCAGACCTTGACAATATGCCGTCAACAAAGCTTGCCGATGAGGATTTCACCGACGGTGCAATTGATATTCTTGCCGTGCTTATCAAAACGGGCATAACCAAGTCGAGAGGCGAGGGCAGAAGACTCGTTGAACAGGGCGGCGTTTCCGCAGACGATGAAAAGATAACGGATTTCACAATGAGCTTTACCAAAGAGGCACTCGGTGCAAAGCCCGTTATTATCAAAAAAGGCAAAAAAATATTCCATAAGATAGAGGCATAAGATGCTTAACAGGAAAGAGAAATGCGGAGTGTTTCTCGATATAGACAACACTCTGACAAGCGGGCGCTATCAGGTTCCCGAAGAAAATATTAAGGCGATAGCGGCTGTTCGTGAAAAAGGACATATGGTGTTTATCAATACGGGGCGTTCATGGGCGAATATTCCGCAGAAGCTTCGCAGTCAGCTGAGCGTTGACGGTATAATCGCGGGCAGCGGAGCTTATGTGAATATCGGCGGAAAAGAGATATTCCGCCGTCATATTCCCCGTGAAACCGTGCTCAGAGCCGCAGAATATGCGTTTGAGCATAATGATATTTGGATGGTTATGGAGGGAATGAAAGGCTGTTATGCCATAACCAATAATATCAAAAAGGTTGACAGTCATCAGCTTGTGATTCGCAGTATGAGCGAGCTTGAAGCGCATCTTGAAAACGATGAAATTCAGGTCATAGCCGTAACCTCGGATATTTCCGAGGATTTCAGAAAATCTCTTTTTGATGAACTGACATTTTTCCCGATGGGTTATTATTATGACTGCGTTGTGAAAGGACTCAGCAAGGCAAGCGGTATCCGTGAAGCCATAAACGCAGTCGGAATAAAGCCCGAAAATACAATCGCCATGGGTGACGGCGGCAATGATATTGATATGATAAAATTTGCCGGAATCGGAGTTGCAATGGCGAATGCTCAGCCGCATATCATTGAAGCGGCGGATTACATAACCGATTCAAATACCGAATACGGTGTTGCAAAAGCGATGGAAAAATTCTTACTTTGAAAGGACAGAAGAATATGAACAAGTTTTTAAAGGGTGCTGTTAAATGTGCGGCAGGTGCGGGAATTGCGTATCTTGCGGTTGGCGGAGCTATTTATGAATGCGTGCTTGATATTCCCGTTCTTCTCAAAATCAAAGGCTCGGGCAAGCTCAATAAGAAAAATGAGGAAGAATTCTGGGCGGGCTGCGACATAAGAAGAAACGCCAACAAGTGGTTTGAAAATGTCGGTCTGACCGATACGGTAATCAATACCAGGCTGGGCAGAGATATGCACGGAAAAGTGCTTGAGCCTGCCGACGGCGGACACAATTGGGCGATAGTTATTCACGGCTATTCGGCAAATCCGCAGTCAATGGCGCTTTATGCCAAAACATATTATAATAAGGGCTTCGGCGTTGTTCTTCCCCATATGGTAGGTCACGGACCGGATACCGTAACCCATACCTCAATGGGCTATTATGACAGGCTTATGATTCTTGACTGGATTGATTACATAACCTCAAAAGACCCCGAAGCGAAAATTATTCTTCACGGCGAATCAATGGGAAGCGCCACAACAATGCTTGTTACGGGTGAAGACCTGCCGGAGAATGTTCTCTGCGCAGTTGCGGACTGCGGTTATACCTCCTGCTGGGACGAATATGCTTCTCAGATGGTTGAAATGTTCCATCTGCCCGTGTTCCCGTTTGTTCATGCGGCGAATACCGTTTCAAAGCTTTCGGGCAATTTCGATTTCAAAAAATGCTCACCGCTTGAAGCTGTTAAGCGCTCAAAAACTCCCACGATGTTTGTTCACGGCGAAGCGGATACCTTTGTGCCTTACAGTATGATGAAGCCGCTCTATGAGGCATGCTCCGCACCCGATAAAATAATGCTCTCAGTTCCCAACGCATTCCACGCAAGCTCGATTTATTTTGATTACGATTTATATAAAAAGACACTCGAAGAGTTTGCAGGAAAGTATTTCGACGATTTTACCGATAAGGGGTTTGCGGAATGAAAAAAACATCATCAATAGTTACACTGATGCCGTTTGTTATTCTTTTCATAGCCATGATATGGTTTTTGGCAGTGCTGGGAAAGCTTCCGGATACAATGGGAGTGCATTTCGCACCTGACGGAAATTTTGATGTTTATGCCTCAAAAATGTACGGTTTCTATCCATTTGCGGTAGGCTTCGGAACAATGATAATCTTTCTGCTGTTTGAAAAAATTTCGGCAAAGATTAAGACAGGGGTTAAGGTAACGGAAAAGGGCGAACATATTCTCCGTGCTTTACTGCGAATATATTCCCGTTTTTTTATATGGATAATTTCATTGTTTTTTACACGATGGGCTTACTCCGTTATTACTCAAACCCCGAATAATCGGATGTTTCTCATAATCATATCAAATCTTTGGGCTTACAGTATTCCGCTTGTGATAATAGCTTTCATTGCAGCTGCAATTAAATACAAAGCTTGAACAAAGACTATCAATCGGAATTTGTGAGGTAATGCAAATGAAAGGTACTGTTTTATCGGGTGTGATTTTCGGATTATGTGCGCTGGTAATGTTCGGTATAGGTATTTTTCAGATAAAAAGTAAAAAGCCCGTCGCATTCTATTCGGGCGAAAAAGCACCTGATAAAAGTGATTTATCCGATGTAAATGCGTGGAATAAAAAGCTTATGAAAAAGTATATTGTAAAATAAGCATAATTGATTACCTTTCCCGATTATGAATTTTGTTATGACTGATTAGCTAAAAAACCGCCTGCCGGAAAATCCCATTCGGCAGGCGGTTTTTTAGCTATTTATTATTGAAAGCATTTCAGAGTATATTTGTTTTCTCTTATCAGTCTTGCAATATCATATGAATTTTTCGGAAGCTCTTCAAAATACAAGCCGCCCGGCTCCATACCCGTTTCTCTGTGGAAATCCGACCCCGAGGTCATTCGCAGGGAATATTTTTCTGCCCATTTATAGGCAATGTCATTGCTTGAATTGTGTCCGCCGTGGCCGTTGTAAACCTCAATTCCGTCAAGAAATTCGGCTTCTTTTACCGTCATACCCGGTCTGAACGGGTGGGCCTGAATGATGATAAGACCGTTCTTTTCGGCAAAGGGCTTAAATTCTTCAAGCTCCTCAATCATTGAAAGTTCATTGCTTTTGAGAAAATCCTCATCAAAGCCGTAAACCAAATAATCATTATCGTTTTCAAGAAAACGAAGCTCCATTCCGAGTATAACCCCGAAGCTTTCATCTTCAAGTGCTTTCGCCGTTCTGTATCCCGTCAGGAAGCTCTCAACCTGTTCTTTATAATCCGTTCCGCGCTTGCTTAAATTCCTCTTGTTCATATGGTCGGTTATGATTATTCCGTCATAACCGAGTTTTTTATAGCGCTTAACCACTTCGGCGGCATAAACCTCTCCGCAGGTGCTTGATTCCTTTGTGTGAACATGAGTGTCAAAAAGATAACCTTTCATAATAATATTATTCATTTCCTTTTCAAATATAAAATTCTTTTTGTTGACAAACAAATAACATAGGTATATAATGAATACGGAAAGGCAACCGATAGACGGTTACGCCCTCAAAAAGTTGACAAGAAATAAACCGCCAAGTTTTCTCAGGACAGGGCGGTTATTTCTTTGTATATGCAAGAACCGTTACAACTGCTGTAATAACAGCTAATAAAACAAGTTCAAATGAAAACAAATTTTCATAAGTAACATAATGCATATAATCACCCCCTTGCGAGGGCAAAGAGTGTAACCGCCTACCGTTATGGTCACCTTTGAGGATGCTTGCGCATCGGTAATATGCTATCACAAGAGTTAAATTTTGTCAAATACAATTTCGGAAATATAAAGACGGGTCGGAATGTAAGGGTTCCGTAAGCCGTCTTTATATTTTTTTATTAACATTAATATTTTTGCGCCCGTTTGCGACAAATTTGTATAATTCAAAAGAGTATAATTCATTTGGTGATGTAAATGAAAACCGTTATATATGCGGATATCCTTGCGGTGATAAATATAATCGTAAACTATTTTCTGCTGCGCGCATCTGCGGCGATAACCGCTTCCGGGTTTAAAACGCTCAGGTTTCTTGCCGCTTCCGCACTCGGCGGCGCTTTTGCGTTTATGATATTCGTTGACGGCATTCCGCCCGCCGTTAATGTGCTGATAAAGCTTGCTTTTTCCGCAGTAATGGTCATAACCGCTTTCGGCTTTGTTTCGCTGAAAGCATTTATGAAACGGTTTGCGGCGTTCTTTCTTGCAAATTTCGCCTTTGCGGGAATTATGCTTGCGGGCTGCACATTCTTTTTCAAAAATACCGTTATCTATAAAAACGGTGCGGTGTATTTTGATATGGACATTCTGACTCTGACCGTTTCCGCAATTGCCTGTTACATAATACTTTCGGTAATATCACGGTTTACAAGAAGCAAAACGCCGCCGAAAAGCATTTATTCCGTTGAGCTTTCCGCAAACAGAAAAAGCACAAAATGCAGAGCACTTTTTGATACGGGAAATACTCTTTGTGACGGCTTTTCCGGCAGACCCGTTATTATAGCGGATATATCGGCTGCGGAAAAGCTCATTCCCGAAAACGCCAGGGATAAAAACGGCAATACGGATTATACGGCGATAAAAGGGTTTCGGCTGATACCTTATTCAACCGTCGGCGGCAGCGGTGCACTTCCCGCGTTCCCGATAGACGAAATAAGAATTGAGCTCGGCGCGGAAACGGGAATTATAAAAAATGTTTATATGGCGGTTACGGAAAAGAAAATCGTATCGGGCGCATATTCGGCTCTGCTCGGCGCACCGATTTTTGAAAGCATGGAAAAGGAGAGACGGCACAGAGATGAAAAAACGAAACGGAAAACTGAAAAATCTGATAAAACGCCTGCTGTCAAGGCTGTTCGAGATTCAGGTGGACTATATCAACGGACCGGATACCCTGCCTCC
Source organism: Acutalibacteraceae bacterium (assembly GCA_045600535.1). Lineage (GTDB taxonomy): Bacteria > Bacillota > Clostridia > Oscillospirales > Acutalibacteraceae > CAG-177. The sequence goes on along the minus strand of JAZRYD010000057.1, from coordinate 13,473 downwards.
TCCGCTGACGGGGGAGAAAGAATCGGAGTGTCTGAAACTCCTTGAGGAGGGTGACAGAGAGGCACGGGAAACGCTGATAGTTCATAATCTGCGGTTGGTCGTTTATATCGCAAAGAAGTTTGAAAATACGGGTATACCGATAGAAGATTTAATTTCAATCGGCACACTCGGACTTATCAAGGCGGTAAATACTTTCAGAATGTCAAAAAATATAAAGCTTGCAACCTACGCTTCACGCTGCATTGAAAACGAAATACTTATGTATCTGCGTAAAACCAACACCCTCAAAGCCGAGGTATCATATTATGAGCCGCTCAATATTGACTGGGACGGCAACGAGCTTCTGCTTTCCGATGTTCTCGGAAGTGAGCCCGACGAGGTTTACCGTGACCTGGAATACGATGACGAAAGAACAAGGCTTTACCGTGCCGTTTCGGCACTCGGCAAGCGTGAAAAGCAGATTATGACAATGCGTTTCGGAATAGGGGGAGGCAGAGAATATACTCAGAAAGAGGTTGCCGATGAGCTCGGAATTTCACAAAGTTATATATCCAGACTTGAAAAGAGAATAATCGAAAAGCTGAAAAAGAATATATGAATTTTTCTGTATATATCGGTATATTGTTCAAATTCTCTTGACAAAACACAAAATATAGTATAAAATCAATACGATTATACTCAATAAGTGAAGTCAAAAATTTAAGTATACATAAAATGATTGGAGTGGAAAAATAAAGTGAGCGATATTCTTCAACTTGTTACCGAAGCCGGAAACGGCAGCGTTGACGCAATGGCTAAGCTTTATTCCCTGACCCTTAAACCTTCATATTTTCTCGCAAATGAGCTCTGCACCGATGAAAATGCGGCTGTTGAGATTACCGAAAAAGCATATGCAAGAGCATTCTGCAATATATCAAAGCTTAAAAAGCCCGAAGCGTTTGAACTGTGGATGAAGCAGAATATTGCCGTGGCTTACAGAGAGGGAAAAAGATTCGTTTTCGCCGATGCCGACGCAGATGCAGGCGAAAATTCAACCGAATTTCTTTCGGAAAGCATTCTTGATGATGAAGAAAAATGCAAGGCGGTTGCCGATGCCGTTTCGGCTTTAAAGCCCGAGCTTCGCGCCGCAGTTGTTCTGCATTATAATAACGGTATGTCAATCGCAAACCTTGCCAAGATACTCGGTGTTTCCGAGAGCACGGCGAATGCGCTTCTTGCAAAGGCAAGAGCGAATATCCTGCTTTGGTCGGGCGCGGATAAGGCAGAGGGCGAGGCTTCAAATCCCGTTCCCGTTCTTACGAGAATATTCCAGAAAAAGGAAGCAGCTTCAAATGTTCCCGGCAGCGCGGTAAGAGAAATCTTTGCTTATGCGTTTAAAGAATATAAAGCTTCTCTTGTTCAGAGCGCCGAAGCTCCCGCTGTGCAGGAAGCGCCGGCAGAAGAAAAGGAGCAGGAAACCGAACCTGCCGCTCCCGCAGAGGAGGAAGCGCCGGCAGAGGAAGCTTCCGAAGAAAAAGAAGAAGATAATGTTATTTCATTCAAGCAGAAAATAAGTGAAATACTTTCTCAGGAGCCGGAAGCCGCCGAAGAAGAAGCTGACGCAGAAGAAAGCGATGCCCCCGAAATACCCGATATTTCTCCGATTTCCGAGGAAGCGGAAAGCGCAATAGAGGTTTTCAGTGCCGATATGGAAAAAGAGGAGAAATCCCTTGCAGAGGAAAATCGCAAGCCGAAGAAGCTTAAACTTGATATAAAGAAAATTGCAATTCTCTGCGCTGCGGTAATTGTTGTTATTGTTGCAATATTCGGAATATCCGCGGCTGTTTCAAACTCAAAGAATAAACAAAAGACTCCCGAGGCATCTCAGTCACAGAGCGCGGAAGGCGTGTGGAAAGCCGGCGGCTTTGAGGAATGCAGCGAGATAACCTATCTTAACGAGAGCGTTTGCTACTTCAAATCAAAAACAACCGGAAAATACGGCCTTATGGATTACTCGGGCAAGGTTCTGCTCCAGCCGAATTATGACGGATTTATGCGCTGCGGAAACGGCAGAGATTACAGCGGAAGAGACAGTTATCATATCTGCCTTGAGCTCGGCGGACTGAACTATGAGGTTAAGGTTACCGCAACCGGCGTTATCGTTGCCGAAACTCCGCATACCGCTCACAGCCTTGAGGTTGAAAAGCTTGACAGCAAATCATATGTTGAGCGTGACCGTTATTTTGAGGGCTATGCCGCCGCTCAGAACAGCAAGGGCAAGTGGGGCTATGTAAGCCAGGAAAAGGATAAAAAGGTTATTCCTTATGAATATGAGGCGGTCAATTCCTTTGATAATATGAACGCCTGTGATTACTGCCGTCCCGTAACCGGCGGACTTGCTGCGGTTAAGAAGAACGGCAAAATGGGTATAATCAATCTTAAAAACGATGTTGTTGTTCCGTTTGAATATAACGAAATAATGCCCGGAAAAGACGGCGTATTCATTGCCGAAAAAGACGGCGTATGGGGTGTTATCCTTACCGGAAATGCTCAGAATACCTTCGGCGGAATCAATATTACCGTTCAGAATTCACCCGAAATTCCGTCTGATATTTCGGCAAATCCAATCGGAACTTATATCGTAACCCGTGAAGGCGGCGCCAATGTCAGGTCCGATGCAGGCTCGGATTATGACCTTGTAGGTGAAATTTCCGAGGGTGAAAAGGTTGACGCATATGCCAAAAAGACTGCCGAAAACGGCAATGAATGGGTATGTATCAAGATTAACAATCAGTATGGCTGGATTGCCATAAGCACTCTCTCGGAGGCTGAAAGCTCAGTCGGCTGAGAGTGATAAACAAATATTTGAAGCGTTGACGGAAAAGAATTTTTTCTTTGTTTCACAGAGAGACGGTCTCCGATTTTTCGGGCTGGAATGACCGCCGGACATCAAAAGAAAAAAAGGCCGTTCCCGAGCTCTGCCGTTAAAAGCGGCGGCGTTATCCGGCGTTAAAGGAAACAGAGTGGTGCAGATATGCGCAATTCGGGTGGTACCGCTGTCTTTAAGGCAGTCCCGACATTTTGCGGATAACTGCACCTTTTTTTCGGTAATAACAGGGACTTTTTCAGCCCCGTAGGAGGATATATTATTATGGAATGGATGGGACTTAACGAGATAAGAGAAAAATATCTCTCATTTTTTGAGTCAAAAGAGCATTTGAGAATGCCGAGCTTTTCGCTTGTTCCGCAGGGGGATAAGAGCCTTCTGCTTATCAATGCGGGCATGGCACCTCTCAAAAAGTATTTTACCGGTGAGCTTACTCCGCCGCGTAAAAGAGTTACAACCTGTCAGAAGTGCATTCGTACTCCCGATATTGAAAGAGTCGGCATAACTGCCCGTCACGGAACATTTTTTGAAATGCTGGGCAACTTCTCATTCGGTGATTACTTTAAGCGTGAAGCAATTCATTGGGCATGGGAATTCTGCACCGAGGTTATGAAAATGCCGAAGGACAGGCTCTATGTTACCGTTTATGAGGACGCCGACGGCGTTCTGACAGACAACGAAGCTTATAATATCTGGGCAAACGAAATAGGAGTTGCGCCCGACCATATTTCAAAGCTCGGCAAGGAAGATAATTTCTGGGAGCATGGCGCAGGCCCGTGCGGTCCGTGCTCGGAGATTTATTTTGACAGAGGAGAAAAATACGGCTGCGGTTCACCCGACTGCAAGGTCGGCTGTGACTGCGACAGATATACCGAATTCTGGAACCTCGTTTTCACTCAGTTTGATAACGACGGCAACGGAAATTATTCAAGACTCAAGAACTGCAACATTGATACCGGAATGGGACTCGAAAGACTTGCCTGCATTATGCAGGATGTTGATAACCTTTTCGAGGTTGACACCGTTCAGAATATTATGAAGCACGTTATTGATATTGCGGGCGTTAAATATCACGAAAACGAAAAGAGCGATGTTTCACTTCGCGTTATAACCGACCATGTAAGAAGCACAACCTTTATGATTGGTGACGGTGTTATGCCCTCCAACGAGGGCAGAGGCTATGTTCTGCGCAGACTTCTCAGAAGAGCGGCACGCCACGGCAGACTGCTCGGAATCGACGGCACTTTCCTTTATAAAGTTGCCGAGACCGTTATCAAAGAGAATGAAAAGGCTTATCCCAACCTTGTTGAAAAGCATGACCTTATCGTTAAGGTTATCAAGGCAGAGGAAGAAAGCTTCAATAAAACGATTGATACGGGTCTGAGTCTGCTTGAAAATCTTATCGCAGACAGTAATTCAAAGGTTCTTTCCGGCGCAGATGCCTTTAAGCTTCAGGATACATTCGGTTTCCCGATTGACCTCACAAAAGAGCTTCTTGAGGAAAAGGGTATGAGCGTTGATATTGACGAATATAACCGTCTTTATGCCGAGAGCAGAGCCGCCGCGAGAGCCGCACGCAAGGACGCGGGTGCGGAAGCGTGGAAGGGCGGCAAGGCTTCTCTTAAAGATATAGCCAAAACCGAATTTCTCGGATATACCGATTATGCCTGTGACGGCAAGGTGCTTGCAATTGTTGCAAACGGCGAAAGAACGGAGCTTGCAACCGCTGAGACCGAGGCGGCAATCGTGCTTGACAGAACCGTTTTCTACGGTGAAAGCGGCGGTCAGACAGGCGATATCGGAAGCATAAAGACCGCAAATGCAGTATTTAAAGTTACTTCAACAAGCAAGACCGTAGACGGAAACATTCTGCATATCGGTAAAATCGTTGACGGTGACAGCATATCCGTCGGCGATGCGGCAAAGGCTGAAATATGCGTTAAGACAAGAGAGGCGGCGGCAAGAAACCATACTGCCGCACATTTGCTCCAGGCGGCGCTCAGAGAAGCGCTCGGCACTCATGTTGAGCAGGCGGGTCAGCTTGTAAATTCATCGGCGGTCAGATTTGACTTCACTCATTTTTCGGCGCTCACGGCAGAAGAACTTGAAAAGGTTGAAAACAGAGTGAACGAAATAATTCTCTCCGCTCTTCCCGTCAGCGTTGCCGAAATGCCGATTGATGAAGCGAAAAAGCTCGGTGCAATGGCACTTTTCGGAGAAAAATACGGTGATATAGTCAGAGTGGTTAAGGCGGGAGATTTTTCAACCGAGCTTTGCGGCGGTACTCATGTTGATAATACGGGAAAAATCGGACTTTTCAAAATTGTTTCCGAATCCTCGGTTGCCGCAGGTGTTCGCCGTATAGAGGGCGTAACGGGCTTGGGCGTGCTTGATTATATCGCAAAGAATAACGAGCTTATCAGAAATACAGCCGCGGCTCTCAAGCTTGCCAATGTTTCGGAGCTTGACAAGAGAGCAGGCGTTCTTATGAACGACCTCAAGGCAAAGGAAAAGGAAATCGAACAGCTCAGAGGCGAAATTTCTCAGCTCAAAACGGGCGATATAATGAGCGGAGCGATTGACCTTGACGGAATAAAGCTTGTTGCCGTAACCGTTGAGGGCGTTAACCCCGGCGAGCTTCGTGCTATGGGTGATAAGGTTAAAGAAGATGATAATGCCGTTGCGGTTATCTGCGGAATCGCCGCCGATAAATCGGGTGCTAATTTCGCCTGTGCCTGCGGCAAAAACGCAATTGCGAGGGGCGCTCACGCCGGCAATATAGCCAGAGCTGTTTCAAAGCTTGCCGGAGGCTCGGGCGGCGGCAGACCCGACAGTGCAATGGCGGGCACAAAGGATATTTCGGGAGTTAAAGCGGCTATGGAAGCGGCTTCCGATATTGTTAAGGATATGATTAAATAAGGAAAGGTAGGAAAAATCATGGACTGCATTTTCTGTAAAATAGTAAACGGCGAAATTCCCTCAAACAAGGCTTATGAGGACGATAAGGTGCTTGCGTTTTATGACCTTGAGCCTCAGGCCCCCGTTCATATTCTCGTTATTCCCAAGGAGCATATTACCTCTGCGGCGGAAATAGACGAGAATAACAGCGCTGTTGTTGCACACATTTTTGAGGTTGCGGCAAAGCTTGCAAAGGAAAAGGGCCTTGATAACGGCTTCAGAATCGTAAGCAACGCAGGCGAAAGCGCAGGACAGTCGGTAAAGCATCTGCACTTTCACCTTATGGGCGGCAGAGATTTCGGCTGGCCCGCAGGTTGATGTGAAATAAAGAAAAGAGGTTGAATTTATGTCGGAATATTATACCGTAGATATAGCGGGTATGAAAAGAGATTTGCTTCGCTGTCCGCTCAATGAAAAGCTTGATATAGCGGCATTCATCATTTTCGGTGATGTTGAGCTGACCGTTCACTCCGCAAGTGAGCTTCTTAGAAGATTACCCGATTTTGATTATATCGTAACTCCCGAGGCAAAGAGCATTCCTCTTGCCTATGAGATGTCAAGACAGAGCGGCAAAAAGTATTTTGTTGCCCGCAAAAAGCCTAAGCTTTATATGAAAGACCCCGTTATGGTCAATGTAAGGTCAATAACAACCGCAAATGTTCAGTCCCTTATTTTTGACAGCCTTGACGGCGAACAGATAAAAGGAAAAAAGGTTGTTATCGTTGATGATGTTATCAGCACGGGCGAATCGCTGAGAGCGGTTGAGACTCTTGTTGAGAAATTTGATGCTCAGATAGTTGCAAAGGCGGCAATTCTTGCAGAGGGTGATGCCGCAAACAGAGATGACCTTACCTTCCTCGGAGTAATTCCTCTTATTGAAAAATAATTTTTCGGATGTGATTTAATGCCGAGACCTTTTGCGGTTATCGGACTGAGCATATTCTTTGTTCTCGCATTTCTTTTTGATTGTTCAACCGAAACGGCGGTAACCGTGTTCATCATTTTTACCGCCGCTTTGTCGGTTGCACTCTGCGTCAGGGTATTGAGGCAGGGCAAAGTGCTTCCGGCGGTGTTTGCTTCGGGAGCGGTGGCTTGCCTGATACTTGTGTTTTTTAATACTTATATCTATGAACCTGTTATTATGCTTGACGGAAAGCAATGTGAAGCAACGCTGAGAATTACCGATGAGCCGGAGCAGAATTACGGCAACTGGTACTATCCCGCAAAGGTTGTTTCGCTGGGCGGAGAAGAAACAAATTTTAAAATCAGACTTGTTCTTTCCGAACCCGCCGAAGCGGAATCGTTTGATTATATCAGCGGCAATTTCAATCTTTATAAGCTCGGAAGCTCCTCCGAAGAAATACTCAATTCTTACAAGGCGTCGGGTACTTATCTCGGAGCTTATCCGCTGCAAAATGAATACAGAGTGATAAAATCCGAGGGCGCAGAGCCTTTTTCGGTAAAAATACTGCGTCTGCGTTCCGCGATAAAACAGGCGGTTTACCGCATACTTCCCAATGAGTACGGCGCTCTTGCCGTCGCGCTTCTGCTTGGTGACAGAAGCGGAATTTCACCTTATACTTTAATGTGCTTCAGAAAAATCGGTGTATCCCATGTTATCTGTGTTTCGGGTCTGCACCTTTCGGTCTGGGGACTTCTTATTCTGAATATTCTGAGAAAAACAAAAATCGGAGAACGGCTCTCAAATGTTATTACGGCGGTTTTCGTTGTTCTGTTTATGCAGGTGACGGGAATGAGCTATTCGGTTATCCGTTCGGGAATAATGATGCTTGTTTTTCTCTTATCAAATATACTTATGCGGCGGCGCGATGCGCTCAATTCTCTCGGCTTTGCGCTTGCCGTTATGTCCGTTGCCGACCCGTATTCCGCCGGCTCGGTCGGACTTCAGCTTTCCGCACTTTCAAGTCTCGGAATAATTCTTTGCAGTGAAAATATTTTGCCCGCAGTCAGAGAAAAGCTCGGACGGGTTAAAAATATTCATCTGCGTTCGGCTGCTCTGAAAATCTGTGAAAGCGTTCTTGTAACCGCAGCCGCCGTGTCGTTTACTCTGCCTGTTTCGGCGAAGCTTAACAGCGGCTTCACATTTGCGGTTTTTCCCGCAAATATGCTGATTGTGTGGGCGGCGGGCTATGCCATGGTTCTGTGTGCACTCGGCGGACTTATCGGAGCAATAACGCTCAATATATTCAATCTGCCGGGATTTCTCGGCGGAATGCTCTGTAAATATATGATAAAAACGGCGCAGCTTACAGCCCACTTTGACTTTCTTTTTGTCAGAGTGAGCTATGAGAAAATGCTGATTATAATTATCGGTGTTCTCCTGCTTGCCGGAGTTTCGGTGTTTGCGGCATACAACGGAAAAGCTATGAAGGGCTTAACGGCAGGGCTCTGTTCGGCGGTGTTCATAATATCTCTTTTTGTTTCGTCATATTTTGAAAAAACCGAAACAAGGATAACCGCCGTCGATGTCGGAAGCGGCACTTCGGTTCTTGTTTCAAGAGGAAAAGATAACCTGCTTATCGGGTGCTCGGGTTCGGACAGATTACACCTGAACAAAATTCAGAATGCCGTATCGGATACGGGTTATGAACTGAAAGCCGTTGTATCCGTTGAAAAAGGCGATGATACGGAAGCTTTATCCCTGAACGCCGATAAAATTTACGGCGCGGCTGATAACGCATTCACGGAAATGTTTACCGATGAAAAAATCAGCGTTGGCGGAATATCGTTTGCTGCCTGCGAAACCGAAAAGGGGATTGCGGTAAAGGCTTGCGCAGACGGCGTATCGGTGCTCGTCTGCTCATCTCCGTATATTGATATTTCGGAGCTTCCCGAGGAATTTCAGACTGCCGATTTCCTTGTTTCAAGAGGGGATTTGCCGCAGAATTATGAAAATATTTCACCTGATTATACGGTTATAAACGCCGAAGCGCTCCGTGGCGGACTTATCGAAACCGAGCTTTGCCGTCGGGGAATAAGCTGTGCTTCAACGGCTGAAAAAGGAAATGTTACTTTGAGGTGCAGAAACGGTTATTTCTGCGCCGAGCGTTCATAAAAGGAGGCAGATTTTATGCCGGCTCTGAACGAAGCCGCTTTAAAAGAGAAAATCAGAAGCAATCCTCTCGGAATTTATCTCTTTTACGGCGAAGAAAGTTATCTGAAAAAAATCTATGTTGACAAGCTCACCGACAAAACGACGGACGAAGCCTTTGCCGACTTCAATTTTCATACCTTTGACGGAAAGGAAACTTCCTTTTCCGAAATATACGAATGTGCCGTTGCGGTTCCGATGATGGCGGAAAGCAAGTGTGTGCTTGTTAAGGATTTCCCTCTTGATACTCTTGACGATAACGGCTTTGAACAGCTTGAAACCCTGCTTTCCGATACTCCAGATGACTGCGCTCTGATATTCACCTTTGTGGCATACGAACCCAAAGGCGCAAAATGGAACAAGGTTATAAAGCTTTTCGATAATTACGGCAGCACCGTTAAGCTTGAAAAGAAAACGCAGACCGACCTGATAAAGCTTCTTGAGGGCGGAGCGAAAAAACGCTCCAAGGCTTTTGAAAGGGGAGCGGCGGCTTATCTGATAACCTGCGTTGGCTCAGACCTCAATACTCTGCTCAACGAAACGGAAAAGGTTTGCGCCTATGCCGAAAATGAAGAAATCACCCGTGCCGATATTGATGCGGTTTGCATAAAAAGCCTTGATGCCAAGGTATTTGATATGATAAGAGACCTCACGGGCGGCAGGTTTGAAAGCGCTTTTAAAAAGCTTGCCGTTCTGTTTGAACAGCGCGAGGACGAATTTCAGATTCTCGGCGCTCTGATAGCGAATTATTCCGATATTTACCGTGCCAAGGCGGCGATAAAATCGGGTAACCGTGCCGAAAAAGCGGCAGAATATTATAACTATAAGAATAAAGAATTTCGGCTTACCAATGCGGCAAGGAGCAGTTCATCGCTTGATTTCGATGACCTTTGCGAATGTATGGAAATTCTTGCCGAGGCAGACGGCGCGATGAAAAGCTCGTCATTTGATAAAAAACTCATATTGGAACAGACTCTTGTGAAGCTTGCAAGGGTTGAGGACAAATAAAATGATAAAAATCAGTCAGGCGGTTATTGTTGAGGGCAAATACGATAAAATCAAGCTTTCCTCAATAATTGATGCGCCTATAATTCAGACCGACGGGTTCGGTATATTTAAAAACAAAGAATTGCAGAAAATGATAAAAACCGTTGCCGAAAGAACGGGTATACTTATACTTACCGACAGCGATTCGGCAGGCTTCCAGATACGCTCATTCATCGGCTCAACGGTTGATTCAAAATACATAAAGCACGCCTATATCCCGGATATTTTCGGCAAGGAGAAGCGTAAAACCGAGCCGTCAAAAGAGGGAAAGCTCGGCGTTGAGGGTGTTCCCGAAGCGGTTATAATCGAAGCGCTCAATAAAGCGGGAGTGCTTTGCGAAACGGTTGAAGAGCCGAAAAGACCGATAACGAAGCTCGATTTATATGAATACGGCTTCACGGGAACGGCAAACAGCACGGAAAGGCGTAAGGCTTTGCTTGAATTTTACGGTTTGCCGTCAAGACTTCCGACAAATTCGCTTGTAAAAGTGCTCAACTGTATGACAACCTATGAGAATTTTGTGTCGGACATTAAAAATATAACGGGGGAATGATTATGAGAATAGGTCACGGCTACGATGTTCATAAGCTTGTTGAGGACAGAAAGCTGATTATCGGCGGAGTTGATATTCCGTATGAAAAAGGCCTGCTCGGTCATTCCGATGCGGACGTGCTTCTGCACGCCGTGAGCGATGCTCTTTTGGGTGCGGCGGCACTCGGCGATATCGGAGTGCTGTTTCCCGATAACGATGATAAATATGAGGGAGCGGACAGCCTTGTTCTGCTCACCGAGGTGGTTAAACACCTTGAAAGCAACGGCTTTTCGGTATCAAATATAGATTGTACGGTTATAGCACAAAGACCGAAAATGCGCCCGTATATTGATTTGATGAGGGCAAATATCGCCGAGGCGTGCAAGACCGATATTTCAAAAATAAGCGTAAAGGCAACAACCGAAGAGGGTATGGGATTTACCGGAACGGGTGACGGAATAGCGGCTCACGCGGTCTGCCTGATAGAAGAAAATTAAATTTTTGTTAAATCTCCGAATATTGTTTGCAACCGTCTGTCCGATGTGGTATCATTTACAGACGGATAAATCCTACTGAAAGGATAATTTTAAAATGGCTTTTGAAAGCATATTTGATTTTTTCTCGAAAATCACGTCTCTCCATTTCGGAATACTTGATTTTCTTGACATCTGCCTTGTCGCATTTGTCATATATAACGCAATAAAGCTTATCAGGGAAACGAGGGCTCTGCTGCTCGTTAAAGGACTTGTTGTTCTCGGAATTATCTATCTGATAATTTACGAACTGAGAATGCAGGCGAGCCTTTATATCTTTAAGCTTGTTTTCCAGAATTTGTTTATAGTGCTGATAATCCTGTTTCAGCAGGAAATCCGTCAGGTTATCGAGCGCCTCGGAAAGAATAATCTTTCGGGTATCAGCAACCTTTTCAAGGGCGGCCAGAACGATGTTTTCGATACCGTCAGAGATGCGATAATCGAAATCGCCAAGGCGGTTCAGCGTATGAGTGACAGCAAAACAGGCGCACTTATCGTTATGGAAAACGAGATGCTTTTGGGCGATATAATCAGAACCGGAACACCGATTGATGCAAAGGTAACTCACGAGCTTATCGGAAATGTTTTTTATCCGAAATCTCCGCTTCACGACGGTGCGGCGGTTATCAGAAACGGCAGACTGCTCTGCGCAGGCTGTGTGCTTCCGCTTACCAAAAGTGATGAAATATCAAGCGATTTGGGTACAAGACACCGTGCGGCTCTCGGTATGAGCGAGCAGAGTGATGCAATGGTTGTTGTGGTTTCCGAGGAAACGGGAACGGTTTCGGTTGCGTTCAAGGGTGAGTTTGAAAGAGATGTAAACGAAGCGAGACTCCGTGAAATTCTCTGCGATTATCTGATTGATAAAAACAATAAAAATTCAAAGAACGAAAACGGATTTTTCAGAAAGTTATTGAAAGGCCTGAAAAAATGAAAAATAAAAAATTCAACACAAGTGATTTGTTTTCCGATAATCGTTTTCTGATGGTTTTTTCCGTGCTGGCTGCGGTGATAATATGGCTTATTGTTGCCGTTGAATTCAGCCCCGAGGTAACGGTTACGGTAAAGCAGATTCCCGTTTCGATTGATTACAGCACTTTAAACACAAGCTTCGGACTTGATGCATTCGGTGAAACACAGTTTACCGTTGATGTTACTGTTAAGGGCAAGAAAATTGTTGTTGAAGCGGACGATATTGCCGATGATATTATCGTTACCGCCAACACGAATTATGTAAATTCCGTGGGAAATTACAGCCTTCATCTTAATTGTGACAGCGTGAGCGCACGCCCCGAATATGAAATAGTTTCCCTTTCGAGTGACGATATTGATGTATTCTTTGACTACACAAAGCAGAAAGAATTTGCGGTTGTTCCCGAAATTGATTTTGACGGAGATATAGTGCCCGAGGGCTATATGATGGGTGAATTTGTTTACCCCGAATCGAATGTTGTTAAGGTCAGCGGCCCCGAATCCGAGGTAAACAAGATTCAGAATATAGCGGCTTATGTATCGCTTAAGGAACAGCTTCATCAGAATACCACCCTTGAAGCGACTCTCTTTGCCGATACGGCAGACGGCTCTGCTCTGAGATATGTAACATTCGATAAGCAGAATGACCTGATTCATATAACCGTTCCCGTCTATAAGAAAGCAAAGCTTCAGGCGGTTTGCAGCTTTATAAATAAGCCGTCCGATTATGTTGAAAGCGTGCCGTTTGCGGTTACGGTTTCACCTGCCGAGGCGGTGTTCGGAATACCCGAAAATAAACTTGACGATATGACCGGATTTGAAATAGCCTCAATTGATTTTTTAAAGCTTGATGCGGGAGTGAATATCTTTAAAATTTCCGCAGAAGAAATATCAGGCGGAATTATTGCCGACGGCACAACGGAATTTACCGTCAGGGTTGACCTTTCTTCAATGGGCAAAAAGACCTTTGAAATTCCCGAAAAAATCGGATTCATCAACGGAACGGACGGCATCGGCGCCGAGGTTTCGGATTTGAGCTTCACCGAGGTTACGGTTGTCGGTCCGAAAGAAAAAATCGAGCTTCTTACGGCTGAGGATATAATTCTTAATGCCGACCTCAGAAATATAACGGAAATATCGGATAAGCCGATTGATGTTCCCGTAACCTTTGCAGACCCGTCCTGTTGGCTGCTGGGTGAGTATACGGCGAAAGTTATAATAAAATAAACGAAGCGGTCTTGCGGCGATTTGCTGCAGGACCGCTTTTTGACCGTTTTTTCGGTTTCCGGAGCTTTTTATTGCCATATTTATCGTAACCCCCAAATAATCCCCCGTCTTTAATCAAGTATAACCGAGATGTTAAACTGTTCTGAGAACTCTCGGGGGTAGATGGAAGTAAAAGAAACACTTCCAAAAGCTCTTGCGAGTAATCGGAACAGTTTTGTTTACTCGG
>JAZRYD010000056.1:0-2802 GCA_045600535.1 Acutalibacteraceae bacterium | reverse complement strand
GGGATGCCACAACACCTGATAAATAATATCCCTGATACCGTCGCCGTTCAAATCAACCACATATCCGCTTACATCATCGCTTTCCGGCAATCCTGCAAAAAAATCTTTTACTGCCGATATATATCCTTCGGGATTTTTAATCTCTTTGGGCTTCTTGATTGCGTTGGCATTTTCAGGTGATACGGAAGTGCCTCCTTCGGATACCGAAGTGCTTTCCTCAGACATCGAAGTAATTTCGTTTATTAAAGTGAAATCGGTATCCTCGTTTTTTCGGCTGCTTCTCTCAAAAAATATGCCGAGTCCGAATCCGACGGCAAGTACTGCAGCAATTACTGCCGAAATTATTATTAAAAATTTCTTCTTAAACATTTGCAATTCTCCGTTCCGATTATGATATTCTGTCTGCGGCGGTGGGCTTTTCTGCTTTTCATCGTTTTCAGTCATTCTATCACATTATTTACCGCACTTCAAGAAATTTTCACTGAATAAGAAATAGCGCAAATCTGTGGCTGTGTCACCGTCCTGCCACTGCTCACAAAGCAGATAACGGAGCTGATGCCTCTTACAACATTCATTCCCGTTGCAAAAAATGACATCAGGGTTGACATACCCTCCTGAGCAGCTACTTCTTCTTGCAGATTATAGAGCGCATGGCCGTAATCAGAATTGAGCTTATAACTCTTTAACGCATTTCTTCGCATTTCGATAACAGTTTCGAGCCTGTCCATCTCCTTGATTTCGCTGATTCCCGTGCCGGGTTCTATCGCAAATGCGGGAACGGCAACTCCGACAGCCATGATAAGGCTCAGAAAAACCGCCAGAAGCTTTTTTGCGGGACTTGTTTTTGTTTTCATTTCATTACCTCACTTTGCATTTATGTTAAGCTGCGTATATATTTACCCTGTCTCATCAGTGTCATTAACTTAAGGCTTATTATTCCTTCTCCTTGCTCCGCAGTTCTCTCTTCCTTCTCCTTGCTCCGAGCTTTTTTCTTCCTTCTCCTTGAGGAGAAGGTGCCGAGCCTGCGAGGCAGATGAGGTGTTTTACAAAACATTCATCAGACTTCCCCTCATCCACCGTCTTCGACGGTCCCCCTTCTCCCGAGGGAGAAGGAAGAAGAATTTTTCTCAAGGGGAAGCAAGAAATCCAACAATTTGCAGTTAAGTTAATGACATCGCTGTCACCCCGAAAGGCAGACAAGAATTATATCTATAATCAGCAGATGTACCGGATAGAAAATATAGAAAAACCATTTGCCGAATTTGCCGCCCTTACCCTTTTTACCGTTATAGCAAAGAGCAATCAGCGGAATTACAAGCAGCAAATCCAGATGCACCGGCTTGAACGAATATGTTACTCTGAACAGCAGCGGATTCGGGAAAACCTTGAAATAGAAAATGAGAGAAAGTGAAACAAGGGAATAAAGCACCCATTTCAGAATCTGTTTATCTCTGAATTTCCAGAACACAAAGCTTATCAGCACGCACCAGTAGCCCCAGTCACAGCCCGTTGAAAGCCAGCAGACCGCGGCGGTGATGACCACCTTAAATGGTACGGGAATTTTAAGCTTATCCCACGCAATGATATTGATGAGTGAGAGCAAAAGGGTAAACAGAAAATTCACTCTGAAAATCACAAAATATTCGCCGCTCGGCAGCGGAATTCTCATTGACGAAACATTCACCGGGCCGCTCGTGATTTCAAACGGAAGCCACACACCTGTTAAAATATAGCAATACGGAAGAATTGATAACACGGCAAAGATAAATAACCTTGCGGCGTATTTTTTAACATTCCTTGTGTGAACATACCCCTCCGCAAGGAAAAATGCCATTATCGGCATTGTCAGCCCGCCGAGAAAAGTCAGCACCGTTTTCAGCGGTTCCTCACTGACAAACGCCACGGCAATGTGGTCACATATCATACACGCCACCGCAAAATATTTCAAAGCATTCCGGCTCAGAAAACCGTGACCGGAATCATACCCGGATTTAACCGTCTCCAATTTATCACCCTCTGACAAAACTCAAAAAAATAATAAAATCCCATTTTATTTATAATAAATTAGGTATAATATATTCTGCTTAAGCTTGTCAATAGCTTTATAAAAATTTTAGATTGTACAATATTTGAACTATTGTGCATTTATTTCGGACAGTCAAAACCGCCCTTCCTCAAATGAGAAAGAGCGGCTGTGCAAACCGGATTTATTTTATGCCGTTTTCATAGGCTTCAATCATCTTCTTACTCGTTTGTCCCGTACGACTTCACAAAATGCCCCGTGAAATCCGTTCAAAATCAGGGCATTCGGTAACTTATACATACCAATCGGGAATTATGATATAAGTGCGAAATACATTGATAAATAACAGAAAACGGAGGATGTAAAAATGCTTTCAATCAGAAAATGTGAATTTAACATTGATACCAACACGGTTGATATCGAAGCCGAAAACGGAACAAGGATTTTTATTGACTGCGATGTGGTTGATGACGAATACGGCATCACTGTCAGACACCGTGCAAACCTTGATTATCTTCTTTATAATCACCCTGTTGATTATGTAAACCTGCTGCTCAGCGGTCAGATGAAGGATTATCTTGACAAATCGACTTCATTCACGCTCGACTGAGATTTACACTATTTATCAGATAAAACAGTGTAACCCCCAAATAATCCCCCGTCTTTAATCAAGTATAACCGAGATGTTAAACTGTTCTGAGAACTCTCGGGGGTAGATGGAAGTAAAAGAAACACTTCCAAAAGCTCTTGCGAGTAATCGGAACAGTTTTGTTTACTCG
>JAZRYD010000055.1:0-6185 GCA_045600535.1 Acutalibacteraceae bacterium | reverse complement strand
ATCGAGGAGGTGACTGCCGAGAAAACGATGCAGACCATTGTTACCGGGAAAAGAACGGGATAAAACTTGAAAAGCATTTTCATCATTCTCAGAAGTGCTTTTACGTTTAACTTCGGTTTTTTATTCTGCATCCTTGTCACCTCCGTTTGTCTGCTGATAATATACCTCCTGATATATTGAGGAGGATTTCAGAAGCTCTTCATGAGTTCCGAAATCTGAAACGGAGCCGTTATCGAGCACGATTATCATATCCGCCTCCTGAACGGAAGCGATCCTCTGCGCAATGATTATCTTGGTCGTTTCGGGGATATATTCCTTGAATCCCTCACGGATCAGCGAATCGGTGCGGGTGTCAACGGCGCTGGTTGAATCGTCGAGAATAAGGATCTTCGGTTTTTTGAGCAGTGCACGGGCAATGCAGAGCCTCTGCTTCTGACCGCCCGAAACATTCACGCCGCCCTGACCGAGATTTGTCTGATATCCGTCGGGGAAAGACATAATGAAATCGTGAGCCTGAGCGATTTTGCAGGCATTTTCTATTTCTTCCATAGTGGCGTTTTCGTTGCCCCAGCGAAGATTTTCTTCAATCGTGCCCGAGAAAAGCAGATTCACCTGCAAAACCATTGCAACGCTGTCACGCAGATTGCGCAGAGTATAATCCGAAACGGGTCTGCCGCCTACTCTGACAACGCCGGAGGTTACATCGTAAAGACGGGGGATAAGCTGAACCAGCGTGGTTTTTGCCGAGCCCGTACCGCCGATTATTCCGATTGTTTCGCCGGAGCGGATATGCAGATTTATGTTGTCGATAACATTCTTTTTGCCGTCCTTTGAATATTTGAAGCAGACATTTTCCATATCAATCGAACCGTCGGCAACCTTTAATTCGGGGTCGGCATCGTCGTCGGTAATTTCGGGGCTTTCACGGATTACCTCAATAACTCTCGTCAGAGAAGCTCTTGACATTATCGCCATAACGAAAATCATTGAAATCATCATCAGCGACATAAGTATCTGAGTAACATAGTTGATGAATGCGGTGAGCTTTGCTATCTCCATTGTGCCGTTGATAACGAGCTTTCCGCCGAACCAGAACACCAGCACAAGGCAGGTGTAAATCGTAAGCTGCATAAACGGGCCTGCAAGAATGAGCAGCTTTTCCGCCGAAATCGAAGCCGCACGCAGCTCGTCATTGGAAATCTGAAACTTATCCTTTTCGTGCTTTGCTCTTACGAAAGCCTTGATAACTCTGATATTTATGAGCGTTTCCTGAATTGATGAGTTCATTTTATCATATTTGCTCATCAGCTTTTTGAAGCGGGGCAGGGCGATAATCGCCATTGAGCCGAGCAGAATAAGCATTGCCGGAGCGGCAATCAGAAAGATATTTGCCAAACTCGCATTTATTTTATGCGCATAATAGAATGCCATTGCAAACATAAACGGAGAGCGCACAACGGTTCTTATCGCCATGGTGTAAGCCATCTGAATGGTGTTAACATCGGTTGTCATTCTGGTGATGAGTGACGGAGTGCTGAAACGGTCAATATTCGCAAACGAAAAATCCTGTATTTTTGCAAAAACCGCACTTCTCAAATTAGAGCCGAAGCCCATTCCGGCAACGGCGGCATATCTTGCGGCAAGTGCTCCGCTCAGAAGCGAAACAAGCGCCATTGCAATCATCTTAAGTCCCTGGGTTACAACAAACCCGAAGCCCGCATTTCCCTGCACTCCGTAAGTAACAAGGTCGGACATAACAAAAGGTATCCGCACTTCGAGGATAACCTCAACAAGAATGAGCAGAGGCGACAGCACCGAAGTCAGACGGTAACCCTTTGTCTGATCAAAAAAGGTTTTAAACATCAATTTTTCTCCCTTATATTATCGTGAAACTTCTCCCGTTATGGCGTTTATGATATTCTGGAATACCGCCACATGAGAGCCGGAAATATATTTATCGAGGTGCATTGAGCCGAAGAACCAGCGTCTGAATGTGCAGGCCTCCGAAAGCTCCTCAAGATAAGTGTTCAGACCCGTAACGCTCGCCGTTTCGCTGTCCTTGAGCTTTAAGAAGCTTTTAATCTTCATCGGCGGCTCGTGAGTTATAACATAATCAACACGGCAGTTCATCTTTTCGAGGTTTGCCGCACCCTCAAGAAGCTCATCGCGGGACGGAAATTCGCATTTTGACCAGGCGTTTTCCTCAAACCTTATATCAATATCGGGACTTTCTCCGCCGCCCATGGTGAAAAAGGTCATATTGTCTATTCTGAAAACCTGACCGCGCATAAGGTGATAGAGATTTCCGCATATATTGTGAACCTTGCCGCCCTTCCATTCCGTAACGGGATATGAATTGAGCAACTCGAAATTTTCATGAGTTCCGTCAATAAAGCAGATATTGAATTTCTTATTGCCGAGCTTTTTCAGATTTTTCTGCTCCGTTTTGCTGTTATCCCATACGAATCCGAAATCGCCGCAGACGATAAGAGTATCATCTTTTTTAAGGTGCTTCAAAACGGGAGAATCAAAACGGGACATATCCCCGTGCATATCTCCGGTAACATATATCATAGTATCCAATCCCCTTCAGCGATTTATGACTATACTGTATCATATAATAACCTATATAGTAAAAAAAATCAAGGAACACAGAGAAAATATTTAAAATTGAATTTTATAATAAAATTCGATGTTTTTCAAGTGAATTTTCAAATCAAGGATATTATGGCAAAAATGGGTTATAAAATTTGTCAGATTTTGCGGAATGTTAAAATAAATCAACGCCCACCGGTTTAATCCGATGGGCGTTTTTGAGTATTACGGCTTTACTTCAACCTTCGGGAGAGAACCGAACAGACCTTTGAAGAATGCGATAAGCTTCTGGAAAAAGCCTGCCTTGCAGGTTATCTTACCGCCGTCCTTGCTGAGTTCTTTTCCGCTTGAATCCTTCTGAATATTTCCGCCTGCGTCAATTACTTTTACGGAGTAATTCAAATCGGATTTGAGCTCACCGTATTCGTATGAAACGGACTTGTTGTCTCCCTCGGAGACCTTCTGACTGCCGAGATAAATCGCAAGCTTGTACCCCTCGGGAACATCTGCGGCTGTTGCCTTGATGGTAACTTTGCTGCGGTAGTCGATGGTCTGTGCCGAAGCGGTTTTGATAACAACTTTATCAAAGTTAATGCTTGCAGCCTTAACGGCGGCGAGGTTCGTTGCCTTTCTTATATTATTGATTGATTCGTCTATTGCGTTCTTTTCTTCTTCTGTTTTTGCATTTGCTTTTGCATTTTCAAGTGCCTTGATTGCCTCTGTTTTTGCATCATCAAGTGCTTTGTCGGCTTTTGCGGCATTGGTTAATCCGGCAGTTTTTGCACTTGCAACATTATTAAGATTTGTCGCTTTGTTAACATTTATAACAGCGGCATCAACAGCAGTCTTTGCCTCATCGGAGGTTGAATTTGCTTTTGTTGTGCTGAGCTCGTTCAATGCATTTGTCTTTGCATCTGAGAGAGCTTTATCTGCATTTGCGGCATTGGTTAATCCGGCGGATTTTGCACTTGCTACATCGTCAAGGTTTGTTGCCTTGTCAACATTTGCAGCGGCAGTATCAACAGCAGCTTTTGCCTCATCGGATTTTGCGCTGCTCTTTGCGGCGGCAAGTTCTGACTTTGCGGCGGATTTTGCATCTGCAAGAGCCTTGTCTGCATTTGCGGCATTGGTTAATCCGGCGGATTTTGCACTTGTTACGGCATCGGTGGTTGCTGCCTTGTCAACATTTGCAATTGCAGTATCGAGGGCGGCTTTTGCCTCATCTGACTTTGCATTGTTCTTTGCGGTGGTGAGTTCTGATTTTGCTGCTGCCTTTGCATCTGCAAGCACCTCGGCGGCGGATTTAACGGCAACAGTAAATGTGGCTGTTTTGCCGCTGTAAGTTACAGTAATAGTCTGTGTTCCTGATGTTGAAAGCGTTGTGGGTGTGCATGTGAAACCGGATGATACTTCACCCTTTGAGCCGTCGGAATAAGTTACCGTCAGCTTAAGCCCTGATGTGTCAAGTGTATCACCAACGGCATAAGCGGTTTTGGTCGGGTTGGATTTAACCGCTATGGACGAAACAGCAAGAGGAGCTGTAACAACAGAAACGGTGAATGTTGTTGTAAGATTATTGCCCGAAACGGGATCAGTATATGTTACAGTGAGGGTCTGCGTTCCTGTTTTGAGTGAATTCATTGCGGAAACGCTGTAACCTGTAACTGCCGCTTTTGTTCCGTCTGTGTAGGCTGCGGTTACTACCATTCCCGTGCCGTCAAAGGCTTCACCCTTAACATATTCGGTCTTATTCGGCAGAGTGGTTACCGAAATGGATATTGCCTTAACTCTGTCATCGGTTACGGTAACTTTGAATGTTGCACTCTTTCCGCACCAGCTTACGGTTACAGTCTGGTCGCCGTACTTTTCGGGATTATAGCCGCTGAAGGTAAGCGAACTGCTGTCAACGGTTTCGCTTGTGCCGTCAGAGTAATTAGCGGTAACCGAAATACCGTTAGGGTCAAGAGCTTCACCGTATTTGTAAGTTGTTTTTGTCGGATTTTTTGAAATTGCAATTGAATTAAGAGTATGAACATAAACGGTGAAATCGTAGGTCAAGCCGCCGCTTGTTGTTGCGGTAACGGTAGTTGTGCCGTTGCCGTTACCGTAAATCTGATTATTCTTAATTGAAGCAACGCTTGTGTTGTTTGTGCTCAATGTCAGAATATCGGTCGTATCTGCGGGCAAATAGTCAAACAACGGAGTAACGGTCTGCGAACGGGTAAGAGTAAGCTTTTCGCTGTTGCTGTCTGATTCGCCAATCTTCTGATTGCTTGCGTTTGTATATGTGCTGTCTGCGAGGCAAATACCGGCGATATTCTTTGTAACATCAACAAATTTGAATTTGTTTGTATTTGCATAGGTTTCAGCGTATGTTCCCTTGCAGCCGTAAACGGTCATAACCTGCGAATAAGAGAATGCTTCTGAGCCGATTGATGTTACGGTAACGGGAATGATAACCTTGGTTAATCCCGTATCGTTTTTGAATGCGTTTGCTTCAATTTTGGTTACTCCTCCCATAATATTATGCGGAATTTCAATTTCTTTAAGTGCAGGACAATCAGCAAAGCAGCCGCTCGGAATTGTTGAAAGATTTTTGCTGAGAGTTACACTTGCAAGCTTATCACAGCTTTGGAATGCATTGCTTCCAAGTGAAGTTACGGAATCGCTCATAGCCACCGTTTCAAGAGCATCGCAATCTTGGAAAGCACCGGAACCAAAATAAGATACTTTTCCATTTATTTTGACAGTTTTTAAGGCATCGCAATTTTTGAAAGCCCAATTATCAATTCTGGTAACACTTCTAGGAATATCAACTGAGGTAAGATTATTGCATCCTATGAAAGCTGTTTGACCAATCGTATTAACTTTTGACGGTATTTCTATGGAAGATAAAGAGGAACAATTTTCGAACCAATAGGAACCTATAAATGTAATGTTTTTGGGCAAATCTATAGATTCCAATTGAATACAGTTATTGAACATACCATAGACACTTTGCCCCAACACAATATCATTATTTAAAATGTTTATTTCATTTAATTTTTTACAATCACAGAATAATTCTGAACCAGTTTTTTTAACATTTTGGGGGATAGTGATTTTTTCTAATGCAGTACAATTGCAAAAAACATTATCCCCAATGGTTGATACAGATGAAGAAATTTCAATATCATTCAAATTTATACAATCTGTGAATGCATATGAACCAATAGAAGTAACGGTTTCTGGTATAGTCAGTTTTTCTATTCCAGTGCATCCCATAAATAAATATGGAGCAATTGAAGTAATTCCATCTTCAAAAACAATAGTTTTCAGTTGTTCACAGTCAGCAAACGGACCACCATATCCAGAATTAAAACCTCCTGCAGTTTTTAACGACTTAGGAATTGTAATAGATTTGATGGGACAGCTGTCAAATGCTTGTGAATCCAAATCAACTAACCCCATAGGCATTTTTACGCTTGAGAGATTAGTACATCCGGCAAACGCTCTGTAACCGATATTTGTAACTGTATCAGATATGAAAACAGAAGCAATATTTTGACATTTATAAAAAGCATAATCGCCTATTGTAGTTACAGTTGATG
>JAZRYD010000054.1:0-3984 GCA_045600535.1 Acutalibacteraceae bacterium | reverse complement strand
TAGGCGAAGCCGTCTTCACTGATTTAGGAACAGCTTTATGATATAATTATTGTGAAAGCAGGGGTGTGTATATGCGCAACGATCAGTTGTCTGTTCAGTCTATGGATTTTGCGGTTTCTATCATCAATTTGGTAAAAGATCCGAAACTGAAGCACGAATCGGTTATTTCAAACCAAATCGGCAGAAGCGGCACCTCTATCGGTGCAAATATCCGTGAAGCGCAGTATGCTCACGGAAAAGCGGATTTTATTGCAAAGCTTCAAATTGCTTTGAAAGAGGCAAATGAAACCGGATATTGGCTCGAACTTCTATTCAAAACGAACTATATTTCGGAACAAGAATATAAAATGCTTGATTCTGCTTGCACAAGTATCAGGGTTATGCTTATTTCTTCCATTACACTGCAAAGGAAAACAACAAATGAAAATTGATGTAATTACTCACTATGATTTATTGGTTGTTGAAGGTAACGATCCGGTTTGCGATCCGGAGCCGCTGAATTAGCTTTTATCGATTTGGTTGAAACTGAATTTGCATATATTCTCATTGCAGAAAACAGAGTTGTCTTTTGACAGCTCTGTTTTTATTTACGGGATTGATTTTAAAATGCGGATATGATAAAATCAAAACATAAAAATTTAAGGATGATGTGTTATGTCAGACGATTTCAGATTTGTTCATCTTGAGCATAAAAATAAAAACGAATTGAGCAATACTTCCGATTTCGGAATTAAGGAAGCTGAAAAAGTGCGTGCTTTCCACAGAAGCTTTCCGGAATATTCCGTCACTCCCCTTGTTAAGCTCGATTCTCTTGCCGAAAAACTCGGCATTTCGGGATTTTTTGTTAAGGATGAAAGCTACCGCTTCGGGCTGAATGCGTTCAAGGTGCTCGGCGGCAGTTATGCCATCGGCTCTCTGATAGCCGAAAAGCTCGGCACTGACATCAGCGCTCTCCCCTATGAAAAAATGACAAGTAAAGAAACAAAGGCAAAGCTCGGCGAAATCACATTCGTAACGGCAACCGACGGAAATCACGGCAGAGGCGTTGCCTGGACGGCGAACCGTCTCGGGCAGAAAAGCGTTGTTTTCATGCCCGCAGGAACAGCTCCAGAAAGGCTCGAAAACATCAGAAAATTAGGCTCCGACGCAAGCATAACCGAGCTGAAATATGATGACGATGTCCGCCTCGCAAAAGAATGCTCCGAAAAATACGGCTGGCTGACGGTTCAGGACACCTCGTGGGACGGTTATGAAGAGGTTCCTTTTCACATTATGCAGGGCTACACGACCATGGCTCTCGAAGCTTTCGAACAGCTCGGTCCGGTTAAGCCCACTCATATATTTCTCCAGGCAGGAGTAGGCTCAATGGCAGGCGCTGTCTGTGCTTTCTTTGCGGATGTTTACAAAGATGACGAAAGGCCGATAATAACCGTTCTGGAGCCGAACTCCGCAGACTGTCTTTTTGCCACCGCCGAGGCAAATGACGGAAAGCTTCACCCCACCGCCGGAAGCATGGATTCAATGATGGCAGGTCTTTGCTGCGGAGAGCCTTGCAGGCTCGCCTGGGATATTCTCAAAGACCACGCCGATAACTTCGTTGCCGCTCCGGAGCACATCGCTCCAACGGGAATGAGGGCGCTCGGCAAGCCCTGCGGCTCCGATAAAAAGGTTATTTCCGGCGAAAGCGGAGCTTCAACAACAGGTCTTGTTGTTGAAGCGCTTCAGAATGAAAGCCTGAAATGGCTTCGTGACAAACTGAAGCTGAATAAGGATTCGATTATTCTCTGCTTCTCAACCGAGGGAGATACTGATAAAGAAAATTACCTTAAAATAATGGAGGGATAAGAATGAACACTATTGAAAATATGATAACAAGGCGCAGCATAAGAAAATATAAAAGCGATATGATTCCGAAAGAAACCATTGATAAAATCTGCGAAGCCGGAACATTCGCTCCTACGGGAATGAACAGGCAGTCGCCGATCATCATTGCCGTTAACCGAGTGATAATAATCCGAACCCACCTTGAATACGGATCTTTTTCCGCCTGACAGCGTCATCGTCATTGCAAGGCACCAAGCCTTGCTGCTTCCTCTTTCTTGTCATACGAAAAAATATCTCGTATCAAGGCAAGTTTTATTTCGCTTTAGAGTAGTTATATGCGAGGCGGCCGAATGAGTAATACTTTGTGTATTGCGAATGAGGGCAACGAAGCAGATAGCTGCTTTAAAACGAAAGAAAATGGGTTCGTTTTATCATCACTCGGTTAGGCAAAAGGAAGTCGAACACAATATGGTTTTGACGACATCTTTTTGCCGATATTTTGTTAAAAATGCTCGGAATACACAAAGTATTCCTGCGCTTTTCGCCTCATCTTGGCAGAAAATCTGCCTGTCAAAACTGCGAAGCACCTTAAAAAGATGAGATTTGCGTACAGTCAGGTGTTTCTTCGACGAAGATATACTCGCGTATTTCAAGGAGAAAAACGCCTGAATGTGCGTGAAGCTCACTTTTTAAGGCATATCGGGTTCAAACCCCTTTTGCCTATCCAAATACTCATGTGCAAGAATATCTTTCAGCACAAGCATCGAATCAAGCTCGCTGTATCCGTAATCGTTTTGCAGCTCGGTGAACATTGCCCTTATGCGGCTTGCATATTTCGGAATGTCAACCTCGTTCTGATATGTTTTCAGAACGGGGTACTTTGTGCTCCAGGCTTTTGTCCAGTCCGTTTTGCTTTGGTTCTCTTCCGTAGTGTTTTTTATAATTTGTTCAATGTTATCCATTTAAAGCACCTCTGTTATATAATTTCGATTTGACAACTTACTAGTTTACTTTGATCAAATTGAAAAGCTTGTCAAAGAAATCCTTTATTCCGCTTAAAATACCAATGCCGCCGCGGATATCGCCGTTTTCAGGCTCACCTATGTATTTTTTAACATTGCTTATAAGCGGAATATACGTTTTTTCTGTTTTGATACGGCAAAGCCTGCCGCCTTCAAGCAAATATCTGCCGTTTTTTGTCCTTACATTTCCGACTCCATTCCACACATTTTCACTGTATCCGCCGTATTCCGCTTTGCCGCAGGCAGCATTCCATATGGAAAGCACGGCATTTTCGCTGGCATATGCATACACATAACCGTTATAATAAATTGCAAACCCGACCGCACCCTGTTCCGTTGAAAACTTCGCTCTCACACGGCTTGTATTTACCGAACGGGTATATTTTTCATCAGGAAAACCGCCCTCCAGATTAAACACGGCAAAATCCGAACGGTCTGCAAAAATCAAAGCATCTCCGGATGCAGTAAGAGCCTTTAATGTTTTGCGTACTGCGTCGGTATGCTGTTTATCCGATAAATCGGTATTCAGAATCCCGTGATCTATCGCAGACGGATCATCGGTATTGTCAATAAAGTATTGCGGCGTAGCCAGATCATAAATATTATAACCTGCTCCGCAAAACGCCGATGTGATAAGCAAACCCGGCGTATTTATATAAACGCCCTTATTTTCGGCAATGTGATTGAAATTGCCTTTCAGATTTTTCTTGAAATCAGAAAGCGTGTTATAAAGATCACCAATGTTCTGCACGTAAGGATCGTTTCCTACGGCATCAATTCCTTCCAGATCATATAATTTTTCGGCAAAGTCCGTCACTTCGGTCAGAACAGTAAGATTCGTGCGGGTATATACGTTATATTTTGCCGCTTTGAATGCCTTGCCGGCATTATCAATCAAAGTATATACATCCTGCCATGCGTCCAATTCCGTAATTTGTGAACCGTCCGCCGAAATATTTTGCTGTGAAACACGCCAGCGAGGATAACCGTCCGGTTCGTTATAGACCTGTACTCCGATAAGAGGATGCTTCTGACCGTTGTTTTCATCCCAATCACAGACGAAATCCATAAGAGCGGTAATCATTTTTGTTTCTCTGTCCATCAGGGCTTTTGATGCACGCATATAACCTTGATTTCC
>JAZRYD010000053.1:0-10109 GCA_045600535.1 Acutalibacteraceae bacterium | reverse complement strand
AGGATATTCCCCACACAGAGCCGAGAACCGTTCCACCCTTAACGCCGAGAACGCAGGCGCCGATTATAACGGGAATGTGAATGAGCGTGATGCTCAGCCCGCCGTAGCTGATGTATCCGAGATAGGGGACAAAGGTCATAACGATGATAATTGCGCTGAGCATTGCAAGCTGTGCAATTATGAGATTTTTCTTTGCGGTTTTATCTGTTGACATATTTTTTCCTCCCTGCTGTCACTCTTTTTCAAGATGCGGCGCATTCGGATTTTTTATTTGTTGTTCTTTTTATATAAAATCTGCAAGCCCTGCAAAATAAGCTCACGATTATATATTATATCTCTGCGGCAGCTTTTTATAAGGTCTTTTGCAAGTCCGCCGGTTGCAACCGTTGTTGCCGCTTTTTCACCAAGCTCGGCTTCAAGCTTGTCGCAAAGTCCGTCAATCATTGCCGCAAATCCGAAAACCGTTCCCGACTGCATTGAATCAAGAGTGTTTTTGCCGATTGCGCGGCTCGGAGTTTTAAGGCTGATATTCGGAAGCTGAGAGGTTTTTTCCGAAAGCGCTTCAAGCGAAATACGAACGCCCGGGGCAATTGCACAGCCGCAGAATGCGCCGTTTTTATCTATAACGCTGACCTTGCTTGCCGTTCCGAGGTCGATAACGAGGCAGGGAAGCGGATAGAGCGCCGCCGCCGCAACACAGCCTGCAAGCAAATCCGCACCGAGCTGAGCGGGATTATCAATCAGAATGTTCATTCCCGTTTTTATCCCCGGTCCGAGAAGCATCGGCTTACAGCCCGTAAGCTTTTCAACCGCTTCACTCACTTCACCGGAAAGCTCAGGAACAACACTGCTGATTGCCGCGGAATCAAAGCACGCTTCGGTGGTATTGTTGAGAAGAAAAATCTGCTGAAATTCAACGGCATACTGGTCGGCGGTTTTGGTTCTGTCGGTTGACATACGGGAATGAAAAACAAGCTTTTCGCTTTCATATGCTCCGAGTGTTATATTTGAATTGCCTATGTCTATTGCAAGAAACATAATCAAGATCTCCCATTATAAAATGTTCAATTTATTATACATTATATTTTTGAAAAATGCAAATAAAATCTATTGCGTTTGTGAAAAAGTGTTATATAATAGAGTTGTTGTATTGGGAGGTCGGAATATGATTTGTTCGGTATGCCCGAGAAACTGCCGTGCCGACAGAAGCAAAAGCACGGGAGCTTGCGGAGCGGGTGAAAAATATAAAATTGCAAGAGCCGCACCCCATATGTGGGAAGAACCCTGCATAAGCGGAAGCAGAGGTTCGGGAACGGTATTCTTTTCCGGCTGTAATCTCGGCTGCGTTTTCTGCCAGAATTATGAGGTAAGCCATTCCGCTTTCGGAAAAGAGATAAGCGAAGACCGGCTTATGAAAATCTTTGATGCACTTATTGAAAAGGGCGTTCATAATATCAACCTCGTAACGCCCACCCATTATGCTCCGATGCTTGCGAAAACGCTTGAAAAATATGATTCTCCCGTTCCGATAGTCTATAATTCGTCGGGATACGAAAAGCCCGAAACGCTCAGAATGCTTGAGGGGCTTATTGATGTTTATCTGCCCGATTTAAAATATTTTGACAGCACGGTTTCAAAGAAATATTCCGATGCGGAAAATTATTTTGAATATGCCTCGGCTGCGGTGCTTGAAATGTACCGTCAGGTCGGAAATATTGTGCTTGACGAAAACGGTTTGGCAAAAAAAGGAATTATAATCCGTCATATGGTTCTGCCCGGAAATATTTCTCAGGCGGTCAAGGTGTTTGAATGGGTCAGGAAAAATCTTTCGTCGGAAACATATATAAGCGTTATGCGGCAGTATACGCCGTTCGGAAAGGCAAAGGATATGCCGCCGATAAACAGACCTCTTTCTTCACGGGAATATTCCATCGTCAGGGATAAAATCGAACAGCTCGGCTTTGAAAACTGCTATTTTCAGAGCAAATCCTCATCAACGGAAAAATTTATTCCGGATTTTGACCTTGAAGGTGTTGACCTTTTGTAAATTTTTTGGTAAATTATATACATAAAATATTATTGGAGGCAAAATTATGTCAAAATCAAAGGGTTTCTTCGCAGAATTTAAAAAGTTTATTATGAGAGGCAACGTTATCGACCTTGCAGTCGGCGTTATCGTAGGCGGCGCTTTTCAGGCTATCGTTAATTCGCTTGTTAACGATGTTGTAATGCCCGTTATCAGCCTTATCACCGGCGGTCTCGATTTCAGCACATGGGTTGTTGTTCTCGGCGAGGGCGAAAATGCCGCAACTCTCAATTACGGCAATTTTATCAGCGCAATAATAAACTTCCTTATTATGGCATTTGTTATTTTCTGTCTTGTTAAGGCAATCAACACCGTTGCGGAAAAGACCGCTAAGAAAGAGGAAGAAGCTCCCGCAGCACCCACAACAAAGATTTGCCCGTTCTGCAAGAGCGAAATCGCAATCGACGCAACAAAGTGCCCGCATTGCACATCGGAAATCAAAGAATAATAAATTCCCATTGGCGCAGGGCATTGAGTGCCTTGCGCCGTTTTTTAATATTATTCGGGAGGGTTTAAATGAAATTAGGTTTTATCGGTACGGGTAATCTTGCAGGCGCAATTCTCCGCGGAGTTGCCGCCGCAAAGATAACGGAACCCGAAAATATTTTTATCTATGATATTTTTGCCGCAAAAACTCAGGCACTTTCGCAGGAGCTTGCGGTCAATGTTGCTTCAAACGCAGAGGAGATAGTCGGAAAGTGCGATTATTTCTTTATGGCTGTAAAGCCCAAGGACGTTGAAGCGCTTCTCAAATCAATAAAGAATGAGTACGATAAAAAATCTCCGATACTCATTTCTACCGCTGCGGGAACGGAAATAAGCAAAATCGCTTCCGTGCTCGGCGAAAAAGCGAAAATCATCAGAATTATGCCTAATATCAATGCCGCCGTGGGCGAATCAATGACGGCACTCTGCAATAACGAGAATGTTTCCGAAAACGAAATAAGCTGTGCCATGGAGCTTTGCTCCTGCTTTGGCAAGGTAATCGGACTTGAGGAGAAATATTTTTCCGTATTCTCCGCCGTTGCCTGCTGTGCTCCCGCATTTGCCTATATGTTTGCCGATGCACTCAAAACCGCAGGTGTAAAATACGGTCTTTCCGCTTCCGATGCCAAAACCGCCGCGGCGCAGATGCTTATGGGAAGCGCGAAAATGCTGCTTGAAAGTCCGCTTTCGGTCGGAACGCTTATTGATAATGTCTGCTCTCCCGCGGGCACAACCGTTGAGGGCGTATGCGCTCTTAAGGAATACGGCTTTGAAAATGCAGTTATAAAGGCAGTTGACAGCGCAGTTGCCAAGGATATGAAAATGGCGGGTAAATGATATGAAAATTAAAGTTTTAAGTTCTCTTGAAAAAGTATTTTCCGATAAAGAACCTCTCTGCGAAGAAATTTCGGGATTTTCGATGCTGAAAAACGAGCGTTCGTCTTTTCAGGTTGCTTTTATGAGCGAAACAGACGCTTCTGTTTCGGTTACGGCTTCGGGTGCGGATTTCATAAAGCTTTATGCCGTTCGTGAGGTTCCCGTAGGACTTGCCGCATTTGAGCGTGCCGACGATTATTACATCAGCAAGGATTCGGGTATGTATCCCGATATTCTTGAACCGCTTAACGGTGATATAAAAGCTCAGGCAGGTAAATGGTACAGCGTATGGGCGGAGCTTGAACCGAACGGAGAGAGCGGGAAATTCGATGTTTCCGTCACTCTTTCCGACGGAAAAGAAAGTGAAACCGCTTCGGCTTCGGTTGAGATTATCAATGCTCTGCTTCCCAAGCAGACACTTATCCATACCAATTGGTATCACTCGGACTGCCTTTGCAATTATTACGGAATAAAGGCGTTTGACGATGAATACTGGCGCATAAACAAAAACTTTATTTCGGCTGCCGTGAAGCACGGCGTAAACTGCATTCTCACTCCGCTGTTCACTCCTCCGCTTGATACCGCAGTCGGCGGCGAAAGAACCACCGTTCAGCTTGTCGGCGTTAAAATCAGAGGCGGAAAATACAGCTTCGATTTCAGAAATCTTTCAAAATGGATTGAAATGTGCAAAGAGTGCGGCGTTGAATATTTTGAAATGAGCCACCTCTTTACCCAATGGGGAGCAAAGCACGCTCCCAAGATTGTTGCGGTTGACCGCAAAGGCAGAGAAAAGAAAATTTTCGGCTGGTTCACGAGAACATCAAGCAAAAAATACGATGATTTTCTCCGTCAGTTCGGCAAAAAGCTTAATGAGTTTCTTGCAAAAGAGGGGATTGCGGACAGATGTCTTTTCCATATCTCCGATGAACCGTCGGAGGTTCATATGAAAACATATAAAAAGCGTTCCGCTCTTATCTCCGAGATATTCCCCGGATATAAGGTGATTGATGCCCTTTCCGATTATTCGTTTTATGAAACGGGAGCGGTCAAATGCCCGATTCCGTGTGAAAACAGCGTTGGAGATTTTGCGGGCAAAGTGCCGGAGCTCTGGACTTATTACTGCTGCGGACAGGGCAGAGATTATGTTCCGAACCGCTTTATCGCAATGCCGTCGCTTCGCAGCCGTATTCTCGGAATGATACTTTATTCCTATGATATAAAAGGCTTTTTGCAGTGGGGATATAATTTTTATAATTCGCAGTATTCAAAAAGAGCGATTGACCCGTATGAGGTTACGGATTCGGGCAATGCTTTTCCCGCAGGAGATGCGTTCATTGTATATCCCGCAAAGGGCGGCTCTGCAATTGCAAGCCTCAGAATGAAAGTATTCTATGACGGCTTCCAGGATATGATGGCATTGCAGCTTCTCGAAAGCAAAATCGGCAGAGAAAAAGTGCTTGAAGTCATCGGAGAAAAGCTTACCTTCAGCGAATATCCGCACGATGAAAAACGCTTCTTTGAAATTCGTGAAAAAATCAATCAGCTTATAAAGGAGAACATCTGATGCCGATTATCTTTGACAGCGAAAAAAGAATATTCAAGCTTGATACCGCTTCTTCAAGCTATATTATCGAAATTTTCAGAGAAAATTATCTTCTTCATCTTTATTACGGAGCGAAAATTCCCGATTATAATGTGTCTGCACTCAGATACAAGGGCGGCTTTGCTTCGTTCAGTCCGATGAATATAAATATTGATGACGAGCATTTTTCGCCCGATGTTAACCCGTTTGAATATCCCTGCGAGGGAACGGGAGATTTCAGAATATCCGCCTTTGCGGTCAGAAACCCGGACGGCAACAATTCAACCGATTTAAGATATGTTTCGCATAAAATTTACAACGGAAAGCCTGCCATTGAGGGCTTGCCGTCGCTCTATGTTGAAGATGAAGCAGATGCTCAGACTCTTGAAATTCTCACCCGTGACGATGTTACGGGAATTGAAGCTGTGCTTTATTATACGGTTTTTGAAAAGCTCGGAGCAATGACGAGAAGTGTAAAGGTTATAAACAATTCCGATAAAGCCGCCGAAATCGAAAGAATTTACAGCACTTCGGTTGATTTTCAGACAAGCAATTATGAAATGATAACACTCTACGGCAAGTGGGGAAAAGAAAGAAATATTGCAAGGCGTGCAATTGCTCACGGCATACAGAGCGTATCAAGCAAGCGCGGTTCTTCGGGTCACAGTCAGAATCCGTTCGGAGCAATTGTTTCAAGCGGAGCAACCGAGGATTACGGCGAGGCATACGGCTTCAATCTTATTTACAGCAGTAATTTTTCATTTGATGTTGAGGTCGACCAGAATTCGGGCACAAGAGTGCTTCTCGGCATAAATCCCGACGGCTTCGGCTGGAAGCTTGAACCCGGTGGGCATTTTTGTTCTCCCGAGGCTGTTATGGTTTATTCAAACAGCGGTATCGGTGAAATGAGCCGTATTTTTCACAGGCTTTACAGAAAGCACCTCATCAGAGGCAAGTGGAAGGATATAAAAAGACCGCTGCTTATCAACAACTGGGAAGCAACGGGAATGGATTTTGACGGCGATAAAATTGTTTCGTTTGCAAAAAAGGCGGCTGAGCTCGGCGTTGATATGATAGTTATGGACGACGGCTGGTTCGGCAACCGCTTTGATGACAGGCGCGCGCTGGGTGACTGGTATGTAAACGAAGAAAAGCTCGGCGGAACTCTCAAACAGCTTGTTGAAAGAATAAATGCGCTCGGACTTAAATTCGGCATATGGTTTGAACCCGAAATGATTTCCCGTGACAGCGACCTTTACCGTGCGCACCCCGATTGGTGTATTCATGTTCCGAACAGAGAAAAATCAATTGCCCGTTATCAGTATGTTATAGATTTCAGCCGTCAGGACGTTCGTGATTACATTTTCGACAGAATGTATGCCGTTCTTTCCTCCTGCAAGGTTGACTATGTTAAATGGGATTTCAACCGTAATCTTTCCGAAATCGGCTCTGCGGCATATCCTGCCGATAAGCAAAAGGAGATAGCGCACCGTTTTGTGCTCGGCACATATGAGGTTATGGACAGGCTCACAAAGGCGTTTCCCGATATGCTTATGGAAAACTGTTCGGGCGGCGGCGGACGCTTTGACCCGGGTATGCTGAGCTTTTCTCCGCAGATTTGGACAAGCGACAATACCGACCCGATTGAAAGACTTTCAATCCAGTTCGGCACTTCAATGTGTTATCCCGCTTCAACAATGGGCGCTCATGTTTCGGCAAGCAGAAGAGCCGGCTATGAAACCAAGGGCGATGTTGCTCTCTGGGGTTCATTCGGATATGAGCTTGACCCGAATAAGTTTACCGAAAACGAAGTTGAAACGGTGAAAAAGCAGGTTGCGGAATATCATAAATATTATGATGTTATTCATTTCGGCGACCTTTACCGCCTCATTTCTCCGTTTGAAAACCATTTCAGAGCGGCATGGATGTTTGTTTCCGAGGATAAGACGGAAGCACTTGTCACAAATGTTGTTATGAGAAGGTCGGAGGAAAATACATTCTATCTCAGGCTCAAAGGACTTGACCCCGATAAATATTATACCGATGAAGAAACGGGAGAAATTTATTCGGGAGCGCTGCTGATGAACGCAGGACTTAACCTCAGCCGTTACAGTATGGAGGACGGTTCAAGCTTCAAAAAATATTTCAAGGCGATTAAATGATAAAAAGGACTTGTGATGAAAATTTGTCACAAGCCCTTTTTCGGTTAGCAGTTAGCAGTTACAAGTCAGAAGTTAAGGGGCGCAAGCGCCGGATTTATTATTAAAATATATGTTTGAAGAGATAAGATATTTTTTCAAAAATCAACCTGAAAAAATCAAACAGCGTAACATAATTGCTTCCGTTTAAATAAGTAACGCTTTCGGTCTCGCCGCATCTTTCGCAGGTGCGGTGGGATTCTTTTGTATTTGTGCCGTAAACCGGCTGACGAACCGACCATTCACCGAAATCGTGACCTGCGGCGGGAATTGCGGTTTCGGAAATCTTTTTACCGCATTGAGTGCAGTAAACCGTTGATGCTCCT
Source organism: Acutalibacteraceae bacterium (assembly GCA_045600535.1). Lineage (GTDB taxonomy): Bacteria > Bacillota > Clostridia > Oscillospirales > Acutalibacteraceae > CAG-177. The sequence goes on along the minus strand of JAZRYD010000053.1, from coordinate 2,555 downwards.
TCATGCGTGCAGTAAACGCTGTTAACCGCTTCGGACGGCTGATGACTGCATTCGGTAAGCGCCTGAATATAGAAGTTTCCGCAGCCCTGATTATACATATCGAGAAACGATGTTCCGCTTGAATATGATGAATAATAGCTTTGCTTTGTCTTGAATGAATACAGTGAATCCGCTTCATCGTCCGGAAGCTCCGTCGGAACATTTACTGTTGAATTACTTCCATTATAGGTTACGACAACGGAGAAAATCGTTCCCGGCGAAACCGATACCGTTTGAGGAAGCTCCACAATACCGTAGCCCTCCTTTGAGAGTGTTGCCGAACAGGTTTGAACGGGAGAACCGCTCACGGGAGAAGCGTAGTTTGACCTGAGATTTGTGTAAATGTTTACGGTGACCGAAACATTGCTTTCGCCCGTGGTGATTCCCACGGCTTTGATTTTTTCATATTGCTCAGCTTTAAAAACATTTGCCGCTCTGCCGCCGTTCGGTAACGGAAGAAAAGCATTATAGAACGAAGCATTGTAATTATAATTTCCGTAAAAATCATCAGCAGGTCTGAGCGTAAAGCCCGCAAAATCAACAGCGGAAGCATCATAATATGAAAGCATAAAATATCCGCCGTTATGCGTATCTGTGCCCCAACTGTCTTTGATTATCCAGGCACCGTTTCCCGACGGCTGTATACCGCTCCTGAAATTTGAAGCCGAATAGCCGTCGTCCCAGCCGACCACCGAAACCATATGGTTTGTATAGGCGGATTTTGATGAATCATTGCAGTAATAGGATTTTTTTGAAGTGTCATAAAAAGAAACATCAAAATATATTGCTGTGGTGCAGCTTCCGTGTTCGATTATCCACTGCTTAATTTCGGAGGGATTTTTATGATTAAGAGCCACAGCACTGTTTAAAATATATCCCGAGCCTTGATTCTTTCTGCTGCTTTCGGGATAATTTCCCATTGATGACATATTGTAACCGTAAAACGAAAAATCATTTTCGTCTGCAATTCCGCTCCATGAAGCAAGAGTGCAGGCGGCTCTCTGCCAGTTTCCGCCGTATTCAAAAGGAGAATATCCGTAAAGAGAAACTCCGCCCTCACCGTTGTTTATGCTGCTTGCATCGTTAACGGGCGTATATGTAAACCATGCGAGGTGCGACTCCGAAAAATCGACATTATCTTTTAAAGCATAACCCTTTGATATTGCATCGCTTTCAAGAGCGCTTACGGTTGAAAACGCCCAGCAGCAGCCGGAATCTCCCTGATTTTTAACATCGGTTATAACGCCGTGTTCTCTTGAATCGTAGGCTTCGGGGAGTGAACCGTAATCCGTTCCGACAATATCCGTTTCCATAAGCGATAATCCGCCGGAATTGTCGGAATTTACAGTTCGGATATATCCGTTTTCGCCCGGCTCGGAATTATAAATCGGTATCGGTTCAATCCGATTTTGAACGGAAAAAGCAGGAGTAAGCAAAAGCGTACTCATAATAAGAGCAAGAAAAACAGAAAATGTTTTCTTCATTGCTTTCACTCCTCCTGCGAAAATTTATTTGTGATAAAGCTTTTTGGTCTGATATCTCGGTTCGCTTGTGAGATTTATATTCAGCTTTCTGTATACATCCTGGTCAACCTGAGAAAGTATAACAGTTGAATGAGCTTCGCAGCCCGAAAGAAGATGAATGGCTTCAAGCGCTTTATTTGCCACGGGGTTTGTGTTGGCGCTCATTGAAAGAGCGATAAGAGTTTCATCGGAATGGAGTCTCGGATTATGGTTCTTGAGAATATCCGTTTTGAGCTTCTGAATAGGCTCGATTATTGACGGGGCAATCATCAGAAGGTCATCGGGAAGCCCCGCAAGGTTTTTAACCGCATTCAGCAGCGCCGCCGAGGAGGCTCCGAGAAGGTCTGAGGTTTTGCCGGTTACTATTCTGCCGTCGGGAAGCTCAATCGCAACGGCAGGCTGACCGCCCGTGATTTCACTCTTCTGAACGGCGGCATTAACAACGGGTCTGTCCTCAACCTTGATTCCCGATTGGTTCATAAGGCTTTCGATTTTGTTAACCGCTTCCTGTTTGCCTGTTCCGAGTCTTAAATCGCAAAGGGCGGCAAAATATCTGCGGATAATTTCGTCCTTTGAAGCTTCGCGGGTTGCCTCATCATCGCATATGCAGTAGCCCGCCATATTAACGCCCATATCGGTGGGGGATTTATACGGGCTTTTGCCCTCGATTTTTTCAAATATCGCATTGAGAACGGGGAAAACCTCAACATCTCTGTTATAGTTTACCGTTGTAACTCCGTATGCTTCAAGATGATACGGGTCAATCATATTAACATCGTTGAGGTCTGCCGTTGCCGCCTCATATGCAAGGTTAACGGGGTGCTTTAAAGGCAGATTCCAAATCGGGAAGGTTTCAAACTTTGCATATCCGGCTTTAATGCCTCTTTTATTTTCGTGGTAAAGCTGAGAAAGGCAGGTTGCCATTTTTCCGCTTCCCGGGCCGGGGGCGGTGATAACAACAAGCGGTCTTTGCCTTTCGATATATTCGTTTTT
>JAZRYD010000052.1:0-16200 GCA_045600535.1 Acutalibacteraceae bacterium | reverse complement strand
CGTCGTTCAAAATGTTTTTTGGATTTATGACGCAAATAGACGATATTCTCGCCCACGCCCAGCTGTCGGGCAGATCAAATGGTATCTCATCTTCGATACATTTCACGCTGCCTTCGGCGAACTTCTCATAATGTAAATTATATAACTTTAATTATGCTTATCAAGTGGATATAAATTAGTTATTAATTTTTCAAATATCTCATTAAGTTCAAATCTGGAAACTTTGATTTCAAAACTCAAATCATAAGATTTATCAATTGAAGATTCAATTTCATTTAAAACCTTTATGACATTTTCTGGTAATGATGCATCAACGAAATCATGTACATAGTCAATTTTGCTAACATACAATTCAAATGCTTCTTCAAAAAGAGGCTTCCCATATTTTTTGATTATCGAATCAAAAATAGATTTTTGTTTTGAAATGCGCTCATCAAGAGTTAATAGAGCTTCCATAAAATCCAGAAAAAAAGGAGAAGATAAATAATTATTTAATATACGAGTATAATTCTCGGATTCATATCCAAATGACAAAGAAGATCGGTTGTTTCCCGTGATTTTATGTATAGCCGCTGTTGATAAAGTAGTAAGTTTTAGATTATCTCGTATTGCAGTTTGAAGCTTAGTGCCTTCAGAATAGCTTTCTTCTCCAAGAAGGAAGCCTAACTCGCAATCAAAAATATCGCAGAGATTTAACATAATATCAATTGGTGGAATAGGATCTCCATGCTCATAATTAGATATTTGTTTTCCCGAAACTCCAAGCTTCTCACCGAGCTTTTTTTGACTCCATTGTCTTTTTTCTCTTTCTGATAAAATTATTTTACCTATAAGTTCAGAATTATATTTCATTGTTCCCGCTCCATTACCCAAAAAGTAAATAATTGTTTTTGTAATTACTTTACATTTCACTTCTTGCTTAGTATAATATGTTTGCATTAAAAAGTCAACACAAATCACGAAAGGAGCTGCCAATGACCAATATTCAATACATTGAAAAAATGATCCGCACAAATGACCGCCTCTATATTGATACTGCTACATTAATGGAAACAGCTAAAATCAGGACATTCATAAAAAGTGCTGAGCCATACTTAAAAGAACTCAATAAAAAGTTTTATATTCATCATTCTGTCAAAGCTGAACTTGCGAGACATATGTATTCAAATATACCTGAAAAAGAAGCGGCCTCGATGAATGCTATCGCATTAATTGCTGAAAACCCAGATGTTTTTGAAATTGATAATGAAATAATCAGTGAAGAAGACCAAAATGCTTTTGCAGATGCAGATGTTCTTTCTGAACTTATAAACAGAAGGTCAAAAGAAAGCCAGCTTTTAATAACAAATGACCGTGATTTAAGTAAAGATGCTTTTTCGTTTAATCAATTGGAATCATGCCAGGGATTTCAAATTAAAGTCTGCTATCTGGATAATTTTGGTGGACTGCAAATGTGTGCCTGCGTGCGTGAATATAAGCAACAGAATTCAGATTCGATTGTTGTTAAGGAAACATATGTTGAGAAAGAAACCCCTTCAATAGAATCTGCTCATGTTCATATTTCCAATGATAAACATGATACAAGCAATATTTCAAGCACCGTTTTTGTTTTGAGCTTAGAATTATCATCAGTCTTTGCATTTGGATTTCTCGTCGGTAAATACGGAAAAGCAATAGCAAATTCAGCAATCGGACTGATGAAATCAATAATTTAAAAGGAGAATAAATGATGGCAATTACAAATGAGGAAATGTACTTATTACAAAAACTTTCTAGTGGCATTTTAGATGGTATAGTCGGAAATGATCTTTACACAAGCGGCGGCTCCAGAGTTTGGAAGGCTATTATAGATGGTATTCCACGGCAGTACAAAGAGGGCCCCGGTAGTAGATTCTTTGACGGTAAGGAAAACGAATATATTCCCGGAGTAAGACATGTTTTAGACGAATGGCTTTCTGATGAAGAAAAGTTGGATTTTTTAAGAAAATTTGGTTGGCTAATGGATGACCCCGATGTTAATGCGTATAGTGCCAAATTTAAGCCTTAAATTATCCGAATCATTTAAATGAGCTTTTTCCCTTTGACAAAAAAATGAACCGACAGCATCTCAGAGATAGTGTGAAACAGTTCTAATTTGAAAGTGTTGATTACTATCATATTTTTGAAAGCAGCCTGTTTCAAGCAATAATTATTAAACGCCTTCGGAAGATAAAAATCCTCCGAGGGCTGCGTGTTTCTGCGGCTGTATTTGTTTTGTCTATTAATCAAGTGAAAATGATGTTGCTTTGTCAAGATAATCTTTCATCTGATCGCTGAGCAGCAGGTTTACATAATCAACTGGGTAATTGTAAAGAAGATAATCAAGATTTGCCCTGTGTCTGACGGTCAGTCCAAATTCATCCTCCACAACATCGCAGTCAACAAAAACCTTCGTTCCGTCGTCGGTAATAATGTCAACCGTGTTGGTAGCAATATTGAATTCACATTTCTTTACTAAAAGCATTTTAATCCTCCGTTTCGTTTACTCAAAAAATCATTTATTTTTCAAGAGTGGTGTTTTTTGATGAGTTTTTACAGTACCGGGTACTGTAAATCTGTACCTTTGCCGCTTCAGATTTCCTTTTATGATAAACTACACACCACGCATTTTCAGTTGTGAAGAGTTCAGATTTCACAATACCGATAAATACAGAATATGCGAAAAAAGCCTTACTTGAAAAACTGAATTTTCATCAAGAGTGCCGTTTTTTGAATATTTTTACGGCACCCGGTACCGTGAAATCGTACCTTCATCCAATCAGATTTGAATTAATGATATAGTCCTCATAAAATCATTCTGAATTAAAAAGTGCAGATTTTCAGTATTAAACTACTACTGATAAAAGAACATTGTCTTATGCCGATTAAGAATACAAAGTTGCATTAGAGATAAAAATACAGGCAGTCTGACATCATAAGTCAAGCTACCTGTATCAGTTTCAGTAACTGATTAACAGTGACAGATGCCATAAAAAGTAAAATTTGATATTTTACTGTGTTATGACCATCCACCACCACATCCCGCCGACACGGCTGTTTCAAATTCGGAATTCGGAATTCGGAATTCGGAATTAATGACGGGTTTCACCCGTACCCGATTGTTAAGTTAGGAGTGAGTAGGTAGGAGTGAGTAGTTTCGGACTAAATCCGGCACGAAGTGCCCCTTAATTCCGAATTCCGAATTCCGAATTCCGAATTTAAAAAATCCGGCGCTTGCGCCCCTTAACTACTAACTTCTAACCGCTGACTTCTAACTGAAACAGCCTTCCCCTCGAGGGGAAGGGGGACCACCGAAGGTGGTGGATGAGGTGGAAAACTGAAATTTCTATCCAATATTGTCGTTTCGCGGCTACACCTCATCCGTCACGGCTTGCGCCGCGCCACCTTCTCCTCAAGGAGAAGGAAGGACATAAAAAATCACCTTGATGGCTAAACTTAATGGCATTGATGACCACATCCCGCCGACACGGCTGTTTCAAATTCCGAAATCCGAATTAAACTCACAGTCCGAGTAATTCCTGAAAAATGTGGGTAAAGAACAGAACCACGTTTCTTCCGTGATGTACAAAGAAGTTTACCACATCTTCAAGAAAGAAGTCTTTTTTTTCGGAGGGAGAGCCGTCATAATCCGAATATGTATTTGATACCCACTTTATCAATCCGTTGGGAGGCGTGAGGTCAACCTCATTTCCGTTTCCGTCAACGGTTCCAAGATACGGATATATTCCGTCACCCCAGGTGTGCAGGTCATAGGTTATAACGCCTGCAAGGTGATGGTTATCCGATGAGCTTTCGCCGTTCGGGTTCGTTACCTTTGAAAATGTGGAAAGACGGCAGTTTGAACGGTTATCATTAAGAAGCTTAATCATTCCCCAAACAACAAGGGTATTGAACGGATAGCTTATAATCGGGTCAAGACTGCTTGAAACAATCCATATCGAAGTTGCCGATGCTTTGCCTATTTCAAAGATATTCGGCATTTTCGTTGATGCAATTGGAATTGCGCTTGCAAACATTTCGGGAAATTCATCGAGCATCATCCATACCATTCCGCCGCCGGCAGAGCTGCCGCTGATGGAAATGCGTGTGGTATCAACATTTTCCTTATGAATGCCGATAAAATCCTCAATGAGAGCGTGAAGAGGGTCAATCAGAGTTTCGCCCCAGTACATATTATTCTGTTCCGGCGACCTCGGCATAAGAATGAATGCGCCGCCTGCATTATCGAATCTCTCCTGAAATTCTTTTGATGACCAGAACGGCATATCGCTGTCATCAACCTGAGAGCCGGCATAATCGCCGTGACCTATTCCGTGAAGGAAGATAAACACGGGATATTTGTTGGTATCGTTTGTGCCGACGGGAGAATAAAACTCATAGTCAAGAGTATATCCTTCACATTCGGGCGCAACCCCCGATTCAAACTGACCTCTCAGCGCCTCAATACCTGCGGAAACCGACAGCGGTTCTTTGGGAATATAGGTTTCAACCGACCCTTCCTGAATATCTTCGGCAACAGCCGCAAACGGAATACAGGTTACCGCAATTATAATTGACAAAAGTACGGAAATAAATTTTTTATATGACTTCATTCTATCACCCGATTATCTGGACTTAACCAAAAACTAAAAACTATAAACTTTACTCACCCTTGAACAAGGTCAAACCTGAAGTTGAATCCGACGGCACAGTTTTCGCTGCCCTTGTCGGCGCAGTCTGAAAAATATCCGTCAGCGGAATTGGTGATTCCGCAAAGATAAACCGTTGTTCCGCTGCCGCATATTGACCTTGCGGTATCGGAATTGCTTCCGCCGAATGATGCAAAGGTCTGCTTTTCACCGTATTCGGAAATTATATAAACAAATGAATCATAATTTCCCGAATTGCTGCGGAAATCTCTGTTTGACGATGTTGTGTAGCCCGAAACGGCATATCCGCCGTTAACGCTTACTATATCGGTTATAAAATCACTTTCATAACCTACAATTGGGAGAATCCATTTTGTATATCCGTCGGGCGAAACCTTAACAACGATTCCGTCATAGGTTCCTGCCGCGCCGCCGTTATAAATCTTGCCGAACGAAGCATTTGTGCTTCCCGATTTATCGGTTGAATACTGTCCCGCAAGAACGCAGCCGCCGTCTTTGGAAACGGCGATGGAATTAAGCTCGGTTGCGCCGGTGTCCGAAAATGCTCTTGCCCAGAGCTGATTGCCGTTTGCATCAAGCTTGAGACAAACAACGGATTTCTTTTTCGGAATTATATTCTGAATATTTGCAAAGTCTCCGTCGCCGAGATAGGTAACAGCCACGGCATATACTATGCCGTTATCGCAGACTGCTATATCGCTGAACGCGCAATGCTTTATGCTTCCGAGAGCCTTTTTCCACAGCGGATTTCCGTTTGCATCGCATTTCATAAGAAATGCCGATATGGGCTGATTGGTAATATCCTTGAAATCTCCGTCGGTTGAGGAAGTCTTTCCGCCGATGATAAATCCGCCGTCGGGAGTTGCTTCAACGGTGTTGATTATATCGGAAGAGCTTCCGCCGTAGAGCCTGAGCCATTCACGCTCACCGCTGCTGTTGAATTTTACAACAATGCCTTCAACCGTTCCCTTGCATTTATACTCGGCGTCCGATGCAATATTTGAGGCAAGAGTGGTTCCTACCGCAATTATACTGCCGTCGGCAAGCACGGTAACACCTTCAAAGTTTGTGATGTTATCTCCGGCTATTGCTTTTGTCCACATTTTTTTGCCTTCCGAATCAAATGCAACAACAAGTCCTCCGGTTTTGGAAACGGACTTATCTTCTCCGGTTGAAAAGGTCGAACCTACGCAGACCGAACCGTTCTGCATCGCAGCCGAATCAACGAATGTATCATTGGTCTTTGTGGAATAAGTGCCTTTCCATATGCACTGAGCCATACTGGTGATTATTTTCTGAACGCCCGATGAATCCTGACCCTGCTGAGTATTATTATTATTGTTTTTCTTCGTTGTAACCTTCGAGGTTTTCTTTACCTTTGTGGTTTTAACAGCCGGTCTGGTTGTTGTGGGCTTGATTATGTCAATTTTTCCGTTCGGGTCGGTAACTGCCGTCATTCCTCTGTCCGCGGCGGCCTTGGAAACCTTTTCGTATTCTTCTTTTGAAACCTTGCTTGAATCCGTAACTCCGGCACGGCTGAGAATTTCTTCAACCTCATCGTTTGATGCCTGAGCGTGAGCAGGGTCTTTTATAACGGAATTACCCTGAGAATCGGTTTCGACCGTATATCCTTTTTTCTGAGCAAGCTTTTCGACCTTCTTGAGCTGCTCCTCGGAGAGAGAGCCGAGAGTGCCGTCAAAATCCTTTGCTTCATCGCCGAGAGCTTCGTTGACTATATCCGCAAGCTCAATACGGCTGATGGTAACCGGCTCATACGGGGTATCCGTTCCCGGGTACCAGCTTTCGTCGGGAGAAAGAGTTGAATCGTTTCCGCCCTCGGGTTTTGTTCCGCACGCAGCAAATAACGAAACGGCAAGCACCGCGCAGAGAAATATTGCGACAGCCGATGAGAATTTATTCTTCATAGGAAAATCCTCCTTATAGTTTTCTACACTATAAGGTTATCACAAATCGACATTAAAATCAACTTCTTTTTATATAATAAAAACAAAATTAACATTTCATTAAAAAACACTTTATTTTATGCTGCAAAAAGCGTATAATTATTTTCGGCAATAAAATTAAAACGGAAGTGAAAAAATGACAGAAAAAGAGAGAGCCGCTGCTGCAATTGAGGCTCTCGAAAAAAAATATCCCGATGCGATTTGTTCGCTCGATGCCGAAAACCCCTTACAGCTTTTAATTGCCACAAGGCTTTCGGCTCAATGCACCGATGCAAGAGTGAATCTTGTTACTCCCGCGCTTTTTGAAAAATATAAAACCGTTGAGGATTTTGCCGCGGCTGATGTTCACGATATCGAAGAGCTTATACATTCCTGCGGATTTTTCAGAGCGAAAGCCGCCGATATAATCGGAATGTGCTCAATGATGATTGAAAAATACGATTCCCGTGTTCCCGATACCATTGAAAAGCTCACCTCTCTGCCCGGTGTCGGAAGAAAAACCGCAAATCTTATTATGGGTGATGTTTATAAAAAACCGGCAGTTGTTGCCGATACCCACCTGATAAGAATATCAAACCTTCTCGGACTTGTTGATACAAAAGACCCGCTTAAGGTTGAAATGAAGCTGCGCGATATTCTTCCGCCCGAAAAGAGCAATGATTTTTGCCACCGCTGTGTGCTTCACGGCAGAGATACCTGCATTTCCGGCAGACCGCAATGCGAAAAATGTGAGCTTAAAGCATTTTGCCGCCATTACGAAAAGTCACACGATTGAGCCCAGAAGCATAATTCCGCTGCTTACCACAGCGCCTGCACAGGCGGCAGCCCCGAGGCTCAGCGCCGAACGGAGCTTGTTTTTCTTCAGCCTTTCAGCCGGAGGAATGCCGGCGCTTTGCGCTATTGCCGATGCCCGTTCTTTCAGTTCCCCTTCGCTCACTGCGGAAAATTCGGGCTTTATAAAGAACAGCACTCTTTCAAAATATTCGCATTTTGTCTGTGTTATTTCCACTACCTGACGGTTGACTCCCTTTATCAAAAAAATTCCCCCTTGTCTTAATACTGTTATATTTTTGACAGGTGAAACAGGTTTTATTCTTATAAAAAATTAAGTCAATTATACAATATGTATAACGAATTTTTAACACCGAATGTGGATAACTGCGTGGAAAAAGTGGAAAAGGTTGTAATAAAACGGCTTTTTTCGCTTTAAAGCAGTGAAATGCAGCCAAAATGTGTAAGGTTATATATACATTGCGTTTTAAAACCTTTACAATTTTGCCGAATGAAAAATTTATATGTCGAGGAATAAAAATTATGACCGAAATTAAAACCGAAAATAAAAATACCGTTATTGAATGCGGCACTCTTGACATCGCACTCACGCTTGACTGCGGTCAGGCATTCAGGTGGAAACAGAATGAAGCGGGGGAGTGGCACGGAACTGCATTCGGACTTCCGCTAACTCTTTCACAGAACGGTAATAAAATAACATTTTATGATACGGACAAAGAAACATTTGATAATATATGGAAGCCGTATTTTGACCTTGACCGTGATTATGCGGCAGTATGCCGCAGGCTTGAAGCGGATAAATATATGAAAGCGGCGGTAACGGAGTTTCCGGGTATCAGAATACTCCGTCAGGAACCGTGGGAAGCGCTTTGCTCATTTATCATTTCGCAGAATAACAATATTCCGAGAATAAAGGGTATAATCGAACGCCTTTGCGCCCTGCTCGGTGAGCCTCTCGGAAACGGCGATTATTCGTTTCCCGATGCCGAAACCGTTGCCGCGGCGGGAGTTGAGGGCTTAGCCCCGATAAGAGCGGGATTCAGGGCAAAATACATAATTGATGCCGCAAATAAAATGGCTTCGGGAGAAATTGATATTGAAAAAATAAACGCCTCTGACCTCGAAACGGGCAGAGACGAGCTTATAAAAATTAAAGGAGTGGGAGAAAAGGTTGCACAATGCACCTTGCTTTACGGCTTCGGAAAGGTTGATGCTTTTCCCGTTGATGTGTGGGTAAAGCGCATTATGGCAGAGATGTATCCCGACGGCTTGCCGGAGTGCGCAAACGGAGTAAGAGGCATAGCGCAGCAGTATCTGTTCCATTGGAGAAGAAATCAAAAAGACGGATTATGATAATTCCGAATCAAAAAGGGCCTGCCGCAGCAAGCCCTTTATTTTTATTTTATTTATTCTTGACTCTTTTATTATGTATTGCATTGAATGCACAGCCTACTCCGAGGAAGATTGCAAGCAGAAGAATGAATGCAGCTGCAAGCAGAAGAAGTCCGCCGGCTTCGGTATAGGGCTTTGCCGCAAAGAGCATATCCCACATCTGCTTTCCGTTGAGGAACGGATAGGGATAGAAACCGTCTTTCGCGCCGAGAATTTCGCACATAACGAAATAAATAACGGGGAAGATAAGGTATTTGAGTGTGGTTTTGAATACGGGAAGCTTTTCGTTCACAACGGGTGCGAACCAGAATGCAACGAAGCAAACGGGAGTGATAAGGTGATTCCAGGTGTTTACGACTGCCGTGAACCACATAGGGCCGGTGCTTCTGAGAACACCGAGGTTATCAACTGCTTCCTTGGGGAATGTTCCGCCGCCGAAGGGAAGGAGAACGGTGAAATAAATAATTCCCGTAATTCCGATGTAAAGAGTGATAGCGCCTCTGAGAATTTCGTTATGGGTGAATTTATATGCCCACTTTGAACCGAAAATCCCGATGCCGTAGAGAATGAGATAGAGGTCAACAAAAATGTTGGATTCGTTTGTGAACATTCTGAGGAATGCAATGCCGCTGATGTTGTTTGTGATTATCTTATTTTCAACAAGATAATTCATAAACGGACGGAGAATTGCTTCGTAGCTGGCAATATGGTGAAGCATAATAAGCAGACCGATAATGCCGAAAAGGATTGTTATAAAAGCAAATCCCTTTGATTCGATTTTACTCTTTTTCAATTTTATTCCACCTTTCATATGTTACATAAAATTATAGTTTAATCCCGACAAAAAGTCAACACAAAAAAGCTTTTTCGACAGCGAAAAAACAAAATTTCAAAAATCTCTTTATTCTGCGGAAAAAGTGTAGTATAATACAAATATATATGTTTTACGGAGCTGATAATATGGAAAAGATAAAACTTACAATAGCAGGCGAAGAATATAAGCTCGGAACCGAGGATAAACCGGAATATGTAACGGAAATCGCAAAGGAGCTTGACGAAAAAATTTCTGCGCTTATGCAGGGAAATTCGAGAATATCGGTAACTCAGGCGGCTATCGTTACGGCGCTTGAATATGTTGACCTTTACAAAAAATCCGAAATAACCTCCGAAAATCTGAGAAATCAGATTCAGGGCTATCTTGAAGATGCCGCAAAGGCAAGAAGCGAAGCCGAAATTTCAAGACGCGAAAGCGAAAGACTTTCAAAGGAACTCGCTTCCGTAAAGGCGGCTAAATAATTATGAGTGCCGAAATACTCGCTCCGGCAGGCAGCTTTGATGCGCTCACAGCCGCAGTAAGATGCGGTGCGAATGCGGTTTATCTCGGCGGAAAAAGCTTCAATGCAAGAAGAAATGCTTCCAACTTTTCCGATGAAGAGCTGAAAAATGCGGTTGAATACTGCCACGCAAGAAATGTTAAGGTGTATCAGACTCTGAATATTCTTGTTGCCGATAACGAATTTGACGAAGCTTATGAAGCCGTAAAAAAAGCCTGCGAATATAATATTGATGCACTCATCATTCAGGATATCGGACTCGCCGCACTCGTGCGTCGGGTTTCTTCGTCTATGCCGATGCACGCTTCAACTCAGATGTCCGTTCAGAGCGTTGAGGGAATACGGGAGCTTGAAAAGCTCGGCTTTTGCCGTGCCGTGCTTCCGAGAGAACTTTCCGAAAAAGAAATAAAAATAATTTCCTCTCAGACCGATACGGAGCTTGAATATTTTGTTCACGGCGCATTGTGTATGTGTGTTTCGGGTCAATGCCTTATGAGCTCGGTTCTCGGCGGCAGAAGCGGAAACAGAGGCCTCTGCGCTCAGCCGTGCAGACTGCCGTTCGGCGTAAACGGCAAGGGCGGAAATGCCTTGAGCCTCAAGGATTTATCGCTTGTTGAGGAGCTTAACGAGCTTGAAAAGGCGGGAATATGCTCGTTCAAAATCGAGGGCAGAATGAAACGGCCCGAATATGTTGCGGCTGCGGTTACCGCCTGCAAAAACAGCATAAACCGCACTCCCGATGAAAAAATAAACAGCGCTCTCGGCGCGGTTTTCTCCCGCTCGGGCTTCACCAAGGGCTATTATGTGGGCAAGCTCGGAAAGGATATGTTCGGCATTCGCCGCAAGGAAGATGTTGAAAGTGCCGCTCCCGTTCTCAATGAGCTTGCAAAATTATATGAAAAAGAAAATCCGCTTATTCCCGTTGACCTTGATGTAACATTCCTCGCCGGTAAGCCGATAAAATTAAAAGCCTCCTGCCTCGGACAGACGGCAGAAAGCGTTTCCGATGTTTCTCCCGTTCCGGCGCTGAAAAAAGCCGTCACCGAAGATGAACTCGGAGAACGGCTCTCAAAGTGCGGCGGAACACAGTTCTATATAAATAGTATACATACCGATTTTGAAAACGGACTGAATGCTCCGGCAGCTGCGCTGAATGCGGTTCGCCGTGATGCACTCGAAAAGCTTGACGGTGCGCTGATACGCAGAGCCGAAAAGCCCGTTCAGCCGATGAAGAATGAATATACCGCTCATTCGGCATACGGTTATAAATATCACGCAAGATTTTTCAGGCAGGAGCAGATTCCCGAAAGCCTTGACGGCATTTCAAGGGTAATCGTTCCGCTTGAAACGGACGAAGAAATGGTCAAACGGATTAAGGCGCAGGGTATAGAAATTGCCGCGGAAATTCCGAATGCCGTATTTTCAAATTCGGAAAAATATATTCGGCGCCTCAGGCTTCTCGGAGAATACGGCGTTGACAGAGCCTGGATATGCACGCTTGACGGTGCCGGAATCGCCGAAAAAGCAGGTATGCCGTTTTCGTGCGGCTTCGGAATGAATATATTCAACACCGCTTCCGTTGAAGAAATCAAAAGGCTCGGTGCATCAGATGCGCTTCTCTCGTGTGAGTGTACATTCAATCAGGCTTCGCATATCGGCTCGGATATTCCGAGAGGAATTATGATTTACGGCAGAATACCGCTTATGACAACAAGAAACTGCCCCGTGAAAAATAAAATTTCCTGCTTCGAATGCGGTTCGAAAAGTCACCTGACCGACAGAATGGGAATAGATTTTCCGGTTATCTGCAAAAACGGCAGCAGCTATATCCTCAATTCCCGTCCGCTTTGGGCGGCTGATAAAGAGGTTAAGAATATTGATTTCGGCGTGATTTTCTTTACCGATGAAGGCAAAGAAAAATGCGAAACCGTAATAAAGACCTGCATTGAAAAAAACGCTCCGCCGGAGGAATTTACAAGAGGGCTTTATGTAAAAGGCGTATTATAATGTAATATTATATCGCCGTATATGAAAAAATTTCAAAAAAGGACTTGACGGCAGAAAAAGATTGTGGTATCATAATTCTACCTCTGCAAAAGGGTTCTTTTTTTGCGCCCTGATTTTTTGGTAACGCAGAGGGAGGCCGGTCCGCCGGGAATTGCCTGATAAATTCTCAGAGCGGACTAAAAATTCCGAATAATGGAGGTGCCGCAGATGGCTGCTAACGGTAAAAGAGTCAAGATTACACTTGCTTGCACCGAATGCAAACAGCGCAATTACAACACAATGAAAAACAAGCAGAATACACCCGACAGACTTGAAATGAACAAGTATTGCCGTTTCTGCAAAAAACACACTCTTCACAGAGAATCTAAGTAAGCGGGAGGATTGACTTATGGCAAAAAAGGAAGTATCCGAAGCTGCCCGTAAAGTTGCCGCCGCTGAAAAAAGCAAACAGAAAAAGCCTGCAAATCCCGATGGCAATTGGTTCAAGAGAGCCGGCAAGGCCATAAAGAAATTCTTCAAGGACATCAAAGGCGAAGTCAAGAAGATAGTATGGCCCGACGGAAAAACTGTTGTTAAATCAACTCTCGTTGTTCTCGCAGCAGTTGCCGTTATAGGTCTTGCGATATTCGCTATCGACTGGGTACTCAGCGAAGGTCTTCATCTTCTTGAGCACGCCGCCGAAAAAGCGGGCGATGCCGCCTCGGCTTCGACAACGGAAGCCGCTGTTGCAGGTATGATAAATTCTGTTGGCAATTGGGTAAAGTAACCGGGAGGAAATAGTAATGTCTGCTGACGCAAAATGGTTTGTGGTTCATACTTATTCCGGCTATGAAAACAAAGTGGCTTCCAGCATCGAAAAGATGGCTGAAAACCGCAAAATGCAGGACCAGATTCTTGAGGTAAAGATTCCCACCGAAAAGGTAATTGATGCCGAAAAGAAAAAAGAAGTTGAGCGTAAGCTCTGGCCGGGTTATGTCCTTGTTAAAGTTGCGGTCTTTTATGACCAGGATAACCGCCCCGCAATGAGCGATGAAGCATGGCTTCTTATCAGAAACACCAGAGGTGTTACAGGTTTTGTCGGTCCTGAAAATAAGGCGATACCCCTTACAGACGAAGAAGTTATCAGGCTCGGAGTCGAAAAGAAGATAGTTGAGGTTTCTTATGTTGTCGGCGATACCGTCAACATCATTGCAGACCTTTTCGAGGGCTTCTCGGGTACCGTTGAGGAAATCGACCTTGATAATAATAAGGTTAAGGTTTCCGTTTCCGCACTCTTTGGTAAGAATACGATTGTTGAGCTTGAGCTTGACGATGTAGAGCTTGCCGAATAAACACGGTAATTTGAGGGCTTTGCCCTTTCAAATTTAGCGCTTTATGCGCAGTCGTGCGCCTTGCGCCGGCTTCGTGGGAGGAGCAAAAATTCAAAATTGCTCCGCCATTTACCACATTTTATGGAGGTTATTTGTTATGGCACAGAAAGTTGTTGGCTTAATCAAGTTACAGATTCCCGCAGGTAAGGCCACTCCGGCTCCCCCTGTAGGTCCTGCACTCGGTCAGCACGGCGTTAACATTTTGGCTTTCACCAAGGAATTCAATGAGCGCACCAAGAATGATATGGGTCTCATTATTCCCGTAGTCATCACTGTTTATGCTGACCGCACATTCTCATTCATCACCAAGACCCCGCCCGCAGCAGTCCTCATCAAGAAGGCTTGCGGAATTGAAAGCGGTTCGGGCGTTCCCAACAAGACCAAGGTTGCAACTATCACAAAAGAACAGCTTCAGAAGATTGCCGAGCAGAAGATGCCCGACCTCAACGCTGCTTCCGTTGAAGCCGCAATGAGCATGGTAGCAGGTACTGCCCGCAGCATGGGCGTTACCGTAGCTGACTGATATTGCAAACTGTGGGAGGAAAAATCCGATTTAACCACATGATTGGGAGGAAAAATTAACATGAAACACGGAAAAAAATATATTGAAAGCGCAAAGCTCGTAGAAAAAGCAACTCTCTACGACCCCGCCGATGCGCTTGACCTTGCAGTTAAGACTGCAAGCGCAAAATTCGATGAAACGGTTGAAGTTCACATTCGTTTAGGTGTTGACTCACGCCATGCTGACCAGCAGGTTCGCGGCGCTGTTGTTCTTCCTAACGGAACAGGTAAAACCGTAAGAGTTGCCGTATTCGCAAAGGGCTCCGATGCTGATGCAGCCGCAGCAGCAGGCGCTGAAATCGTCGGCGCAGAAGACCTTGTTGCAAAGATTCAGGGCGAAGGCTTTATGGATTTCGACGTTGCTATTGCAGCACCCAATATGATGGGTCTCGTTGGTCGTCTCGGTAAGGTTCTCGGTCCCCGCGGACTTATGCCCAGCCCCAAGGCAGGCACTGTTACTCCCGATGTTGCAAAGGCAGTTACAGAAGCCAAAGCCGGTAAGATTGAATATCGTCTTGATAAAACAAACATTATCCATTGCCCCATCGGCAAGGCATCATTCGGCAAAGATAAGCTTGCCGAAAACTTCAACACTCTTCTTGATGCTGTTATTAAGGCAAAGCCGGCTGCATCAAAGGGTCAGTATATCCGTTCCTGCGTTCTTGCAACCACAATGGGCCCCGGCATAAAGGTTAACCCCAATAAGGTTGGTTCAGAGGCTCAGGCATAACGCAAAAAGAGAATTTTTAAAAAAGTTCTTGACAAATATATATTACCGTGGTAATATATTCGTGCTGTTCTTTTTAAGACAGCAGGTGCTTTTCGCATAATGGTTTCAAACCGCCTGCCGAGAGAGGATGCATTTCAAAAGTAATTTTGTTGTGTATTAAAGTCCTTTCTGCGGTTTGCGGAAAGGGCTTTTTAAATTTTATAAAGAATCCGTATGGAGGTGAAAAATAAAATGCCCAGTGAGAAAATTTTAGAGCAGAAGAAAGCAGTAGTTGCCGAGCTCAGCGAGCAGCTCAAAAATTCCGTTGCAGGTGTTGTAGTTGACTACAAGGGAATCAATGTTGCCGATGATACCAAGCTCCGTAAGGAACTTCGTGAAGCAGGCATCAGATATTCGGTAGTTAAGAACACTCTTCTCGGTATTGCCGCCAAGGACGCAGGTCTTGATGACCTTTGCAATTTCCTTGAGGGAACAACCGCTGTCGCTATCAGCGCAGAGGACCACACCGCAGCAGCGAGAATCCTCTCCAAGTTTGCCGATACACACAAGAATTTCTCGGTTAAGACCGGTTATCTTGACGGTGCTGTTATCGACACTGCAACAATTGATTCACTTGCAAAGCTGCCCACAAGAGAAGTTCTTCTTGCAACAGTTTGCAATGCATTCAATGCACCCATCGCATCTTTCGCACGCGCTATTCAGGCTATCGTTGATAAGAGCGGCGAAGCTCCCGCAGCCGAAGCACCCGCAGAGGCGTAAAATTATCATTTAAAAAACTATTTAATAATTGGAGGAAAATAAAATGGCATCAGAGAAAATTAATGCTATAATCGAAGAAATCAAAGTTCTTACAGTTCTTGAGCTTTCAGAGCTCGTTCACGCAGTTGAAGAAGAGTTCGGCGTTTCCGCCGCTGCTGCTGTTGCAGTTGCCGCTCCCGCAGAAGCAGGTGCTGCTGCCGCTGAAGAGAAGACCGAGTTTGACGTAATTCTTGCTGAAGTCGGCGCAGAAAAGATTAAGGTTATCAAGGTTGTTCGTGAATTCACCGGTCTCGGACTTGCAGAAGCTAAGGCTGTTGTTGACGGCGCTCCCAAGGCTGTTAAGGAAGCTGCTTCCAAGGAAGATGCTGAAGCTATCAAGGCAAAGCTTGAAGAAGTCGGCGCAAAGGTTGAGCTTAAGTAATTTAATTTCAGCTTTTATCGTGGGCTGTCGCATTTAGCGCAGACCGAAAAACAAAATAATAAAGAAAAAGGATTTTAAGGTTTATCCGATAATCAGATAGCCTTAAAATCCTTGTTTTATATATAAAATGAAAATAGATGTTGTTTTTCTAAGCGTTTTTTCGCCCTCTCGGAGTATCGCAT
>JAZRYD010000051.1:0-37699 GCA_045600535.1 Acutalibacteraceae bacterium | reverse complement strand
CACTTCCCGACGGTCTGAAATCCGTTATTTATAAGGATTTTGACGAAAACGGAATAGAAATATCTGGTGGTGAAGCACAGAAAATCGCCATTGCAAGAGCATTATATAAGGACGCACCGTTTGTAATTCTTGACGAGCCGACAGCCTCCCTTGACCCGATTGCGGAGTATGAGATTTACTCCCGCTTCAACGATATGGTCGAAAATAAAACGGCTGTTTATATCTCGCATCGCCTGTCCTCCTGCCGCTTCTGTGACAAAATCGCCGTATTCCATGAAGGCGAAATCATTCAGTTTGGCTCCCATGAAGACCTGCTGAAGGATACAAACGGAAAATACTATGAGCTTTGGAACGCCCAGGCACAGTATTATAACGAAAAAACAACGGCATAAATTGAAAAAAGCCTTGAAACTGCTGAAAATCAAGCAATTTCAAGGCTATTTGATTTAATTATAAACTACTTGCCATTATTCCCACTCGCTCAAGGAATTCTAAACTTAAACAGCTTTGTTTATGAATTTTAGCTTGTGGTATTTGTATCATCTGTATTATCCCAAAAACTTGGGCTATCCAAATTTTTGTTGCCAATATGTTGCCACATCATACTGATTTAGAGATTTTGTATGAAGGGGTATCCTTTCTATGATCAAATGCTATATCGATATCTATTTGTGGGTATCTTAAGAAGTCGCTCCAAGTAACAACATAAATATATCCGTTATCAATATTGTCTTTTAGAATCGGAAATAAACTGTTTTTATCATAATAGTCATAACTCCCATTCTTGTCGGGAAGAATAACGGCGAGAATAGCATTATTATAATGTTCTGAGTATTGCAAAGATGTGTGAGCTTGCCGAAGTTTCCCGTTCCGGATATTACGAATGGTTAGAGGCAGAGCCGTACCGTCAGAAGCGTGAAGAAGCTGACAAGGCAGACTTTGAACAAATTCTTGAAGCATACAAGTACAGAGGGTATGCCAAAGGTGCAAGAAGTATCTATATGCGCTTGCTGCATCTTGATATTGTGATGAATCTGAAAAAGATACGCCGTCTTATGCATAAATACGGACTCAAATGCCCATACAGAGGACCGAATCCATACCGTCAGATGGCAAAATCATTAAAAACAAATACCGTCTTTCCCAACAAAGTTGACCGAAAGTTTCTTGCCGGCGGAGTAAGAAAAGAAAGGTTACTTCTCATGAATAGGATATCACAAGAAGCAAGAAAAAAGCAAGCAATAGTTAAATATTCTTTGAAAAATGGTAAAAGTAAAGCGGCAGAACAGTACGGAGTAAGCCTGTCGAGCGTAAAAAGGTGGTGTAAACGCTACGACGGCACATGGGAATCATTAAAGGAACTGCCGCACACACCGCATTCTCATCCGAAAAGGCACACACCTGAAGAAGAACGGAAGATAAAAAAGGCGTTTAAGAAGTATTTTGAAAGATACGGATGGGACGGAGTGTACACCGAGCTGAAGACAAAGCACTACACCAGAAGCTTCTCTGGAATGGTATATGCTGCAAAAAGAATGGGATTAACAGCAAAACCTAAAACAAAGAAAAAGAACAAAGAGATAAGAAGATATCCGGAAATAATGATACCCGGAGAAAAAGTGCAGATAGATGTTAAAGAAGTACCGTTTAATTGTTTGCGAGGAGAAGCCTTGAGAAACAACAGACATTTTTATCAATGGACAGCAATAGATGAATGTACAAGAATGAGATTTGTATATGGATTTGAGGAACACACACCAGAAAATACAGTCAAATTTTTGAAAATGCTGATAAAGGTGTTTCCGTTCAGAATCAGAACAATACAGACGGATAACGGAACAGAATTTACATACAAATTCATCAGTAGCACAGAAATATGCCCATTTGATAAAGTGTTAAAATGTTGCATATTAAACACAAATTGATACCGCCGAGAACGCCGTGGCACAACGGTAAAGTGGAAAGAAGCCACAGAAATGACCAACGGTATTTTTATGATTGGGAAACATTCAGCAGCATTGATGAACTGAATGAAAAACTGAAAAAACACCTTGAATGGAGCAACAACAAAGTAATGAGAACACTCGGCAGCAAAAGTCCGATTCAAATCCTCAACGAAAAGCTGGCAGCCTGACGGCGCGCCGCGATAGGAACCTCCGTTCCGCTACGCTCCACTCCGGTTCCTATCGCCTGTTCTTCTATCCAACACTCTTCAAACATTATATCACTTTGGTTCTTTCATTTTTTACAAAAATGGTTCACATCTATTTACATCGCAGATTGTTAATTTATTAAGTTTCAAGATTTAAGTTGACAATCTCCGAAATTGTGCTATAATAATAACAGAGAGGCAACCGATAGACGGTTAGCCCACGTTATTAGGAAAATAATCGCCTAACTTTTGCGGGTACGGGCGGTTATTTTTTTATGCTTAATATGTAGCCTGTTGCTACAACAAGGACTAATACCAATAAAAAGTAATATTCCATAGCATCACCCCCTTGTTATCAAGAGGGCAAATGCCCTCTTTTGAATGAGGGCTAACCGTCCACCGTTATGGTTGCCTTTGAGGGTACTTTTCAGTACCGCAAAAATTCTATCATACCGACTTCCTTCCTTCGTTTACTTCGGACTTATGATTGTTCGGTCCTTCCCATATTTCTATGGTACTATGACCTCTGCTGACTTCTTGCAGTTCGTTGTTACTATGCGTGCTTTTGGAAAATTGTTTTATTCCGCACCACCTGCAAGACCTCCCCGGGTAAGCGTATTCACTTTCGCCTCATATATCTGCCGCATTTACATTACAAAGTTAGGTCAGTATCGGGCTTCGTTTCCTTTAGCAAACTCGTCCGGTTTGCAATGCCTTATATGCGATTTCTGTTCGTCAGACCGAGGTTTTGACCGTATCGGCACTTTTCAGCCTTTACATCCGACTTCTTTCAGACTCCACCTCACGATGGACGCCCTTGTCTTCGTCTAACAGTTCCTACTGCCAAGCCTGTAGCGGACTTTCACCGCCAAGTGAATATGCGTGCCGAGCACACTATAGAAAATCGGACAGTTCATTGCGGACTGTCCGTATTTTTTTGGTTATCTTTCAAAAAATTATTCAGATATTCTGTATTCTGCGGCAAAATGTTGTCGGGCAGTCGGTCTGTTCCGAACCATCTGAGCTGCGTGCTTTCCTCATCGTGCTCCTGCTCACCGCTGTATTTTTCAATTATATATACCACATCGGTATAATAAACCTCGTCCTTATTGGGATATATCATATGAACATTCGCTTTAACATCAAACAGCTTCGGCTCGGAAATATCAAGCCCTGTTTCCTCTTTGATTTCCCTCTTGAGTGCTTCCTCAAGACTTTCGCCGGGTTCAATCGCACCCCCGGGAATACACCACATCCCGTTATCGCTCCGTTTTTCAAAGAGTATCCCTTTATTCCGGTCGAAAATTATTCCGCATACCGCAGTTGACATAAGCGGCGCATGACCCACATACTTTCTCATTTCGCCGATATAGCTCAAGCAATCTCACTTCCCTTTAACAAACGGTAATCCTGACCGTATTTATATTTTCCGATACGGAATATTCAATGCTTTCCGCATTGTTCCTGACGATTGCAAGCGCAAAATCATTATCCGTTTCTTCAATTCTGAACGGTTCGCCGTTATACGATATAACCACCGTTGCTTTCTCGGCTTTTTCATCGTATTCTACGGCAAAGCTTATATCCGGCTCTGCCAGCCTCGGCAGAAGTATCTGACGGCAGATTTCCTCAAAGAGCGAATGTATTCTGTAAATTGTCTTAGCGGGTATGCCGTTCTTATATCCGTAGCCGTCAAGCTCCGTAACAACGCCGATAAAGTCAAAATCGTGCGACCCGATATTTGTTTCAAACACCTTAAGGCGCTGAATAAATCGTCTGGTGCGCTCCCCTGCCGGATTTTCAAAAATCTGCTCGGGAGTGCCGTCTTCATAAATTCCGCCCTGGTCCATATAAAACACACGGTTGCATATTTCACGGGCGAATTTCATTTCGTGAGTAACAATCATCATTGTTTTGCCCGTTTTGGCAAGCTCCCTGATAACCGACTGCACCTCTCCGACCATAGTCGGGTCAAGCGCACTTGTGGGCTCATCGAAAAGGATAATATCGGGATTCATTGAAAGCGTTCTTGCTATTGCCACACGCTGTTTCTGACCGCCCGAAAGCATATCGGGATAGTTCATCGCCCTGCCGTCCATACCGACCTTTTTCAGCAGCTCCATGGCGTTATCATACGCTTCCTGCTTACCCATTCCGAGTAAATTCATGGGAGCGACCATAACATTTTCAAGCACCGTCAGATGTCCGAAAAGGTTGAACGACTGGAAAACCATTCCCATTTTCTTGCGGACTTCGTTTATTTTACAGCCCTTTTCGAGAATGTTTTTACCGTCAACTATAATTTCACCCGAGGTGGGAGTTTCAAGCAGATTGATGCAGCGCAGAAGAGTGGATTTTCCCGTTCCCGACGGGCCTATAACCGAAATGATATCGCCGTCATTTATCGTTGCGTTAACGTCCTTGAGCGGAACGGCATTCGGATATTCTTTTCTGAGATGGCGAATTGTTATCATTTCGTTTTCACCCCTTTGAGAATTTTTTCTTTCTTTCTGCGTTTAGGCTCAATCGAAATTTCAATGCGTTTAACAAACAGCGTAAGCAGCCACGCAATTGCAAAATATATTATCGCACTTGAAATCAGCGGGAAGAATGCCTCATATGTGCTGCTTCTGACTATATCGCTGACCTTTGTCAAATCCTGAACCGCAACATAGCCGACAACCGCCGTTCCTTTAAGGAGCGACACGATGTCATTCTTATAACCCGGGATTGAGTATTTCATCGCCTGCGGAAGAATAATCTGTATAAATGCTTTTGTTTCGGTGTAACCGAGTGCAAGTGAAGCCTCCATCTGACCGCCGTCAACCGCGGCAACACCGACATCAAGCTGCGAATGAACATTTGAAGTGAATATCAGCGTGAAACCGATAACCGATACCCACATTGCGCTTAAATTTGATTTTCCGAATATTATATAATAAAGTATCATCAGAATAACAACAACCGGAGTTTTTCCGATTATATCATATAATATATTGAAAATAATATTAACAGGCTTAATGTTTTTGCGGTATATCATATAAGCCAAAAATCCGAAGCCGGTTCCGAATATAACCGAAAGCAGGGTTATAATCACCGTTACGGAGATACCCTTTGTAAATAGTTTCCAGCGGCTTTCTCGAATAAAGGTTTTATTGAAGCTGTCCCTGACGGATGAGAACCAGCCGCCCTGATTATCGCTTTCCGAAGCTGCAACAATAACAACTCCGCCCTCATAATCGGGATTTGAAAAATCCATCGACTGCTTGCGCTCTGCGGTAATTTCGGCACAGGATGCTCCGAAATCGCATTTGCCCGTTGTAATCGCCGCCAGCAGACCGGCAAGATTATAATTGGTTATGTTTATTCCGTAACCGTATTCACGGCAAAAGCTCACCGCAACATCAACATCATAACCGACAAATTTTCCGTTCTTTACATAGCTGAACGGTGCACCCACATCGGTTGCAATTGCAAGCTCAAGCACTCCGTTTTCAGCCGTCAGGTCGCTTGTATCAACAACCTTTTTGCTGTCATCATCGCCGAACCATTTTTCGTCAATTTCCTTTAATGTTCCGTCGGTTTTTATTTCATTCAGGTAACTGTCAAATTTTTTGCAAAGATTTTTATTTTCTTTCGGGAACATAAAGCCGTATGATGCTCTTTCAAGAAGTGCATAAATATATTGGTCGGGCATCTGCTTAACAAGAAGTCTTGCAATGGGCTGGTCGGCAATATAAGCATCTATTTTTTTGCTTTCAAGAGCGGCAACAAGGTCGGAATTTGAATTGTAATATTCAACCCTACATTCGGGAATCTGCTCACGGGCAACCGTATCAAATCTTGAACCCGTTACAACCCCTATAACTTTGCCTTTGAGTTCATCGGGAGTATGGGTATAAGAATTACTGTCCTTAACCACAGCCACACTGCCGCCGATATAATTCGGTTCGGAAAAATCATAGGATTCCCTGCGTTCATCGGTAATGCTTATGCAGGAGCCTGCAAAATCCGCCTTTCCCGATGCAACTGCGGAAAGCATTCCCGAAAACGAATAATCGTCAATCTGTATTCCGTAGCCGTATTCACGGCAAAATCTTACCGCAACATCAACATCATATCCTGCAAACGAACCGTTTTTGATATATATAAACGGCTCTCCGATTTCACAGCATACGGCTAATTTGAGAACGCCGTTTTTGGCAACCAAATCATCAATTTTGACATTTTTCTGAGTTTCATCGTTGCCAAACCAGACATCAGAAATCTCGTTAAGAACGCCTTCGGAATTCATCTTTTTCAGAAATTCGCTCATCTGTCCGCAGAGTACACCTTTATTTGATTTATTAAACATATAGCCGTATCTGTCATCAGCCAAAGTAGAAAGAATGCGCTGGTTCGGATGTGACCCGATTATCAGCTTTGCAACCGGCAAATCCAGCACATAAGCATCAATCTTATCAGCATTCAGAGCAATAACAAGGTCGGTGTTCTGATTGAAATATTCAATACTGCAATCGGGTATTTTTTCTTTTGCAATATCTCCGAATACCGTTCCGGTCTGAACTCCTATGCGCTTACCGCTAAGCTGTTCAACAGATTCATAAACCGTAACGGTGTTATTCACTTTTTCATTTTCTTCCGCCGAAGCAGAGCCGAAAAAGCTCAGAATAATTATCAATGAAAGCAATAAAATCGCACATATTTTTTTATATATACTATGTTTCAAAGAATTACCTCCAAACAATCTGACGATAGACAAAAGAGAGCAAGAGCCGCCAAACAGTACATTTTTTGTTGTTTTCGGCAATGAGAATATATGCTTCAAGCATATCAATCAAGTCCACAGACTGAATTGATAACTGATTATTGCACACATTCTAACTCCATTGCAATCCAATTATATCTTAATTTCAATCAAAAGTCAATGGAGACGGGCTTCGCCTAATGAAGCAAAATGAAGACATTCGCTTCGCTCACTAATGAAGCAAAGTCGCCCTCATTTCTTCCGTTCTCCCATTTTCATTTCTTCATTAGCAAAGCGTCTTCATTCTTCATTAGCCCGTAAGGGCGACTTCATTGTAAAAGCCCACTTTTGTCAAGAAGACAAAATTGGGCTTTTACATGGCCCGCTCGGGGGGATTCGAACCCCCGCTCTTCGGAATCGGAATCCGCTGCGTTATCCAGCTGCGCCACGAACGGATAATATAATTATTATACAACAACCTTTCCGATAATGCAATATATATAATATCAAAAAAATGAAATATGCAAAAACGGGCTTCCTTTTGGGAAGCCCGTTAAGTGCTTTTATGCGGAGGTTTCAGATATTATTCTTCGTCCTCTTTTTTCTTTCTGCCGAAAACATAAGCTGCGGCAGCTGCTGTGCTGAGTGCTGCGAATGCTGAAATACCGGCTGCCGATGAACCTGTATCCGGGTTAACAACATTCTCGTTGCCCCATGTTGCATTGAATGTGATGTCATGTGCAGGCATCTTGTCGGGGATTGCTTCGTCCCAACCTGCGAACTCAGCGCCGTCCTTGCTCGGGTTCTTCGGAGTGGGAACCTTAAGTCCTGCAAGAACCTTGAACGTTCTGTAAACCTCGCCGTCAACCTTGTAGGTTACGGTATAGGTGTTCTTGATTACATGAGTTACACCTGCTATAACAATTACTCCGCCGACTACTGCAATGCTCGTGATGATTGCGGTGTTAACTGCGAGTGCGGCTGCGATTGCAGCGCCTGCAACAACTGCTCCGCCGATGATAACCGTCTGTTCATCAACATCAATATCTATATTGGTGTCGCTTTCAAACTGAGCGGTGAATACCAAATCTTCATTCGGCATTGTTCCGGGATTTTCGGGAGTCCAGCCTACGAACTTAGCAAGGAACTTGGTGGGAATTTCATCGGGAACGGGTACGGGGTCACCGTAGTGAACGATATATGACTTGAAGGTCTTGCCGTTTGCCATATATGTTACCGTATGGTCTTCGCCGATTCTTCTTTCCTGATATGTTGCAATGAACTCAAGCTCATTATCCGGCATATATTCGGGAACGCCTATTGTGCCTGTTCTGACATTCTTCCAGCCCGTGAATATATTCTCGGTCAAGTCGGGAGTTGCTGTTGCGGGAGGAGTCGGGTCAGAGGGAACGGGAACTTCTGTTCCGTATCCTACATTTTCGTAGGTCTTAATGGGTGTGCTGTCTGCATCTTTGTAAACAACATTGTATTTGTTCAGCTCAATAACCGCAAATGCGTTTACATTTTCATTGGGCATTGATTCGGTAAGCGGGTTTCCGTCCTTATCAACCCAGCCCTTGAAGGTGAAGCCTGTTGTGGTCTGAGGAGCAGTGCCTGTGGGCTTGCTGCCTTCGTCAACCCATTCGGTTGCTATCGGCTCGCCAACGGGATTGCCGTACTGGTCTTTTGCAAGATAGTAGTTTACATAACCGCCGTTCTTCTTCCATGAACCCTTAAGAGTTACATCGGATTTGCCCATATCGAACGATGTTACAACCGAGCCGTTAAGCTTCCAGCCGCTGAATGTCCAACCGCTGAATGTCGGATTCGGTTTAACGGTTACGTTCTCTCCGTTGTGATAAGTTGCTGAATCTGTGGGAACGGCAGGTGCTCCTGCGGGAACTTCGCCGTCATATTCGTAAGTTACGGTGTATTCATTCTGCTTCCATGTTGCCTTAAGATGAACGTCCTTGTCGGGCATACTTGTAATCTTTTCAACGGGAGCATTATCGTTATCGGTATCTACCCAACCCTGGAAACCGTAATCATCTTTTGTGGGAGTGGGAAGAGTATTAACAGCTTCGCCGTATTCAACATCCATCGGAGCAATTACATCGCCCTGGTCGGTGTCAAAGTAAATCTTGTGGCTGTTCTTTGACCATGAGCCCTTAAGAGTTACATTGGCTTTGACCATATCGAACGATGTTACAACTGAGCCGTTAAGCTTCCAACCGCTGAATGTCCAACCTGTGAATGTCGGATTCGGTTTAACGGTTACGTTCTCTCCGTTGTGATAAGTTGCTGAATCTGTGGGAACGGCAGGTGCTCCTGCGGGAACTGCGCCGTCATATTCGTAAGTTACGGTATATTCATTCTGCTTCCATGTTGCCTTAAGATGAACGTCCTTGTCGGGCATACTTGCAATCTTTTCAACGGGAGCATTATCGTTATCGGTATCTACCCAACCCAGGAATTCATAATCATCTTTTGTGGGTGTGGGAAGTGTTCCGGCATCTTCGCCGAATTTAACATCAATCGGGTCGATTGTGTTTCCGCCGTCTGTATCAAAGTAAATCTTGTGACCGTTCTTTTCCCATGAGCCCTTAAGAGTTACATTGGCTTTGCCCATATCGAACGATGTTACAACTGAGCCGTTAAGCTTCCAGCCGCTGAATGTCCAACCTGTGAATGTCGGATTCGGTTTAACGGTTACATTCGCTCCGTTGTGATAACCTGTTGAATCTGTGGGAACGGCAGGTGCACCTGCGGGGACTTCGCCGTCATACTCATAAGTTACGGTGTATTCTTTCTGCTTCCATGTTGCCTTAAGATGAACATCCTTGTCAGGCATGCTTTCAATCTTTTCAACGGGAGCATTATTGTTATCGGTATCTACCCAGCCGTCAAATGTATATTCACTATCGTTTATTGTGGGAGTGGGAAGAGTATCGACAGCTTCGCCGTATTCAGCATCAATCGGGTTAATTGCATTTCCGCCGTTGACATCAAAGATAATCTTGTGGCTGTTCTTTGTAATAGCTGCAACGAACTCAACATCGTCTGCCGGCATTACAAATTCAGAACCAGCGGCAACCTTATCGGCTTTAACTCCGTTTACATACCAACCGTCAATGCTGTAGCCTTCCTGGCTGAAGGACGGAATTGCAGGAAGAGTAATCTTGTTTCCGATATGAAGATTTTCTGCTTTTGCGGGAGGATTAACGGTAGTGCCCTGAGGAGCACCGCTTACCGTATATGTTGCGGTGTAGTTTATGGGCTTATAGCGAGCCTCAAAATCGGAAATATCTTCGGTTACTTTTCCGGGGATTGCTTTGCTCCAAGTATCAAATTCATATCCCTCGGGAGGAATAATGTCGTTCTTGGGGTCTGACGGCTCATCATTATACTTATACTCAACAACCTTTGTTGTGCTTCCGCCCGTAAATGTACCGCTGAGGGTATTTGCGGAATCAACAGCGTTGAATATGTATGAATAAATTATATCCGTAAGCTTTGCCTTGAATGTAACATCCTTTGCGGGCATAGTTGCGAACGGTGAACCTTCGGTCTGGCATTCCCATTCAAGATTCTTTCCTGCTTCGCCCGTGTAGCTTGTGCATTCGGGAATTGCTGCGCCGTAAAGGACTTCTTCAAATTTCTGAGCTACGTCAGTACCGTTTGATTTATAGTATGTTACATTATATTTCTTTCTGTTAACGGTAACATTGAGTGTCTGAATCTCGGCAGCTTCGGAATCAAGCACTAATGAAGGAGTGCCTTCAATTTCAAATCCCTCGGCAGGAGCGGGAGGAGTGACAGTTGAGCCGTCTAAACCGCTGAGAGTTTCGCTTGTGGGATTTGCATATGAGCCGTCAGCATTCTGAACGGTTGTTACTAAATTGTATGAAACCTGACCTGCGGGAGCATCTTCCCAAACTGCATATAAATTTATGTCGGTATAATCATATTTCAAATCGGCAAGCTCGCCATCAGTAAGAGTTGTTGTGCCGCCCTGTACTGTTGACCAGCCTTTGAAGGTATGCTTCTTATAGGTGGGAACAGTAATGCCGGTAACGCTTTCGCCGATAATACTGGAAAGAGTCTTTGTGGCATCGGAACCGAATGTGCCGCCGTTTCCGTTAAGGATAACATTACTGAAAACGCTTACCTGAGCACGCTGATCCTTATCAACAACGGCAGGCTTTTCCCAGTCAATCATGGCAATTACTTCACCCTCAACATCCTCGGGAACATTGATACCGAGTTTCGGGTCTGCATCAGTGGTTTCGGGAGCCATGAGATACTCGGAAGGTATTCCGGCAACACCGGTGTGAGTTGAATCCTTAACATATTCGTTGTTGTTAACAACAAACGGACCGAATTCAACCATCCACTGACCTATATCCATCGGTGTGGCATCATACTTCGAGGTGAAAATAACACTCGATGTAATGAAATCGGTGGTATCGAGAACTTCTATGGGCATATCTCCGTTATCAATTAAATCCGCAACGAAGCTGTTATCATAGGAATCCTTAAACCAAACAGCCGAAACACTCGATAATCTTCTGATGTCTTTGTTCTTTTTAACATTATCGGGATAATCCGTGCTGTCCCATAATATGCTTGTTGCACCGGGAGCTTCCTCATCATATAATGTAAAATAATTTTTATCGAAAGCAGTCATGAGGTCAATTGAACCTGCATTATAGTTTGTTCCGATATAAATCTGGAGCTTAAGGCTTTCGCCCGGTTTTGCTTTGCTTGTTTCAACCCACTGACCCTCGGAATTGAGTCTCAGGAATTTGGCAGCAAAGCTTACTTTTTTATCCTCATCCGCGTGTGCTGCAACTGACATTGTTGAGAATATCAGCGCGAATGCAAGGATAACAGCAAGAGACTTCTTCAAAAGTTTCATACGCTTTTTTCCTCCTTAATTTGCCTCAAAGGGGCATAATGCCACCTATATTTATACGATGGTATTTTATCATATCAAGAGACAAATTGCAAGAGTTTTTTTAAATTATTTTTATTTCACTTTAAGAATAATTTTATCACTTTCTGTTGATGATTTTTGCTCTTATTCCCCTTGTCTTTTTTGCAAGCTTCTGCGCCGTATTCATTGCTTCAAATCCGAGTTTATTTATAACCAAATCGGCTTCACCCATAAGCTCCATATAATCATTGCAGAAGCCTTTTTTAAATTTAAAGATGCCGTGAAGCGGGTTATTTTCATCGGGATAACCGCCTCTGAAATCATAGTAGTTACAGCCCTCGGCGATTGCCCATTTAATCATTTCCCACTGAACGAGATAATTGGGCATAACATTTCTGTATTCATTGGAGCTTGCGCCGTAAACATACCACACCTTATCGCCGCAGTGAACATCAAGCGCTCCGGCAATTGCTTTTCCCTCGTAATATGCGATATATATTCTCGCATCGTCACCGAATGCATTCATTATGCGCTCAAAATATGAGGTGTCGCGGGTCGCAAAGCTGTCACGCTCACCCGTCACAAGCATAAGGCTGTGAAACTCCTCGCAGGCTTCAACGCCCTTTATTTCAACGGTAACACCTTTTCTTGCGGAAAGTCTTGTGTTATATCTTGTTTTCGGGTGGAATGAAGCCATAACCTCTTCCTCGGTTTTGCCGCCCACATCAAGTCTGAAAATATATCTTGCCTGAACGGTATCAAAGCCCTCTCCGTGTTCCTTGAATTTAAAGCCTGTCTCCTTAAGCAAATCAATATAATCATAATTTGATGCAAGAGTATCGGTGTCAATTTTAAATGAGCATACCTTTTCCTTTTTGCCGTATTCTCTGGCGGCGATAAGCAGCTCTTTTACGGTCTCTTTGTCCGACAAATCACAGACGGGGCCTCTCGGAGCGTACATCAGCTTCAGCGGAACGCCGGGAGCCTGACGAATAAGCACGGCACAAACGCCTTTGATTTTTCCGCTTTCGTCACGGGAGATAAAGCCTTTCCAGTCCCATTCTTTTTTAACCTTGCCCCATGCCGAGGTCTGCATCATATGACCTTTCGGATTTGAACGCACAAATTCATCAAATTCCGCAGCATTTTTAATATCAACTATTTCCATTTTGTCTCCTTTCAGCCGAGTTAAGCTCAGCCGCTCTTTTCAAAAGCGTTTCCTTTTTATTTTCAAGTCTGTCGTCCATAACCTCTTCAAGAAGCTCATTGAGAATATCGCCCATTCTTTTTGACGGCTCTATGCCCGATTCAATAAGCTCTCTGCCGTTTACGGCAAGATTTTTTACCGAAAAACAGTTTTCACCGTTTTCGATTTCTTCAAGGATTTTCAGACCGACTTCATTTTCTTCAAGTGCGCCGGAATAAACCCAACCGGCATGGGCTTCGCAGTCGGCTCTGCGGACTTCAAATAAATCCCGAACCGTTTCAATTCCTAATCTGCCGATATATTTTCTATATGTCTTTTTGCTTATTTTGTGCGGCTGAAAATCGTGATATTCCGTAAGCGTGCATATATGCTCACGCATTCTGTTTGACGCTTTCATTCGCAAAAGTATTTTTTCGCCGATTTCTCTGCTTATTCCCGCATGACCGTAAAAATGGTCAGTACCGTTTTCGTCGGTTATTTTGCAGTAAGGTTTTCCGCAGTCGTGAAGCAGCGCCGCAAGCCGCAGGTCGGCATCTGCTTTTATGCTTTCAACCGTACGCACCGTATGCTCCCATACATCACCGTCGTGAAAGGCGCAATTCTGTTCACAGCCGCACATCGGTTCAAGCTCGGGGAAGATAAAGAATATCACCTTGCGGTACTCGCGCAGAATTTTTCCCGCTCCCCTGCCGCAAAGCATTTTGCACATCTCCGAAAAGATTCTTTCGGCAGAAACATTTTCAAGCAGCGGATATTTCCGCATAATGCTTTCCGATGTTTGCGGGTCAATTTCAAAATCCAGCACCGATGCAAACCGCAGAGCACGCAAAATTCTCAATGCGTCCTCGTCAAAACGCTTATCCGGTTCACCCACGCATTTAATTATTTTCTTTATTATATCATTACAGCCGCCGTACGGGTCAACCGTTTCACCCTGCGGCGAAACCGCAATCGCATTAACCGTAAAATCACGGCGCATAAGGTCGTCTTCAATGCGGTCTGTGAAGCTCACCGAATCGGGGTGGCGGTTATCGGAATAACCGTTTTCTATGCGGTATGTTGTTATCTCAAGGCTCATTCCGTCAATGATAACCGTTACCGTACCGTGCTTTATTCCCGTTTCAATAATTCGGAAGCCTTTGAACGCTTCAACGGTCTGAGACGGCATGGCGGAGGTGGTTATATCCCAGTCGGAAGCGGTTTTACCCATAAGCTTATCACGCACCGCACCGCCCACAACATAGGCGGAATAACCGCAATCGGTTAAAATTTTCAGTGCCCTATTGACTTGTTGAGGAAATTTAATCATAATAATACCAAATAAAAGTAAAGGAATGAATTTATGAATATACAGATTTTCGGAACAAACAAGTGCTTTGATACCAAAAAGGCTCAGCGCTATTTTAAAGAAAGAAACATAAAATTTCAGTTCATCGACCTTACGCAGAAAGGTCTGAGCAAGGGCGAATACAACAGCGTTAAGGCCGCCGTCGGTTCAATGGAAGCGCTCATTGACGAAAAGTCAAAGGCTTATGAAAAGAATTTCATAAAGTATCTCGCAAGTAAGGAAGCGGTTGAGGAAAAGCTTCTCGAAGACCCGATGCTTTTCAAAACTCCGATAGTCCGCAACGGAAAGCAGGCAACCGTCGGCTACTGCCCCGAAATCTGGAAAACCTGGGAATAATCAATAGGCTTCAAACTTGTTTATCGTTGCGAAGCATCTCGCCTCATTGATGACAAGCTTGAAATATCTTACCCGTATTTCTTTAAACCTGCATATACGCTTGTGTCCGATAACCGTTTCGGCCGCAAGCTTTTTCCATTTACCGTCAAGCTGTGCATAAAGAGTGAATTTTTCAATCTGCTGACCCGTTCTGATATGCTCGCCGAGAACGATTTTATCAATATCGTATTCGTCGCCGAGGTCAAGAACGAGTTCCGCTCCCTCGGGGTCATCGCCCGAATGCCAGTATTCATCGGGGTCGGCACTTAATGCCATCTGACCCGTGTGCTTTTTGTCAAGATGTCTGTTATCGGTTATGATTGAACCCTCGGCAAGATTTTCGTTAAAATCAATTTCAAGCTGAGCGCCGACGGAAAGCAGAGTTTCAACGTCCTTTTCGTTGATTTTTCCCTCGGGCATCGGCGGAACATTCAGCAGAAAGCTTGCGTTTGCACCGACGGAATTATAATATATTTCCATTATCTTGGAAAGCGGTTTTACATTGTAATCATCATCGGGGTGATAGAACCAGCCTTTTCTTATTGAGGTGTTGACCTCTGCCGGATACCATATAAGATTATTGCATTTTTTGATTGCTTTCCTGCTGCCCAAATCAAGAGCGGTGGGATTTACTTTTTTAGGCGGCTTGGTAACATTCTTCTGACTCTGCGCCGCTATAACCGCGTGAGCAGAATGATAATAAGGCACAACACTCCATTCACTTTTGCGGCATACACCCGCTTCGTTTCCGCACCAGCGTACATCGGGGCCGACTACATTTATAACCGCATCGGGCTGAAGCTCTCGCACTATTTTATAATAGCTTTCCCAATCGTACTCCTGCTTTTTGCCGTTCTTGCCCTCTCCGCAGGCGCCGTCAAACCATACGCAGAATATATCACCGTAGTTTGAAAGAAGCTCACGAAGCTGATTTCTGAAAAATTCGTTATACTCTTCACCCGTACCGTAGGTTTCCTCGTGTCTGTCCCACGGTGAAAGATAGATGCCGAATTTTATTCCGAATTCCTTACAGGCTGCGGCACACTCCGCAACAACATCACCCTGACCGTCTTTCCACTTGCTGGAAGCCACCGAATGGTCGGTGTATTTCGTCTGCCACAGGCAGAAGCCGTCGTGGTGCTTCGCCGTTAAAATTATTCCCCGCATTCCCGAAAGCTTGCAGAGCTTCGCCCATTGGCGGCAGTCAAGCTTTTCGGGAGCAAAAAGCTCGGGGTCTTCGTTGCCGTTGCCCCATTCGGAATTTGTATATGTGTTCATACCGTAGTGCATAAATGCGTAAAATTCAAGCTCCTGCCATTTGAGCTGGCGTTCACTCGGAACAATTCCTGCGGCATATTTAACATATTCGGGTATTTTCTTACTCATATAGTTCTTCCTTTCGATATGGTATTGAGCAGTCCCGCCCAGTAATCGGGAGAAATATTATTCTGCATTGCCGACCTGATAACGCTCATCAGCGGCGGACATTCAAAAACATAACGGAACATTTCGGGAGGAAGCATACCTCTGTCCGCATAGGCGAACACACGAAAGCGTTCCGATTCCTCGGGGTCAAGCCCGAGCCGTGAAATAAGCTTCACTATATCGCCGTCATCGGGAGGCGAATTGTTTTTGCCCTTCTCGATGTTGCTGATATACTGCGCGGTTTTGCCGAGAGCTTCGGCAAGCTCACCCTGAGAAATGCCGACTTTCTCTCTCATTTCTTTCAGCATAACGCCGAAAGCCGTCGGGGCATACATTCAATTCCTCCTTTCACGGTTTATTGTACAATTTGTTTTTTCGGTTTATTATATAATTTACTTTAAATTTATTTTACAGCTTGTTTCAATTCGTTTTGCGGTTTACTTTGAGCTTATTTGAGAATTTATTTTTCGGTGCTTATTGGGGGCTGTTTTGCAGCTTATTCGGTGGTGATATTTTGCGGTTTGTTTCGGGGATTATCGGAGAGATTATTTTGTGATTGCTCTCCGTTTCTATTAAGAAATAAACAAATTTATTTATTTCTTAATAAAGAATATCATAACCCGACAGTAAAGTCAAGTCACTTTTAGATATTTTCATACATTGCTTTTAGATATTTTTATACATTAAATATATAATACCGCTCTGAATTTTCGGAACTTAATATATGAGCCGGCAATGAATTTTAATTACGGATTACATCTTTGGCAAGGAACAAAACCCCGTGCAATAACTTCGTTTCTCGTGCCGTGATAAAATTCTTTGTTTTTGTCACTCATTTGATTTACCGAGCTGCAATAAGAATAGTGAAACTTCTTTGTATTCTTATTTAACACATAATCATGACCGTTTTCGTCAGGGCTGATTTCGGGTGTCTTGACTGTGGTCTGTTTTTCGGCTGCCGCAGTTGTTTCTGCTTTGAAACCGGCTGAATAGTTATTACACGGTTCCTGACTGAATGAATATCTACTGCCGCTGATATGGCAGGTTACTTCTCCCTGCTTATCAGAACGGAATATCTGAACGCCGTTATTTTTTAAGGTTTTGAGTGTTCTTTCGGCAGGGTGTCCGTAAGGATTGCCTTCACCTGATGAAATGAAAGCATAAGCGGGTGACATTTCTTTCACAAAGTCACTGCTTGATGAAGATGATCTCCCGTGATGACCTGCAACATACAAATCACAATCAAGATTTTGTCCGGAAAAGACCATATCGCTTTCTGCATCGGCTTCGGAATCACCCGTAATAATACAACTGAATGTTCCGTAATCAATTCTTATGCAAATTGAGCGCGAATTTTCATCTTCATAATAATATTTCGGTCCGATAACCGTAATATTTGCTTTACCCAAAGAAAAAGTATCACCGACATCGGGGTGAATTTCTTCAGCACCATTTGAAACGAGTTTTGCTTTAAACGAGTCATAAATTTTAGTGTCTGCCGTATAATCGAGGTCTATTACAATCCTGACGGCAATTCTGTTTAAAACGCCGACAAGACCGGCAATATGGTCTTCATCATAATGAGAAACAAACATATATTTCAAATTATTAACATTATGATTTTTAAGGTAGGCGACAACATAAGACGAGCGTTCTCTCCCTCCGCCGTCATAAATCATATATTCACCGTCTGCTTCTATTAAAATGCCGAGTCCCTGTCCGACATCAAGCATTGTTATGTCCATTCCGCCATATGATATCGCTTTGGCTGCCGCCGTTGTTGCAGCAGCCGTTTCCGAAACTTCGGCGGTGGTTTCCGATTGGGTAAAGCCATATTCCGATGTGGAAAATTCACTTAAAAAGCTTTCGGTTTCGCTTGCTTCTTCGCTATATTCCGTTTTCTCCGAATAAGCGGAAGTATCATCGGTAAAAACGGAAGTATCAAAATAGCATGAGCTCATACCAAAGAGGATAAGAACCGTAATAACGAGAATAATCATTGTGTTTTTCTTCAAGTGTCATCATTCTTTCTTTATAAATTTTTCAAAAAACAAGAGCTGCCGAAATTCACGGCAGCTCCTGTTTCCTTTTATCATTGCGGTAATGGTAGGCAGAAAATTAAGATGCCGCCGACCTTTCGACCGACGGCAAATATAGAATATGTCGCAATCGAAAGTTACCACACTTTATACTGTTCCCTGCATAAATAATGTCAAACACACTCAAACAGAAAAAAGATGATTGCACATATTGCTATCACAATTATCTTTGAGTGTATTTACAAATATATAATTTTATGCAGAGAAACACAGACATAAGTTTCCTTATGCCCACGCAAGTATTCAATTTAAGGACAGTAATAAAATGTGGTAATTTTATTATATCCGACTTTTTATTAAAAGTCAACGAGTTAATAAAACAGTCAGGTATAAAATATCAGATATTTTTTACATTTAACCGGATATTTTATATATCTGATTTATACTACCGCTTTCAAATATCAGGAATATCAAAACATCATCTGAATCGAGTATTGCTTCTTCTCTCCCACACCTCACGGTGTGAAACTTGCAAGTCGCTTTTGAGTTCGTCGGTAACTACGCCTCGGTGGACTTTCACCACAGAGCATTGATATGCCCGTCATACCTAAAAGTCCCCCCGAATGCAATTCACATTCGGGGGGATACCGATATTTTGCTGTCGTTTTAAAAATTCAAGTGTTGAGTATTTCTTTCTTTTTCCTGTCAAAATCCTCTTGAGTTATCGCGCCCATATCAAGTAGCTGTTTGAATTTCAAGAGCTCATCTGCTGAGGATTCATTTTGGATTACAGCAGACACATTTTCGACTTTCTTACCGTTAAATGATGACATACTCTGTTCGATGTAGTTTTTTACTTCTTCGGCATTCTGAATATAACTGAATGCAGCCTTCTTGTTACTGTACAAAATCTTTAAGGTTTTTCCTGATTTTATTTTATCAATTTTTGAATTTGATAAAGAAACCTCATTCACGGAATTAAACGGAATATCATATTTGTGCTTCACAAATCCTATGCCGGAGCTTCCGTAAATTTTATCATCTCTGATATTTAATTCTGTATTTTTACATTCTTTTTTTCTGATAAGCTCATAAGCAGCCGGGGCAAGTGCAATCAAAGAATTCAGGACGGCAAATACGGCAATTTCTCCTCCATAGAATTCGGTTACTTCGCCCCAATATGTTTTATCGTCGCTATATCCCAAATCATGTAAATAATTATGTTTCCAGCCTTCACCTTCATAATAAAATGTCAAAAAATACCATTTTATATATTTGCTTTCACTCGCAGGATAATATGTGCCGTAAAGCTCGGAATTTCTGTTTATTACCATTCCGCCGTCAGAGATATTGATATGCGGATTTCCTATAAATCCAAAGCCCAGAATCAGCAGAAACACAACATAGTATATTATTTTAATTTTTTTCGATTTAGGATGCTTTTGTATGCGAATATCCGGAACAACCGGATTTGCGGTTTCATTTGATATTTCCGAAAGATTCATAACAATCCCCCTAAATTATTTATATTATTGTCACATTTTAATTATTTCAGTTCTACCGTAGCAGCCGAGAATCCGACAGCAGCCGCATTATCGCTTACTTTCATACATATTGTTCTGTAATAATATCCGTTTTTGTTAAAATCATTTGAATCAAATTTTGAATATGAGTTCGTTAAACAAGAGGAACATACATCAAAAAATCATTACCGACACAAGAAAAAGAGCTATGATTTTTTTCATTTTTACACAACCTTTTATTTATTTTTTTACATTGTATCACAACTCAAAGTTGTTGTCAATAACAAAAAATAAGTTTTTTATTAACTTCGTAAAAGTTGTTAATATTATTTATGGGGGCGATATAATGCTTAAAAATCTTAAACTTTTGAGACATGAAGCGGGCATCAGTCAGGAACAACTTGCGAATGTTATCGGTGTAAGTCAGCAATCCGTTAATAAATATGAAAACCATTCTGTTGAGCCGGATATCGAAACCATAATAAAAATTGCGGACTTTTTCTGTGTAACAACCGATTATCTTATCGGCAGAACGGAAATAAAAAAAGCTCCGTCGGATTTTCCCGAATCACTGCTCAACGCCGATGAAAAAGAACTGATTAAAACATACAGAAAATCGGGGAGCAAAGAAAAAGAAATTATCGGAAACATTCTGAAGCTCCTTTCGCAAAGTAAATCTAAAAAATAATAAAGTTTCAAAACTTCGGGTATTTTTTACGCATTAAAATTTTTGCAGAAATTCCCTTGAAATGCAGATTCTTTACACCTTCAAAGCACTTAATTTGCGGTTGACAAAACCGCATTTTATGCTATAATAATAACAGAAAGGCAACCGATAGACGGTTAGCCCTCAAAAATCGGTTAAGAAATAACCGCCTTTGTTTTGAGCGACATGGCGGTTATTTCTTTTTTGTTATGTAAATAACAAGTGTTATGATTTCAACAATCAGTGACAGTAATAAAATTACTTTCGAAAATGTTATCATAAGCACCGCCCCCCCTTTCCGAGGGCGAAAAGCTGCCCTCATTAAGAAGAGGACTAACCGCCTACCGTTATGGTTGCCTTTAAGGGTGCTTTTGCACCACCGAAATTCTACCATAATCGACCGTCTTTGTCAATCTTCGATTATGCTCCGTGAATCCGGCGCAATTATACACCGTGAGTCCAGCGTATTAAAAAACAATCAGGTATAAAATACGAATTTTGTGTATGCCGACTTTGAATTTCCGCACATTTGAAAACCGAAAAAGCAAAAAGAGATGCCCTCAGACATCTCTTTTTTCAATCATATAACGCTTTTGGCTTTGATTTTCGGGGGATTTACGGGCTTTGATTTTCTCTTTTCGGGGTTGCGCTCAATCAGCGGCTCTGCGCCGTTCTTAACGCATTCCCCGGTGATGCAGACTTTTTCAACCGTCGGGTCTGACGGAACATCATACATAACCGGCATAAGAACGCTTTCCATAATCGTTCTCAGACCTCTTGCGCCCGTTTTCTTTTCAAGCGTCTTTTCGGCAACCGCCTCAAGCGCCGCAATATCAAACTCAAGCTCAACATCATCATATCCGAAAAGCTCTCTGTACTGCTTCATAATTGCGTTTTTCGGTTCGGTGAGGATTTTTATAAGCGCTTCCTTGTTAAGCTCCTCAAGAGTTGCTATAACGGGCAGTCTGCCTGCAAGCTCGGGGATAATGCCGAATCTGACTAAATCCTGATGTATTGTTTTTGAGAGAAGATTTTCTCTTGAAAAATCGGATTTGCTCTTTATATCCGCTCCGAAACCGAGAGCAGAGCCGGACATACGCTTTTCGATAATCTTTTCGATTCCGTCAAATGCACCGCCGCAGATAAAGAGAATATTCGATGTGTCAATCTGAATAAATTCCTGCTGAGGGTGCTTTCTGCCGCCCTGCGGAGGAACATTCGCAACAGTACCCTCAATTATCTTGAGAAGCGCCTGCTGAACCCCCTCACCGCTTACATCACGGGTGATTGACGGGTTTTCGCTCTTGCGTGCAATCTTGTCGATTTCGTCAACATAGATAATTCCTCTTTCGGCACGCTCAATATCGAAATCCGCCGCCTGAATTATGCGCAGCAGAATATTTTCAACGTCCTCGCCCACATAGCCCGCTTCGGTAAGCGTTGTTGCATCGGCAATTGCAAACGGAACATCGAGTATTTTTGCAAGGGTCTGTGCAAGCATGGTTTTACCCACGCCCGTAGGGCCGAGCATAAGAATATTGCTCTTCTGAATTTCAACATCGGACCTGCCCCTGCTGCCTATTCTTTTATAATGGTTATATACCGCAACACTCAGCGCAATTTTTGCGCTCTCCTGCCCGATAACATATTCATCAAGCTTTTCTTTGATTTCGTGCGGCTTCGGAAGCGATTCAAGACCGTAATCCGAACGGCGTGAGCGCCTCGGCTCTTCGTCCATTATGGAACGGCAAAGCTCTATGCACTCATTGCAGATATATACTCCGTCACCTGCTATCATTCTTTCAACTTCATTCTGAGTTTTATGGCAGAATGAGCAGGAAACCCTTCTTTCATCATCTTTGGGCATTTTTTCACCCCTTATCTGTTGGCTATTACTTTATCAACAAGGCCGTATTCCATAGCCTCTGCCGCCGTGAGATAATTATCTCTCTCGGTATCTCTTGCTATCTCTTCGATTGACCTGCCGGTATTCTCGGCAAGTATTCTGTTGAGCTTTTCTCTCGTTTTGATTATGTGGTCTGCAACGATTTTGATTTCGGTAGCCTGACCCTGTGCACCGCCGAGAGGCTGATGAATCATTATTTCGCTGTTCGGGAGAGCATATCTCTTGCCCTTTGCGCCCGATGAAAGCAGGAACGCTCCCATTGATGCCGCCATACCCATACAGATTGTTGAAACATCGCACTTGATATACTGCATTGTGTCATAAATTGCCATACCTGCGGTAACCGAACCGCCGGGGCTGTTGATATAAAGGCTTATATCCTTTTCGGGGTCCTGACCCTCAAGATAAAGAAGCTGTGCCACAACAAGGCTTGCCGTTGCATCGTTAACCTCGTCCGAAAGCATTATTATTCTGTCGTTGAGAAGTCTTGAAAAAATATCGTATGAGCGTTCTCCTCTGTTTGTCTGTTCAACAACATAAGGTACTAATGCCATTAAAAATCTTCCTTTCTTTCCGAATTACGGGAAACGCCGATTTGATAATCGGCGTTTCTCTTTTCAAAATGATTATAGTATTTTATCAGCTGTATTATTCAGCATCCGCCTTTTTTTCGGCATCTTTTTTTGTTGTTTTCTTTGCGGGCTTTGCTTCCTCGCCGTCTTTTTCTTCTTTCTTTGCCTTGGGTGCTGCTTTCTTTGCGGCGGGCTTCTTAACCTTTGCGGAATCAATAACAAGCTTTATGGCATCGCGTCTTGCGATATCGGCGGAAACCATTGAAGCGGGAACAATCTGCTTAATCTTCTCAACTTCCATCTGATACATTTCAGCCATATTCTTATATTCTTCCTCAACAGCCTCATCGGAAGCCTTGATTTCTTCTGCTTCGATAATCTTTTCAACTGCAAGGTCAAGCTTAACCTCAGAAACAGCCTGTTCTCTCATCTGAGCTTCAAAGGTCTTCTTATCTGCGCCCATATACATAAGGTATGTATCAAGGTCGATACCCTGCTGTGAAAGTCTCTGTGAATAGCTGTTAACAAGCTCTTCCGCCTTGGTATCATACATACACTCGGGGATTTCGCCCTCAACATTTTCGATAAGTGCATCAACAACGGCGTTTTCAAAATTCTTCTGAGCCGTATCCTGCTTTTCTTTGGTGAGGTCTTCCTCAATACCTTTCTTGAGCTCGTCAACGGTTTCGTATTCGCCCATATCCTTTGCGAACTCATCGTCAAGCTCGGGAAGCTCTTTAACCTTGATTTCGTGAAGCTTAATCTTGAATACTGCGTCCTTTGAAGCAAGCTCAGGAGCATACTCTGCGGGGAAGGTAACATTTACATCAAATTCATCGCCGATGGAGTGACCGATAATCTGCTCTTCAAAGCCGGGGATAAAGCTGCCCGAACCGATGGTAAGGTTATATTTTTCAGCCTTGCCGCCCTCGAAAGCTTCACCGTCAACGAAGCCCTCAAAATCAATAACGGTTATATCTCCGTCTTTAACGGCTCTGTCGTCAACATCAACAAGTCTTGAACCTCTTTCAAGCATATGTCCGATTTCGTGGTCTATATCTTCCTCGGTAACCTTTGCATCTGCCTTTTCGGCTGTAAGTCCCTTATAAGCCTTGAGAGTAATTTCGGGCTTAACGGTAACATTGAAAGAAAGGACAACGCCCTCCTCGGTATTCATTGTTTTAACATCAACATCTTTGGGCTGGTCAACGGGAGTGATACCTGCCTCAGCATAAGCAGCCTCAACGTTTTCGGGGAAAACGATTTCAAGAGCATCCTCATAGAATACTTCTTTGCCGTAAAGCTTTTCAATCATCTGGCGGGGAGCCTTGCCCTTACGGAAGCCGGGGATAACGATTGACTTTCTCTGCTTGAGATAAGCCTTCTGAACGGCAGCCGCAAAATCCTCAGCGGAAATTGAAAACTCAACTGCATAGGTGTTTGTTTCTGTTTTGTTTGCTGATACTAAACTCATTGTTTATTCCTCCGTCTGACGGATTTTACTCCGCCAAAGTTTTTAACTGTAAAATTATAACAAATATTTTTCGGAATTTCCATATATATTTCTATTTTCTTAATTTAAGTGCAAATTTCCGAAATTTTTCCGCCCGTTTTGTTCATATTGACATATTTTCATAAACGGGAACGGGACAAAACTCAAGATAATCGCTTGAAATCAGCGAAAATTTGATTCCGTCGCTTATCCCGTTGAACGCCGCCGCGTGAGAATATGAATGAAGATGGCCGTAATAACAGCGCTTTATCCCCTCTTCAACAAGCACATTATATATCTCATCGCACTTCTGCGAAACATTCAGCGGCGGATAGTGAAGAAACACAACCGGTTCAAGACCAGTTTCCTTTGCGGCGGCTATTGAGGTGCGCAGTCTGCCCGCTTCGCGAAGAACAACTTTTTTGTCGGCATCGCTTTCGGCATCGAAAAACCAGCCTCTCGTTCCGCACACGGCTATACTGCCGCAGGTATATGTATTATTGTGCAGAATGTTCAGCGTATCAAATGAATTTTCCGCAAAAAACGCATCGGCTTTTCTTTTGGTTGACCACCAGTAATCGTGATTCCCTTTCATCAGAAGCTTTCTTCCGGGCAGAGAATTTAAAAATTCAAAATCCTTTTTGCCGTCCTCAAAATTCATCGCCCATGAAATATCTCCGGCAATCACAACGGTATCGTTTTCGCCGACAACTCTGCGCCAGTTATTCTCAAGGCGCTTTTCATAATCGCTCCAACCGCTGAAAACCTGCATGGTTTTTCCGGTTGAAAACGAAAGATGAGTATCGCCTATCACAAAAAGAGCCATAGACAAATCCTTTCCGCTGATAATTGAACCAAAACCGCAAATAATATGTTTACGGAAATATCCGAATAAAATCTGAGGAGAATTTTTATGAAAAAGGAAATTAACGAAATAACCTGCTTTGCAAAGAACTGCGCTTACCATAAGGGCAGCACCGCCTGCACCGCCGGCTGCATTGAGGTCGGAAATTCGTCCGCCTGCAAGTGCGGCGAAACACAGTGCTCAACCTTTAAGCTCAGCGATGAGGCTTACGGCAAAAACGATTCAACCTTTTAAATTCCGAGCATATCAAGAACAACCTTTTCCATGCTGTCCTTTGAGCAGCAGTCGCTGAATCTGACGGTTTTACTGCGCAGGTTTGCGAGCTGCTCGGGGCAGCTTTCCTTTGTAACCTCGGCAAGCT
The DNA here is from genome assembly GCA_045600535.1 of Acutalibacteraceae bacterium. Classification (GTDB taxonomy): domain Bacteria; phylum Bacillota; class Clostridia; order Oscillospirales; family Acutalibacteraceae; genus CAG-177. The sequence goes on along the minus strand of JAZRYD010000051.1, from coordinate 12,045 downwards.
TTTCAACCATTTCAAATTCGTCAAGTCCGTCCGAGCTTCCGTTCACAGCTTCAAGCACGGAAGCGCCGAACTTGAAGGGGCTGGCGGTTGAAGCAATAACGGTGGGAGTTTTATCGCCCGTTGCAGCCTTATAATTCTCATAAACCTTAATTGCAACGGCGGTATGAGTATCGCAGAGATAATTTTTCTCTTTGAACATTTTCGCAATTGTTTCTTTTGTCTGAGCATCATCGCAGCAGCCTGCCGCAAACAGCTCTTTGAGCTTTGCAAATGTTGCATCGTCAACGGTATATTTTCCGTCCGAAGCAAGCGAAGCCATCCAGCTCTTTACATTTTCGCTGCCGCTGAGAGCATAAAGAAGTCTTTCGAGGTTGCTCGAAATGAGAATATCCATTGAGGGTGAAATCGTTGTATAGAATTTACGGTTTCTGTCATATGTTCCCGTGGTTAAAAACTCGGTGAGAACCGAATTGCTGTTTGAAGCGCAGATAAGCTTTGCAACGGGAAGTCCCATTTCCTTTGCATAATAAGCGGCAAGAATGTTGCCGAAATTACCCGTGGGAACAACAATGTTTATTTTATCACCGTTCTTTATTTCTCCCGCAGCCAGAAGCTCACAGTAAGCCGAGAAATAATATACAATCTGCGGAGCAAGTCTGCCCCAGTTAATTGAATTTGCCGATGAAAATGCCATACCGTTTTCGGCAAGCTTTGCGGCAACAGCCTTATCGGTAAATATCTTTTTAACTCCGCTCTGAGCATCGTCAAAGTTGCCCTTTATTGCGCAAACGGAAACATTTTTACCGTCCTGAGTGCACATCTGAAGCTTCTGCATCGGGCTTACGCCGTCACTCGGATAGAAAACAAGTATACGGGTATGTTCAACATCTTTGAAGCCCTCAAGAGCAGCTTTTCCGGTATCGCCCGAGGTAGCAACAAGAATAACGATTTCCGTTCCCTTTGCGGCTTTTCCGCCCGCAACGGTGAGAAGTCTCGGGAGTATCTGAAGTGCCATATCCTTAAAAGCACAGGTCGGGCCCTTGAAAAGCTCAAGAATATAGGTGGTATCGTCTGTTTTGGAAAGAGGCGCAACCTTTGCGTCCGAGAAACCCGTTTCATAAGCTCCCTTTACGCAGGAATCAACTTCCTCTTCTGTAAAATCGGTAAGGAAAAGTGAAAGAATATCCTTCGCTCTGCCGATATAATCTTTCTTTGAAAGCGCTTCAATCGTATCGGGCGAAACCGACGGAATTGATTCGGGAACAAAAAGACCGCCGTCTGCCGAAATTCCTTTTGTTATTGCCTGAGAAGCGGTTACCTTGACCGCAACATCTCTTGTGCTGATATAATTCATAATGTGACCTCCGAAATTCTATATACAATGTATTATAACATAATCTTTTGTAATTGCAAAACATTTTTTCAATTTATAGAAATTTGTTGCATTACACATATCGAATATTTGATTTTTCGCATAATAAATATGTGAATATTTGTAAAGCCGATACGCTTTACACGCGCGGAATATTTTTCGAGGAAATGAAAATATTTGTTGATATACAAGGAATTGAGCAAAATTATAACCGACGCATTCATTCATCTGCATCGGTTAATTTGTAAAGCTTATATGCTTTACACACATTAAAAAGCATTTTCGATATAATTTATATCGGAGAGGGTCATATCTTCGTTCAACCATACCTCGCAGACATCAAATCTCATTTCTTTTTCCATTTTGAAAACGGAAATGAACTGCTCTGCCGAAAGCCGTATTCTGCTCTGCTTCATTCCGTCAACCGCATCGGCGGGACGGAACAGCGGCTCATCGGTTCTCGTTTTAACCTCAACGAAACAGAGGATATTTTTCTTCTCGGCAATTATGTCTATCTCCCCGAAACGGGTATGATAATTCGTTGTGAGAATTTTATATTTGTTATCTCTCAAATACCTTACGGCGAATGTTTCGCCCCAAACGCCCGTTTTATTTCTTATCATTTTTGCCGTTTAAAAAGCTTCCGAGAAAGCTCATTCTGTGAACATCTGAAATGCCGTATTCGGAAAGCATTTCATAATGAAGCTTTGTGCCGTAGCCCTTATGCTTTGCAAACCGGTATTCGGGCATTTTCTTATCAAGCTCATACATATATCTGTCCCTGCTGACCTTGGCAAGAATCGAAGCCGCAGCTATCGACGGACTGAGGGCATCACCCTTTATAACCGTTTCACCGTCTATGGATAGAGGCGGCATACGGTTGCCGTCTATCAGCGCATAATCCGCAGGAACGCCGAGCGCTTCAACCGCTTTTTTCATTGCGATATAAGTTGCCTGCAAAATATTTATTTCGTCAATCGTTTTTGAATCAACACTTGCTATGCCGTAAGCTATGGCTTTTTCGGTGATAACATCAAAAAGCTGTTCCCTTTTCTTTTCGGAAAGCTTTTTCGAGTCGTTTAAGTCCTCGATAACGCAGTCCTCGGGCAGAATTACCGCCGCGGCATAAACAGGACCGGCAAGAGGGCCTCTGCCCGCTTCGTCAACTCCGCAAACCGCTTTAAAGCCCTTTGCATAAGCGCTTTTTTCATATGAAAAATCCATTATGTCACCTGCTTTTCAAGCTGCGGTATTGTTGCTGCTTCTGAGAAATTGAGGTTTAATAACCTCTTTTAATATATCATTGAGATATTCAAGGCTGAATGACGGAGTTTTGCTCTTAACTCCGTGAACCTGAGCAAGCTCTTCCGTATACATATCAAACGGATAAACTCTTATATTTGAGCAGTCATAGCCGTAATGCGTAACGGTTGCATCAAATATAACATCGGTAATATCGACCTTGCCCGTTGAATTATTTTTCCTTACCGCAAATTTAAGCATACCGCCGAGCATTCTCGGACCTCTGTTCTGTGCGGAAATGAAGTTTCCGAGCGAATAAGCAACAAGCGTTTTTCTGCCGTCCGGATTGTTTATCCATTCAACCGGCTGAATAACGTGCGGGTGTGTTCCGATTATGACATCTGCGCCCCATGAAGCAAGCTTTTCCGCAAGAGCTTTCTGATTTTCGTTCGGCTCGTGCGTATATTCTTCGCCCCAATGAGCATTAACTATTACAACATCGGCAACGGTTTTTGCCCTTGAAATTTTTTCCTGCAAATAAGATTCATCGGAAGCGCGCACAAGCACAACCTCGGAATCGGACGGCAGAGAAAGGCCGTTTGTTGACTCCGTAAATCCGAGATACGCAAACTTAACGCCGTTTACCTCATTGGTGGTTATGCCTCTCGCTTCCTCGGCATTGAGATAAGCTCCCGTTGTGGGCATATTCTTCTGTTTCCAATAGTTTATCGCAGAAATAAGTCCCTTTTCGCCGCAGTCAAGCGAGTGGTTCGTGCAGATATTGAAAACATCAAAGCCGATTTTTATCATTTCTTCTCCGACTTCAACGGGAGAATTGAACTGCGGATAGCTTGAAACATTGTGTTCCGTTGAAATTATTGTTTCCTGATTGAGAATCGCAAGGTCGGCAGCCGAAATTCTGTCGGCTATTTTTTCATAAGCATATGAAAAATCGTAACCGCTGCTGCTTCTTGCCGCCGCCTGCTCATAAACGGTATCGTGAATAAGATTATCTCCGACGGCTACAACATTAACCGTTGAAAATGTTTCTTTCACTTCGCCGTTTTCTCCGCTGACCGCCGTAAGGCTCGGGTCTATATCGGGTCTTGACGAATTTCTTGTTATCAGAATCACTCCGAGCGCGATAACATCAAGTATCATTATCGCCGCAAGGAATATGGCAAGCTTTTTCTTCATATATTTCACCCCTAATCCAATGTTATCTTTCCGAGCTTTCCGCCTCTGTATTCATCAAGAAGCATAACCGCCGCTCTTTCGGTATCGTATTCGCCCCTGCGAAGAAGCATACCTCTTTTTGCGGCAATCATTTCAAGAAGCTCATAAGGCTCTTCAATGTCTTCAAAATCCGTTATCTTATAACGCTGAGCAAGTCTGTCGGGATAATTTTTCTGCATTATTTTAAGCAGTCTGACCGCTATTTCCTGAGCGTCGAGAATTTCGTCCTTAACCGCACCGATGAACGCAAGCTTAAAGCCGACCTCGGGGTCATCGAATTTGGGCCACAGTACGCCCGGGGTATCAAGCAATTCTATGCCCGAGCCGATTGCAAACCATTGGTTTCCCCTGGTAACTCCGGGCTTGTCCGCAACCTTGGCGCGGTATTTGCCCGCCATTCTGTTGATGAATGAGGATTTACCCGTATTAGGTATGCCGACAACCATAACTCTGAGAGATTTGCCCTCCATGCCCTTTTCGGTATTTATTCTTATTCTTTCCTTTAAGACCTCACGCACCGCAGGCTGAAATTTTTCAAGACCCTTTCCGCTTCGGCAGTCAACGGGAAGCGCAGTAACGCCCTTTGCGGAAAGCTCCTTTATTTTTTTTGCCGTTGCGCCGTCGTCGGCAAGGTCACACTTATTGAGCAGGACTATTCTCGGCTTTGAACCGATAAGCTCATCAAGCTCGGGATTGCGGCTGCTCTCGGGTATTCTTGCATCAACAAGCTCGCAAACCGCATCAACCATTGAAAGATTTTCTTTTATAAGTCTTCTGGTTTTCGCCATATGGCCCGGAAACCATTGAACCGTCATATTTTCATTCATATATTACTCTGTTTCTTGATTTTTCAGTGCTCGGCTAATGATTTTATCAAAATATCAAAATCGCTTTGCAAGCTTTTCATTTCCCGTTCTCTGTATATCTCAAATTCTTTTTCGGCTTTCTTTACTGCCTCTTCGTGGGATATTTTTCCGTTACCCTCTAATATTTTCCTTCTGTTCAAAACTATTTGGTTGTCCAATTCCTCAACCCAGTCCTGCATTTTCATTTGCCTTTGCTCTAATGCCTGTAATTCCGCAAAATCCAGAAATTGGGATACCAATAAATTAAGTCTTTGAAGCTCCGTTTCGGACAGATAATTTTTGGCAATTCTGACATCATCTATTGTAATATAATTGCCTTTAAAATTTGTCATGCCGACAAGCGGCTTTTCGTTATCTGCTCTTTCATATATAAGCTCTGCCGCAGTATGCTCATGAACGGCATAATGTAATTTATTTTGAACCGTTGCAAAAAAATTCTTTGTGATGCTGCTTCTCGGGTCATAATCAATGCTCGTTGCATATATATCCGTTACTTGCTGATAAAAGTTTCTTTCGCTTGAACGAATATCTCTGATACGCTGTAACAGTTCTCTGAAATACCTGTTTCCGCCCTGCTTAAGCCTTTCATCATCCATAGCAAAGCCCTTTTGGATATATTCGTGAAGCTTTTTTGTTGCCCAGATTCTGAATCTCACCGCAACATCGGATTGAATACGGTATCCTAATGCAATCACCATATCCAAATTAAAATATTCGGTATTTCTTTTAACGTTCCTGTTTCCTTCTTTTTGAACCTGCAACATTTTTTTGCAGGTTGAACTCTGTTCGAGTTCTTTATCGTCATATATATTTTTTATGTGCTTTTCTATATTTTGCCTTGATGTTTTATATATATCTGCAATTTGGTATTTTGTAAGCCATATATCTTCGTTTGCAAATTTTACATTTACTTTGGTTGCGCCGTCTTTATCTTCGTATATCAGAATTTCATTGCTTTCCAACATTCAATTCCTCTTTCCTGATAAATTATTACTCTATTTTTCCGAACGGGCTGAGTTTTGTAAGCGCCTTGCCCAGAATATATTCCTCCTGCATAAAGCCGACTCTGAAATCACGGCTGTCGGTTGAGCCGTTTCTGTTATCGCCCATTATGAAAACATATCCCTCGGGAACGGTTACGGGACCGTGAAAATCCTCACGCTCGGTAAACGGGCGTTTGATATAAGGCTCGTCAAGCGCTTTTCCGTCAATATAAACAATGCCGTTGTCAAAATCAATATCTATCGTCTGACCCTCGGTGGCTATAACTCTTTTGATAAGCGTATCCGGCATGGAATCCGACGGACGGCAGGTAACAACAATATCACCGTATTTCGGCTCGTCGTAATAAGCGGTAAGCAGTATTCTGTTGCCGTCATAAAGAGTGGGATTCATCGAAGAACCGTCAACCACAACGGTTCTGAAAAGGAAAATAAAGCCCAGCGCAACAAGAATTATCGCAAAGGCTATCATATAAACCGTATCATAGATAAACGAAATAACGGAACGCTCCTCCTTCGGGGTTTCCTTAACATTTTCACTCATATTATTTTCCTCCCTCATAAATGTTGAAGCTGAAAAACGGATAGGCTCTGAAAAGCGCCTTGCCGAGAATATATCTTTCGTCAATCATTCCTATTTTGCCTGACCTGCTGTCAAGCGAATCGTTTCTGTTATCTCCCATTACGAACACCTTGCCGTCATCAACGGCAACGGGAAAAATCACATCATATTTAAGCTTTGTTTTTTCGGCTATGTAAGGCTCGTTCTGCTCAATGCCGTTAACAAAAACCTTACCGGTTTTAAAATCTATATTCACCACATCGCCGCCTACGGCGATTACTCTTTTTATTATCGGAACATTTCTTTCCCACGGCTGATTGACAACAACTATATCCCCGCGTGAAAATTTTTCCTTTGCGCTCGAAACGGCAACCCAGTCACCGTTATGCAGGGTGGGATTCATCGAATCGCCGTTAACTCCGACGGGTCTGATAACAAAGGTGAAAATCAGGAACACGGCAATAACCGCACCCTTTGCCGAATCGAGAATATCGAATACGCCGTAAACGAATTCGGAGGGTCTTTCTTCAAATTCGACCGTAAATTCTTCGATTCTTCTCATTCGCCTCTCACCCTTTCGCTGAATTTAAGAAAAAAGGTGTAACAACGAAAAATTGTTACACCCTCAATCGTGTTATCTGATCTGTTCCTTAACCTTGGCAGCCTTACCGACTCTGTCTCTGAGGTAATAAAGCTTGCTTCTGCGGATTTTACCGTGTCTTACGAGCTCAACCTTGTCAACATTGGGGGAGTGGATGGGGAATACCTTTTCAACGCCTACGCCGTAGGAAATGCGGCGAACGGTGAAGGTTTCGGAAACGCCTGAGCCTCTGCGGGCGATAACGGTTCCTTCAAAAATCTGGATTCTTTCTTTTTCGCCTTCACGAATCTTAACGTGAACCTTAACGGTATCACCGATTTCGATAACGGGAACTTCAGCTTTAAGTGAATCCTGTGCAATGAGTTTGAGTGCGTCCATAATAATTTTCCTCCGATTTTTTTCAGATGTTCGTAACGACCTTTTAAAGCTGAAAGAGGAACACCCGCTTTAATGTTATTGGCATTAAACCCCGTCTTTGCGCGCACAACGCTATTGACGGCACAAATGCGAATAATATATTATCACAATGTTTTAAATAATGCAAGCCTTTTTTGAGATTTATTTTGAAAAATCGGTTTATTTTATATATTTTTCAAAAAATTATGCCATTGCGGAGTTTTCATCAAGAAGAAATTTTTCAATTCCGATATATAAAATGCCGTTATCATCATACCACGGAATAATATTATCTTTAATAACAACAATTTTTTTGAACGAATCACTCACTCGTTTCATTGAACGAATTTCCTGCTCCCGTTTCTCTTCGCTGCTTATATCAAGCGCAGACTGAATATAATATTTTACATTTCCTTTTGATGCCACAAAATCAATTTCAAGCTGCGCTCTTTTGCTCTTTTTTTCTTCATCTTTATAACAATATTCCACTATCCCCACATCAACATTATAATCTCGGTATATAAGCTCATTATAAATTATATTTTCCATTATATGATTTTCTTCCTGCTGGCGAAAATTAAGTCTTGCGTTTCGCAGTCCGACATCGCTGAAATAGTACTTTTGAGGCGAACCGATATATTTTCTGCCCTTAACATCAAATCTTTCGGCTTTGCTTATCAGGAATGCATCAATAAGAAAATCTATATATCTCGCAACGGTATCGTCTCCGATATTCAATTGCCTTGTGCTTTTAAAAGTTTTGGAAATTCTGGTTGAATTTGTTAATGAACCTATTGAAGAGGATATAATATTAAGTATATCATCAAGAACGAATTTTTCATAAATGATTTTATTGCGTTCCATAATATCGCTTATATATATCTTATCAAACAGCATTTGCAGATACTGCGCTTTTTCTTCGTGAGATTTTCTCTCCGTAACGGCAGGCATTCCGCCGTAGGTAAAATATTCTGCCCACGCATCATGCTTATCTCCGTTATATGCATTATAAAATTCCGAATATGAAAGAGGACTGATATGAATTTCATCACATCTTCCCCGAAACTCCGTAAGAATATCAGTTGAAAGCATTTTTGAATTGCTTCCCGTTACATATACATCAACATTTTCACGCTTTATCAGACTGAGAACAACATCAACAAAGCTTATTTTATCCTCAACGCCCTCAATATACGGATTTTGAACGGTAACAACCTTCTGAATTTCATCAAGCAAAACATAGTATTGCTTTTCATCATCGGTAATTTTTGAACGGATATATTTGCCGAGTTCTATCGGATTGCGGTACTTTATATTTTCATCGTTATCCAGAGCCAATTCAATTATCTGTTCATTTTCAACGCCGCAGGACTTTAAATAATCAACAAAAATATTGAAAAGAAGATATGACTTACCGCATCTGCGGATACCGGTAATAACCTTGACCATACCGTTTCCTTTTTTTGAAATCAGCTTATCAAGATATTTTTTTCGTTCTATCATATTGACTCCTTACATAAATATTGCGTAAATACGCATTTTATACCGTTCTGATTATAATACAAATATCAATATTTGTCAACATCATAGCAGGAGATTTTGCGTATTTACGCATTTTATTGTTATCATTATATTTACGCTTATTCAAAAAAATTCATATTTTCCGTAAGAAGCTTGGTTCTGACTATATCCGTTTTCTCCGAAGCTGTCTGAATTTCGGCGAAAAGAGCGTTTATAAGCAGGTCGGCATTGAGGTTTACCGCATTTCCGGCGGCAAGCACGCAGGTGATATTCACAGCCGAACCGTTTTGAGTGCATTCATATGAGCGAACCATTTCGCAGAGGTTGACCGTTTTTATTCCCTTTTTGCTCTTCTTTTCGGCGTTCAGCACGCCGCCGCTTATTATCTCACGGGAAGAATCCGCGAATTTTTCCGCTTCTTTTTCATCTTTAAACAATGCTTCAATCAGATATTCAGCCGCCGCAATCTCATTGGGCTTTCCGACGGGCTTCGTTACATCAACAATCTCCAGTCCTTCGGGAAGAACGGCGTTCATTCTCTGCATTATTTCTTTATTGGAAATATCGTCACTTTCGGTTCTGATATCAAGCGGCTCTCTCATTCCTGTCTGACCGAGCGGAAGCGGCATAAGAAAGGTCATATACGGGTGGGGATTGAAGCCCTCGGTATACCACAGCGGAATATCCGCACGCCTTACGGCACGGGTGAAGCAGCGGTTCATATCAAGATGTGAGGTGTAAATTGCAAGCCCCGATTTTTTATACCAAAGTCTTACCGTTCTCATTGCATACACCTCCGTTAAGTCTGTTTGCACCGCAGCCTGCACATTTTTCACGGCAGCAGGCGGTGGTTTCACCCTTGTGAGCCTTTATATTCTCGTTCGCAAGGAATTTTTTCGTAACTCCGTAATCCATATGGTCCCACGGCAGAACCTCATCAAGCTCTCTGCGGCGGGCGGTATAGAAGAACGGGTCTATTCCGTTCTCCTCAAAGCTTTTGTTCCATTTGTCACGGTCAAGGCATTCGTCCCAGCTGTCAAAATGGCAGCCCTTGCGCCACGCCGTTTCGATAACCCTTCCGAGCCGTCTGTCTCCCCTTGCGAAAACGCCCTCAAGGAAGCTTGTCCACGGCACATGGCGTGAAACATTAACCTTTCTTGTTTTAACGCAGGAAATCAGATAATTCTGCTTTTCAATAAGAATATCGGGCTTATCCTGCGGCTCCCATTGGAACGGGGTGAACGGCTTTGGCACGAGCGAAGCAAGGCTGATTGAAACGCTCACGCTCTTTCCCTTGGGCTTGTTTTCGTTATGATAATATTCATCAACAACCGCCTGGGCAAGGTCGGCAATGCCCTTTATATCCTCGTCGGTTTCGGTGGGTAAGCCTATCATAAAATAGAGCTTTACCGCAGTCCAGCCGCCCGAAAACGCCTGTCTTGCGGTTGAAAGGACTTCATTCTCCGTAATATTTTTATTTATTACATCTCTTAAACGCTGAGTTCCCGCTTCGGGAGCAAAGGTCAGACCGCTTCTGCGAACGGTATTAAGCTGTTCCATAAGCTCCTTCGGGAAATTATCGGCTCTGAGCGACGGCAGAGCGATGTTTATTCTGTTTTCGTTTGCCCAGGGAAGCATATTTTTAAGCAGCGTTTCGAGTCCTCTGTAATCGCTCGTGCTGAGCGAGCAGAGTGAAATTTCATCGTAACCGCTGCTGTCGCAGATTGCTCTGCATTGCTTTTCGACAACCTCGGGAGATTTTTCTCTGAGAGGTCTGTTGAGGAAGCCCGCCTGACAGAAGCGGCAGCCTCTTATGCACCCTCTGAAAATTTCAACCGTTGTTCTGTCAAAAACGGTTTCGAGAAACGGAACCACAAATTCCGACGGTGAAAACATTGAATCAAGGTCGGCAACATTTCTCTTTTCAACCTTTTCGGGAGCGCCGCAGGTGGGAGTTACCGATTTAACGGTGCAATCTTCGTTATATTCAACCTCATAAAGTGACGGAACATAAACGCCCTTTATCCGAGCCGCCGCTTCGAGAAATTCGCGCTTTGAAGCGCCTTTCTTTTTGTATTCCTTCAGCAGGTCGATAAGCTCCATAGTGACCTCTTCGCCGTCACCGGGCAAGGTTATATCAAAAAACTCAGCCATGGGCTCGGCATTGCACACACAGGTGCCGCCCGCAACAACAATCGGGGTAAGCTCTTTTCTGTCTGCGGAACGAACGGGAAGCCCCGCAAGGTCAAGCATATTGAGAACATTGGTATAGCTCAGCTCATACTGCATTGTGAAGCCGATAAGGTCAAAATCCTTTATCGGGTCGCCGCTCTCCAGCCCGTAAAGCTCAACGGAATTTTCACGCATTATCTTTTCCATATCGAGCCACGGAGCGAAAACTCTTTCGCACCACGCATCGTCTCTTGAATTGACAAGAGAATAAAGAATTTTCATTCCGAGATGCGACATTCCTATTTCGTATGTATCGGGAAAGCAGAACGCATAGCGAATATCGACGGATTTTTTATCCTTGATAACGCTGTTAAGCTCGCCGCCCGTATATCTGCCCGGCTTCTGAACGTCAAGCAGGAATTTTTCAAGTTTTTTCGGATACATATTGCGCTCCTTAAAATTTAATAGAAATATTTTAGCACAATATTCCGAAAAAATCTACAGCTTTATGCTTTCATTTTCATTTTTATCGAATATCCCCGCAAAAAGCAGATAAAGAGAGGTTGCAATGAGCGTGAAATTCCCGTTTCGGAGTGCAAGAAGCGCACCGCAGAAGAGCATCGGAGTTATAACACAGATTGAAATAATCAGGCTGATTCTTTCCGCATTATCCTGCTCCGTCGTTCCGCACAATACCGAATAAACCATATTCCCTCCGTCAAGCGGACGGCAGGGAATAATATTGAAAATTCCGACTGCAAGGCTGATTTCAGCCCAGATTTTCAGTCTTTCGTTTGCGGCTGAAACAAGAATAAATATCAGCGCCGTGATGAAATTTGCAAGCGGCCCCGAAAAATAAATCATCATTTCTTTTTTTCTGCCGTGGAATGCCGACGGAAGCCTTTCGATTTTTATTCCGTAAAAGGAAAGAACGATTTTTGACGGGGCTTCGCCGAGCAGCTTAAGGCAGATAATATGTCCCGTTTCGTGGATAAAGCAGCAGAAAAGCGCAAGAGCGCATATACCGCTTTCATCGGTTATCAGCATAAGAGTAACCGCAGCCGCAAAGGATAAAT
>JAZRYD010000050.1:0-82870 GCA_045600535.1 Acutalibacteraceae bacterium | reverse complement strand
AATTACGGCTGTCTGCTGATTGTGTCGATGCAGTTTGTGTATGTAACTTTTCAGAGTTGAATACGAACCTGAATAACCTTTGTGTTTAACAAGATAATGGTAGATTGCAATTGCCGGAGCACCTGTTTTTACTTTTTCCTCAATTATTTGTTCAAAACCATCTGTTTTCTTTTTGTAAACTCTTGTTGAAACAGGTCTTTCTTCGCTGACGGCTTCAACATGTTTCTTGATGGTTCTCGGATCGCAGTTAAACTGTCTGCCAAGCTTTGCATAATTTATCTTTATTCCCGGGTTTTCTTTCAGCATGAATTTCACCTTCTCATAAATATCTTTTCTTATGTTCACCCGACGCACCTCCCGACTTGCTGTTTTTTTATCATACAGCAGTCGCTCGTGCGTCTTCCATAAAAAACGACATTTTATGTTGGCGAAATACTACATTTTCATTTTAGCGTTTACAGTTTATGGGTGTGCTCCATTCAGCGCAGAACGAAAAACAAATAAATATAAAGCAGGAATTTTAAGGTTTATCCGAATCCACAGATATCCTTAAAATTCCTGTTTTTATATAGAAACAAGAAAATATACTGTTTTTCTAACCGTTTTTTTGCCCTCTCGGAGTATCGCATACACCTTCGGGGCAAAGAAAACGGTTTCTGCATCTAAATGTGACAGCCTCGTAATATTACATAAGTTATTCGGATATAACCTCTGCTTCGGGAGCGTTTTTCTTGATGCTTTCAATGCCGTTGAGGCAGCTTGCTTTGGATTTGTAGCCTTCGCCGCCGGCAACGATTTCGCCGTTTCTTGCTTTAAGACGGAAACGGTATTCGCCTGCCTTATCAACATAAACTTCAAATTTCGGATGCTTTAATTCTTCAAAATTCGGAACTGTCTGGTCTTCAACCTCTCCGATGCAGGCGTTGCGTACGCTGTCAATTCCCTTTTTGCAGGCAGCTTCGGTGGTGTAAATCTGTGAGCTGACTATGATTTCGCCGTTACCTGCTTTTAAATCAAACTTAAAACCCGACTTTGCCTCTTTAACAACAAATTTGCCCATCTTTAAAACTTCCTTTCCAAAATTTTACTATATTATAGCAGATTTTTACGGAATTTTCAATATGCAAATCAAATCTCTTATAAAAAATAACCCGAGCTGCGCTTATTTTGATAAGCAAGTTCGGATTATCATCATATGGTCGGAGTGGCGGGATTTGAACCCACGGCCTCTTGGTCCCGAACCAAGCGCGCTACCATCTGCGCTACACCCCGAAGTTATTTAATTTTTTGTTTTGCGTTCTTTCTGAATTTTATTTGGAAAGCCGCTGCGCTTCCCTCAGAAATATAGTCGCCTTGCTCGCTTGGAGCGCTTCGCAATTCTCCTTATTTCTTCACCTCAACGCCACACCTTTATCCGCCACCGGCGGCGGTGTGCCGTTTCGCCCATCTGCGGCTACACCCTGAAATTATATTCAGTTAGAAGTTAGGAGTCAGGAGTTAAGGACGGGCTTCACCCGTACCATTTTATACATTAAAACCACATTGTAGGGCGGGATGACCACATCCCGCAGTTTGTCGGCAAAATCTGCGATTTTGACGGCAAAGGATATTCAGGCATAAGTCAGAAGTCAGGAGTTAAGGACGGGCTTCATTTGTACCTGATTATATTCGACTTGGGTTAAACTGCGTGAACTATTATATTATATATTTCCGCAAAAATCAAGTCTTTTTTGAAGATGAATGCAAATTTTTATTTTTTACTTTTTTCATATTCAAATTGCCGCAGGAAAGCTGATTCGCGCGGCAGACCGGATTATGTGATATTTTTCTTTTTGAGGTTGAATACCGCTCCGACGGCGGCGAGTCCGGCAACGGTGATAACAGTCTCAATCAGCATATATGAACCGTTATAGAGCAGTGAATACACGGCAACAGCCTGACCCTCGGGGCAATAGCCTTTCCAGACGGTGACGCCGCTTATAAAATGGCACAGGAACCTGACAATGCAGACCGTTATTCCGCCTGCGATAAGTTCTTTCGTCTGCTTACCGCCGAGTTTATTTCTGAAAATACCGCCGAAGCCGAGAACGCCGAATGCTGCAAGATAGTCCGCTGTAATAACAATCACCATACCGAGCGCGTTTGCGGCATAGGTTACATTTTTAAATCCCGTAAAGAGTTCAAACAGAGCCAGAACACTTGAGGCGGCAAGCCCGTTTTTGATTCCGTGACGGTAAGAAACGAGAATTATCGGCACTTGACCGAACAGCGAAAATCCTCCGCCGTAGGCGAACGGCCACGGAAGCATATCCGATATTGCAAAAGCCGCAACCGAGAGTGCAACCATCATTGCACTTTCGGCAAGAACCTGTGTTTTTGTTGACTTTCTTGACATAATATTACCTCTTTCGGGGAATAAAAAGCACCCGATAAGCTTATCGGGTGCGCTGAGTGTTTCCGTTACCTACGTCCGCATTATCGGCATCAGGTTGTGGGTATAATCTCAGCCGACATTCTGTCAGCACCCCAAGAAATTTTATTTATTTTCTTTTTTTGAAAATTCTGCTTTTCCCTCGGGAGTATCACGGTAAAACTGTGTTTTCGGGTGAGGGTGGATTGTGTTTTTCCAAAGTTCATCTGCAACGGGCTGCCACGCATTTGCGAAAAGCTCACATTTTGCGCAGAGCGTGTCGGCACTTTCCTGCTCGATGAGGTCGGTTGATTTTGCGCCTGTCTGAGCTATTATTCTGCGCAGGCATTCGGGATTTTCAAGCAGGGGACAGGGACGCAGATGATTATCATTGAACGGCTGGTCGTGTCTGTACGCCATGAAAAGGGGACTTTGCAGACCCTCAAGAAGCGTTTTGCTTCTGATATTGGAATCCGAGAAATGAACGAAAACGCAGGGTTCCATATCGCCCTCGGAATTGATGTGAAAATAGTTCCTGCCGGCGGCGATACAGCCTCCGACATATTCGCCGTCATTCTGGAAATCCATAACGAACATCGGCTTGCCTGTTTTTGAATTTCTGACCCTGCGAAGCCAGTTATACATATATACTCTCTGCTCGGGAGTGGGAATGAGGTCAACCATTGCGCCGTGACCCACGGGCATATAGTTGAAATAAAGTCCGAAGCGCACGCCTTTTGAAATCATGAAATCCAAAAATTCGTCGCTTGTTACGGCAGGAATATTTTTGCTTGTGTAGCATACAGAAATGCCGTAAACCAGAC
Source organism: Acutalibacteraceae bacterium (assembly GCA_045600535.1). Taxonomy (GTDB): domain Bacteria; phylum Bacillota; class Clostridia; order Oscillospirales; family Acutalibacteraceae; genus CAG-177. Next base: position 79,636 of record JAZRYD010000050.1, on the reverse strand, counting down.
CGTTCTTTTTGAGCAAATCCATTGCCTGAAGCGTTCTGCCGTAAGCTCCCTCGCCGCGTCTGAAATCGTTGCTTTCCTCGGTTCCCTCAATGCTCAGCGCAAGAGAGAGGTTTCCGACCTTTTTCATCTCATCGCAGAAATTCCGGTCAATGAGAGTTGCGTTTGTATAGGCAAGAAAAGCGCAATCGGGATTTTCAAGGCAGAGCTTTAAAATATCGTTCTTTCTGATGAGCGGTTCACCGCCGGTCAGCATATAAAGATGAGTTCCGAGCTCCGTTCCCTGATTTACGATGCTTCTCATTTCATCGAGCGTGAGGTTCGATTTATGACCGTATTCGGCAGACCAGCAGCCCTTGCACTTCATATTGCAGGCGCTGGTGGGGTCAAAGAGCATAAGGAACGGAATGTTGCACTTATACTTTTCTCTGTTCGCTCTGACGGCCTTTGTGCCGTTTACGCCTGCACCGAGTCCGAGTGCAAGAAGCATATTTTTGAGCACACCGCCGTCGATTTCGTTGATTATATCTATTGCATATTTGTGCCAGATATTCTCGGAATCCTGAACCGCGCTGCGGAATACGTTGAAATTCTTTTCGGGGAAGATACCTCCTACAAGCTTTTCCGAAAAATCAATGAGCTTAATGAGATTATCTTCGGGGGATTTTTTGATGTACTTGTATATGGCGTCAAAGGTCACCGATGCCATTGAACGCTGTATTTTTTCCTTTGATGTCATCATACGCATTCCTCCTTCCGATTATGATACAAAATTTAGTTTATCACAAATATTCCGTTCTGTCTACTGATATTTTTTAAAATTTCCGTTTTTTTCTTGATATTACCGCTTCTTTAATGTATTATGGAATCATAAATTGACGGAGTTGATATTTTGAGAAATAAATTACTTAAAAGTAAACACGCTTTGGGACTCGGAGTAAGAATTGCGGTTTCGGCGTGCGTAATATTTCTGATAATCTGGAAATTCAGCGATTTGCAGAATATTGATGTGAGAGCGCTGGTGGATTCCTCAAAGAATATTTTTATCGCAATTCTGACTGTTTGGGGAGTTTATCTTCTTAAATCGGTAACCTTTGTTGTGCCTGCTTCTCTGATATATATTGCGGTGGGTATGGCGTTTCCGCCGGTTATTGCCGTCCTGATAAACCTTGCCGGAATTGCACTTGAGGTAAGCTTTTCATACCTTGCCGGAATAATTCTCGGCGGAGATTATGTTATAAAAAAACTCGGGAAGAATAAATACGGTTCAAAAATTCTTACGCTACAAAACAGCAAGAAAAATTCGGGATTTTTCCTTATAAGATTTCTTCCGATATTCCCGATTGACCTTGTAAGCCTGTTTCTCGGTGCGCTCAGATGGAAGTTCCTGCCTTATATTTTGGTTTCTTTGGGCGGAATTATGCCGAGAGTTATACTTTTTACGATTCTCGGTGACGGGATTTACGATTATATACCGATGAAAAAGCTCATTCCCGCCGCGGCTGTGCTTATTGCGATTGGACTTACGGCGTGGGTTATAAAATACGCGGTGAAATCCAAAAAGGTTGAGGAAGAAGCCGAAAAACCCGTTTTTGAACCTCTTAAGGACAGCAGACGGTTTGTGATATTCGATACCGATATGGGTCCCGACTGCGATGATGCCGGAGCACTTGCGCTTCTGCTTATTTATGCAAAAAAATATTTTCTCAAAATTCTCGGTGCGGCAAACTGCACCTCAAACAGCTTTGCAAACGGAGCCATAAGAGCGATTGCGGATTTTTACGGTGAGAAAAATATTACCGTGGGTCAGCATACGGGAGAAGATATTCTTCCCGACGGTGACAGATATAATAAGGATGTGGCGAAGAAATATTTTGATGATGCTTATGCGGCGTGCAGTGCAATGAGCGAGAGCGATTTTTATAAAAATCTGCTTTCGGGCGTTGAGGATAATTCCGTAACGGTGATTACCGTCGGCACTTTCAGCAATATCGCAAGAGCGCTTGACGATAATGCGGAGCTTTTCAATGCAAAGGTAAATTCAATTGTTTCAATGGCGGGAAAATTCCCCGAGGGCAGGGAATTTAATATAACAAGTGATATTCGTGCCGCACAAACCGTGCTTGAAAAATACAAAAACACCCTTATTTTCTCGGGTCACGAGATAGGCAATGATGTTGTTTCGGGCTTTGCAGATGAATTCGGAAACGGCCCTGTTTTTGACAGCTATAAGCTCTATTCCGGCAGACATAATCCGCCGTATGAGCGCAGCAGCTGGGATTTGACGGCTGTTCAGTATGCCGTTGAGGGTGACGGCAATTTCTTCGGACTTTCCGCCCCGATGAAGATAACGGTTGACGATGACGGCTGTATTCATTCCGAAAAGGACAAAACCTCAAACTGCTATTATCTTTTGAGAAAGGTTTCGGGTGATGTTATTGCGGAATACTTTAATGAAACCGTATTTGACGGCTGAATTGGTGAGTTTTAACAAATATAATGTATTATTATTGACAATTTAACCAAAGGTGATATAATGTAATCGCTATGAAAAGGGGGAGCTTTATGAAAAATTTAAAGAGAGCGGCGGCACTTCTTATTGCCGTTATGATGATTTTTTCTCTTGCTGCCTGCGGCACGGAAAATACCGAGCCGAACACCGAAGCTCAGACTGAAGCAGCATCGTCCGAAAGTGTTTATAAAACAAAGGTCGCAGCGCTCAACGGCCCTACGGGTATCGGACTTTCAAAGCTTAAAGCCGACCGCGGTTATGCCTATGATGTTGAATATCATTCCGACCCTCAGGAGATAGTTCCGCTTCTGGTTAAGGGAGAGGTTGATATAGCTGCCGTTCCGCTCAATCTTGCGGCAAATATTTATAAGAAAACAAACGGCGGTATTCAGATGATAGCCGTAAATACTCTCGGCGTGCTTCATGTTCTTTCAAAGGACGATTCGATAAAGAGCATTGCAGACCTCAGGGGCAAAACCGTTTATGCAACGGGTCAGGGTTCAACGCCCGAATATATCTTAAATTATATTCTGGAAAAGAACGGTATTGACAGCAAAAACGATATTGACATTCAGTATAAAACGGCTCATAACGAGCTTGCCACGCTTGCAGTTGAGGGTAAGGTTGATATCTGCATTCTGCCCGAGCCGTTTGCTTCAAAGGTTAAGGCAAAAAATGCGGATATGAAAGAGGCGCTTGACCTTACCGATGAATGGAGCAAGGTCAGCGAAACCGAGCTTGCGCAGGGCTGCCTTGTTGCAAGAAAGGAATATATCGCTCAGCATCCCGACCTGCTTTCCAAGTTCTTTGAGTTCGCCGAAATATCCGTAAACTATGTGAATAATTTCCAGACATCATTTCAGTTTCTGATAGATGAAGGCTACTATGACAGCGCGAATGTTGTTTTTGAATCGGTTCCCGGCTGTAATATGGTTTTCATTACCGGCGAAGAAATGGAGAAAATCGCAAAGGAAAATTTCAGCGTTCTTTTTGAAGCAGACCCGACTTCCGTCGGAGGAGAGATACCCGATGAAGCACTTTATTATATCGGATAAATCAAAAAAAATCATAATCAGAGCAGGAGTCATTGTTTTATGGCTCCTGCTTTGGCAGTTTGCGTCGTCGGCAATCGGAAGCGAATTCCTTTTTCCGTCACCGGTAAGCGTTGCAAAAAGATTTTCGGAGCTTGCCGCTCAAAAATCTTTTTGGATTGACTGCATGTATTCGCTCGGCAGAATTTTACTCGGCTGCGTGCTCGGAGTGTTTTCCGGCACTCTGCTCGGAGCGCTTACGGCATTTTACAAGCCGATGTATGAGCTGTTTTCTCCGCTTCTCACGATGATAAAAACAACCCCCGTTGCTTCGTTTATTATCCTTGTTCTTGTATGGGTAAAGCGGAATAATGTTCCCGTTGTGATAGCATTTCTGATGGTTGTTCCCGTTATGTGGTCGAATGTGGCGCAGGGAATAAAGGGCGCGGACGAAAAAAAGCTTGAAATGGCAAAAATGTTTGAGTTTTCAAGATTTAAAAAGCTCCGTATGATTTATATTCCCGAGGCAATTCCGTCATTCATTTCGGGCTGCACAACCGCAATAGGCTTTTCGTGGAAAGCCGGTATTGCCGCTGAGGTGCTTTCAACTCCCGAAAATTCGGTGGGAAACGCTCTTTATTATGCAAAAATCAATCTTGAATATGCCGACCTTTTCGCGTGGACGGCGGCTGTTATAATTATGAGCTTTATTGTTGAAAAAGCCTTTGCCGGACTTGTTGCGAAGCTGCTTTCAAAGAAAGGGTGATAATATGCCGATAAAACTTGAAAATATCACCAAATCCTATAACGGCAGGCAGGTTCTCGGCGGCGTTTCGGCTGAGATACCCGACAGCGGAATATTCGGAATATTCGGGCCGTCCGGCTGCGGAAAAACAACGCTTCTGAGAATTATCTGCGGACTCGAAAAGCCGGATTCGGGTGCGGTAACGGGAACGGAGAATATGAAATTTTCCGTTGTGTTCCAGGAGGACAGACTTCTCGGAGGGTTTACCGCGTTGCAGAATGTTGAAGCCGTTTCGGATAAAAATACCGCGTTTTATTGGCTCAAAAAAGTGGGACTCGGCAGCGATGCGGATAAAACGGTTTCGCTTATGAGCGGCGGAATGCAGAGACGGGTTGCGATTGCAAGGGCATTGGCGTTTGAAGCCGATGTGCTTATTCTCGATGAACCGTTCAAGGGACTTGAGCAGGAGCTGAAAGAGAGCATCGGAAAACTGATTTGTGAATATGCACAAGATAAACCGGTTATTATTGTTACTCATGACGAATACGGAGCTTCTCTTGCGAATACTTCAATAAAATTAGAATAAAAATAGCTTTTTTGCTTGCATTTAAACGAATTTTATATTATACTTTTTTTAACGCATTCAGCGGTAATAATTCAATTTCAGGAGGAAGAATTATGGCAAAGAAAATTATTGCCCTTTTAATGGCAATGGCACTTGTTCTTTCATTTGCAGCTTGCGGAAAGAACGAAACAACAGAAGAACAGTCAACAACAGAAGCTCCCGTTTCGGAGCAGACCGGCGAAGAAGCAACTTCCGCTCCCGCAGAAGAAAGCACGGTTGAGGAATCCTCGGCTGCCGAAACCTCGGCTCCCGCAGAGGAAAGCTCCGTTCCCGAAGAAAGCACTTCCGAAGCTGCCGCAAAAGCTCCGCAGACCAAGGAAGAAGTTGTTGCTTATTTCAATAACGCAGTTAACGGCGTAAAGTCCGGCGCAAAAAGCGTTACAATGAACTATGAAAAGATTACTCTTTCGGGTTCATGCACATTCCCGTCATCACTCAATACAATCCTTAAGCTCCTCGGCGGTGCTGATAAATTCATCGGCGACCAGCTTGCAAAGGAAAATAAGGGCAAAGAAGTATTCTCTTCAAAGGACACTATAATCGGCAGATTCCCCGTTGAGGGTGAAACCTGGGCTTCAAAGCTCACGGCTTCCGATGTTTCAAAGGCAGTCTGCGAAGAAAAGGACGGCAAATATTATATAACCGTTACCACTCTTTCCGATTCTATCAGCTCAAATATCAGCCACGGTCAGGGTCATGTTCCCAAGGCTTTCAATGCCGTTCTTCCCGGCAGAATCAATGAAAATATCCCCGGTATTGCTCAGGGCATAGTAGGTACTGCTTCAATGAACTATCCCGCATCAACTGCTAAAATCGTTGTTGACGCTGCAACCGGAAAGGTTCTCAGCGCAAACTACAGACTTTACTGGACAATCAACTTTGAAAAGGTCGGCGCAATTCTCCCGTTCTGCACCGAAGACGATTACGTTATAGCTTGGTAAATAATTTTTAAAGGAGTTTTCATACAATGAAAAAAGAAGTACTTGTTGAAACCTCCGCCCGTCATGTTCATGTTACCCGTGAGGCACTTGACATACTTTTCGGCGAAGGCTACGAATTAACAAAGAAGAAAGACCTTTCTCAGCCCGGTCAGTTCTCCTGCGAAGAGAGAGTAACGATTGTCGGCTCAAAGAAAGAGCTTGCAAATGTTTCCATTCTCGGACCTATCCGTCCCGCAACTCAGGTTGAGCTTTCACTCACAGATGCCCGCAGCATCGGCGTTAATGCTCCCGTAAGAGAGAGCGGAGATATTGAAGGCAGCGGTACCTGCAAGCTTGTAGGCCCCAAGGGTGAGGTTGAAATCGAATGCGGAGTTATCGCCGCTAAGAGACACATTCACGCAACTCCCGAGGACGCAGAAAAATACGGACTTGAGGATAAGCAGATTGTTTCCGTTAAGATTGATTCCAACGGCAGAAAGCTCATCTTTGATGATGTTGTTGTAAGAGTAAGCCCCAAATTCGCATGGGCAATGCACATTGATACCGATGAATCCAACGCCGCAGGCGCAGTTCCCGGTCTTATGGGCGAAATTCTCTGATAAAAAAACCTTTCAGGACTGCCGCATTTAGCGCAGAACGAAAAACAAATCAATATAAAAAAAGGAATTTTAAGGTTTATCCGAATCCACAGATAGCCTTAAAATTCCTGTTTTTATATAGAAACAAGAAAATATATTGTTTTTCTAACCGCTTTTTCTATGTCGGATAATATATTTATTGCAAAAAATCAGTCTTACCGTAAGGGCAAGACTGATTTTTATTACTGTTAAGTTTTATTCCTCGCTGCCGTCCATCTTTTCCATTGCCGCGCGGAGCGCTCTCGAGCGTTCAAGGTCAATGTACATTCTGTCACGGGTGTTCTGGTCGATATTATAGAATATCATCGGAATGAAGCAGAATGCGTCAAAAATAAGCTTGGGACCGAATGCGGTGAGGAAAAGTCTCCAGCCGGTTTCGCTGCCTGCAGCTATTTCCTTGCCGGCTTCAAATCCTGCCCATCTTTCAAGCAGGTTTGCGTTAATGATGTTGAGGAAGATGTTTTTCAGCTTTGTGAAATATCCTGTGATAAGTGTAACGGTTGCTTCAACACGGAAGCCGTTTTTCCATTCGCAGTAGTCAAGAATTTCAAAGTTTATTTCATCGTTGATAACCTTGCCCGATGCATAGAACATCATTTCAAGGCAGTTACCGACCATAAATGCGAGCGTCATGGGCAATTTCTTGAGATAGAGTCCCTTCTTCTGACCGCCGATTATGCCGACAAGGAAGAACAGCACTTCTCTGGTGAACTGAGAACCTCTGTTGAAAAACCAGATTGATTTTGTTGAAAATTTCTTTCTGAGCTTGGGAACAAGAGCATAGCTGTAATACGAAATCGGTGAGCCCGGGATACCGGCGATGGTGGTAAGAGTATTAAAGTGGAGAACATCGTTATAATAGAGGTCGCCGCCCTGACCGAGATTGATATCATCAATAAATCCGCTGAGCGTATGAATAAGGAGCGGCTTGTTTTTGAATACCGAAAGCAGACCTTTGATGGGCTGTGGCGGTCTTTCCGACTGCGGAACTCTTTCTTTACTGTTGATATACCACATAATCGTGGGTATCATCGAAACGAGCCATACCATCCATTTACCGCCTACGAAAAGATTTGTCATATTGATATTGATAATCTTGTTCGTATAAAGGTCAAGGATAATTCCGAATAACTGAGACGGGAATTTGCCGAGCAGGTCGCCGACAAATTTTGAGCTTACGAGCAGCGACGTTCGTTCATTCGGGTTGGGAGTGAAAACATTGTCTATGTATCCGCCGCCTCCGAAGAATGCGCTTATTGTTTCATTGGAAAAAGCCATAACCATATAAGCGATAAGTCTTTTTCCTGCGTCCCAGCCGAAGAAATTCGCCGTAAGGGGAAGCATACAGGTGTAAACACCCATGATGATACTCGGTAAAAGTGCAAGATACTGGAACGGTTTGAATTTACCCCAGCGGGTACGCATATTATCAATGATGAGAGCGGTAATCGGGTCGTTTATCATATCGTAAACGCCGAGTATACCCTGAGCCTTTGCGTATGATGTGGGACGAAGACCGAACAAATCGTAAAGCCAGATTTCGCCGCCTACATCGTATTTTCCGAGGGTAGTCTGTCCGTATGCCTTATAGAGAATATAGGAAATTCTTTCTTTTGTTGAACAGAACATTCTGTTCATATACGCCTGATTGAGTTCGGTGCCTTTTTCAAGCTCTTCGCTTTCTCTCAAGGTGTTTTCCGTATTATCCGACAACAGCTTCACCCTCCTTTACATTTGCGTTGGCTTCTTTTTCTTTCAGCTCGGCTTCCTTCTGATTCTGGATAATCTGAAGGCGCTTATACTGTTCGGCTCTGATTGCTTCCTTTGACATTACTTTTTCAAGCTCGAAATATTCTTCAATGGGAATACCGCCGACATAGCATTGAGCGTGTTTTATTTCGATGCCTTTTTTGAATGTCATAACATCAACAACTACATTTACTATCTGAAGAACAATATAGAGAAGTGCGCCTATTCCGAGCTTTGCAGAAACCATATCGCCTTTGCCGCCGGCAAGTATGCACAGCGCCGCACCGATTGAGGTTACGAGCAGAATTACGTCCATAGTGTAATTTCTGATTTTACCCTTGGGGGAGCAGGCGAGAGTATTGAGAACAAATCTGACAACGAGCGCCAATACCGAGAGAAGCAGCAGTGCAAAAGCGACAATAAAAAGCTTATCGCCGATTACGGGACTTGAAAAAATATCAAGCACCGAGGTGAGTTTGTCAAATCCGTTATAAATTGCCAGAACATCAATTTTTCCGCTCATTTCTTCAAGCGGAGCTTTGAATGTTGCATTGACAAGCGGCAGGAAAAGCGCACCGACGGGAAGAAGAGATGTAAATATTCGTGCTATTGCAAGCTTACTGCCTACAAAAGACGCTTTAAGTCGGTCTATTTTTTTCTGAAAATGATAATATTGAACCTCAGCTTTATCGGCGTCCTGCATCAGTCTTTCCTGCAAATCATAGATGACTATGTTTGCTCCGCAGTGGGGACAATGCTGTTTCCAGTCGCTGAGCTTGAGATGCTGATTGCATTTCGGACAATTTGCCATCGGATTCCCTCTTTCCTTTTATAGTTATATTTAATTATTGCATAAATTTACGCAAAAATCAATCGTTATTTTATATAAAATTTATATATTTTATTTTATTCTGAACCAGATTAACATATCTGTTTCGCCGCGGTTGGCATAAGCGTAATACGGGATAAAATGCAGTCTTGTTTCGGCTGAAGCCGTCGGGTCATAGGTGCTGTAAAGCTTATCGGACGGCATATCCTCAAAGCCGTTGACCGAAACGGTATAGCTGTTAAATTCGTGGCTGAATTTTATTTCGGCTTCGTAATTCGCATCAATCGAAAGATTGTTGAGCGGCAGATTTCCGTTATCACGCTGCTCGGCACAGTAAACCAGAGGCCCTCTGCAAACCGCAGCTCTGCCGACATCAGCTTCAACCTCGGGATTTGCCGAAACAAGACGGGTTTCCATATCAAGATAAAGGTCAATGAGCTGCTCATCGGAGGTTATGTCAATAAAGGCATAGCCTTTTTGGATTTCGCCGGAAAAGCTCTTGCCGTTTACGGTGAAATAATCGCACCACGACGGTATACGCACGGCAAGGCGTTTGCCGTTCATACCCTTTACCGTGAACTTTATATCGCCCTCATTGGGATATTCGGTGTTCTGAATTAAGCTTTTGCCGTCAAATTCGGCTTCGCTCTCAAAATAGTGATGAACATAAACGGTGTTTTCATCGTATGTATAAAGGAAATCACCGATTGAGGCAATAAATCTGACTATATTCGGGGGACAGCAGGAGCAATCGAAAACCTCAACACGCTGAGTCAGCAGACGGTCATTTCTGCCGTACCACTTATTTCTTTTTCTGAACCTGTTCAGATTTATTTCAAGCGGGTTCACATAGAAAAATGCTTTTCCGTTCAGCGATACTCCGCCTAAAACGCAGTTATATATTGCGGTTTCGGCGGCATCTGCATATACCGAATCAGGCTCTGCAAGGCTCATTCTTCTTGCAAAAAGAGCAAGTGCAATCGAAGCACAGGTTTCGGAATAAGCCAAATCATTCGGCAGGTCATAATCCTCCGTAAACCTTTCTCCGCAGGCGGTTGAGCCTATTCCGCCGGTTATATACATTCGCCTTTCGGTGATGTTTTTAAAGAGTGTGCGGCAGGCTTCAAGCATTGTTTCGTCGTTATATTCATATGCAAGGTCAGCCATTGCACAGCAGAGATATGCCGCTCTTACGCTGTGACCGTCGGCAGTATTCAGCTCACGAACGGGTGCATTTGCCTGCCAATAGTCTCTGTTTTCGGGCTCTTTGGGATTATTGCCGCGCTTTTCGACAAAGTGGCGGCTCATTTCAAGATATTTGCGGTTCCCCGTGCAGTGATAAAGCTTAACGAGTGCAAGCTCGATTTCCTCGTGCCCCGGGGTTGCGAATGCCGCGGAATCATCAATAATAAATACCTTTTCAATATAGTCGGCATATCTGCACATCAGCTTTAAAAATTTATCTTTTCCCGTTGCATTATAGTAAGCGACAGCCGCTTCGATAAGGTGACCTGCGCAGTAAAGCTCATGCCAATCACGGTTGGCGAAACGCTTTTCGGGTTCAACAACCGTAAAATAAATATTGAAATAACCGTCTTCGCCCTGATTTTTTTCAATCAGGTCAACAACGCCGTCGATGATTTTTTCAAGCTCTGTATCGGGGTGAAGCTTTATTGAATATGCTGCGCCCTCAAGCCATTTTGCAACATCGGAATCCCAGAAAAAATGGGGCTTGAACGGCTCACCGTCTTTCCACGAGCATTCAAACGCTTTGAATCTGCCCGTATCGCAAAATCTGTTATAGACCGTCGGAATAGTCTGAGTGCGGTTTATCTCAAAGCGGTTTTTCCAGAAACCGCCGAGTTTTATTTTATCAAACGAAACAGATTTCATTGCCGTTCTCCTTATTTTTTCTTCGGTTCTTTGTCGTCTGCACCGAGGTCAACAAGGAAAAATGCGGCGCTCCAGAGGGCAATTGCCGCCATAATGATGATAAATGCGTTATGGAAGCCGCCGAGTACAAGAGTATCAACATTCACAATTCCGCCGAGCAGTCCCATAATAATTCCGTTACCTGCAATGGCATTGACAAGGTTTACCGCGCCGCTTGTTATCATTTTTGCGGCGGAATTAAAGCAGATTATCATAATGATGCTGAAGATTATTCCCGCAGTACCCGCAATGAAAACGGGAAGATGTTTGTTGCTGCAGCAGGACCATACTATAATGAAAACTGCGGCGATAACAACAAGCGCAAAGAACACGGCAAATCCGATAAGCTTGCCTTTAATCGGGTCAAGACCGGCAGGCCATTCAAATGCTCCGTCATCACCGAGAACCCATTGCGATAATCTGTCTTTTCCGGCAAAAATATCAATTATTCTTTTCAGGCTGATGCTTTCTTCGATTCCGGCGTCAACAAGAGTGGTTGATACCTGAATAAATATGAAATCAAGAAAGAGTGCGGCGGGAAAAATCAGAGCCGCAAGCAGTCCGTTCACAATACGGTATAAAGCTTTCATTTTAATACCTTCTTAATATTTATTTCCACGAGGAATTGAGGGCAACGGTGCGGTTGAAAACAAGCTTTCCGGCTTCGGAGGTCTTGTCAACGCAGAAATAACCCTGTCTCATAAACTGGAATGTGTCGCCCGCCTTTGCGTCTTTGAGTCCGCCCTCGGCAAGACAACCGGTAAGAATTTCGAGCGAATCGGGATTGAGGTTTTCAAGATAGTCAACGCCGTCATCACCTGCGGGATTTTCCGCATTGAAAAGTCTGTCATAGAGTCTGATTTCGCAGGGAACGCAGTCTGCGGCGCTTACCCAGTGAAGAGTTCCTCTGACCTTTCTGCCGTCGGGTGAATCTCCGCCCTTGGTTTCGGGGTCGTAGGTGCAATGCAGGCAGGTAACATTTCCGTTTTCGTCGGTATCATAACCCGTGCAGGTTACGAAATATGCACTCTTGAGGCGTACCTCATTGCCCGGATAAAGACGGAAATATTTCTTGACGGGTTCAATCATAAAGTCGTCCTGCTCAACGAAAATTTCCTTTGAGAAGTGAACCGTTCTTGTTCCGAGCTCGGGCTTATCGGGATTAACCTCAACCTCGATTGCTTCAACCTTATCCTCGGGATAATTGTCAATAACAACCTTGAGCGGGTGCAGAACCGCCATGGCTCTTGCGGCATTTGCGTTCAAATCTTCTCTTACGCACGCCTCAAGCAGACCGTAATCAACAACGCTGTAAGCCTTGGAAACGCCGATGCGGTTGATAAATTCACGGATTGCCGAAGCGGGGTAACCTCTTCTTCTCATACCGCAGAGAGTAACCATTCTCGGGTCGTCCCAGCCGTCAACGATACCTTTTTTAACCATTTCAAGGCATTTTCTCTTGCTCGTTACGCAGTAGTTGATGTTGAGACGGGCAAATTCAATCTGTCTCGGAGGCTCTTCAAAGCCGATTTCCTTTATGAACCAGTCATAAAGCGGGCGATGATTTTCAAATTCAAGTGAGCAGAGCGAATATGTTACGCCCTCTCTTGCATCGGAAAGGGGGTGCGCAAAATCGTACATCGGATAAACGCACCATTTATCACCCGTCTGATGATGATTGACATGAGCGATTCTGTAAATTACGGGGTCACGCATATTGATATTGGGCGATGACATATCAATCTTTGCACGGAGCGTTTTTTCTCCGTCGGCAAATTCGCCCTTTGTCATTCTATCAAAAAGGTCGAGATTTTCTTCGACCGAACGCTCTCTGTAAGGACTGTTTTTGCCGGGCTCTGTGAGAGTTCCTCTGTATTCTCTTATCTCATCTGCCGAAAGGTCGCATACATAAGCCTTACCTTTTTTGATAAGCTTTATTGCGCATTCATAGATGAAATCGAAATAGCTTGAAGCATAAAGAACCTTGTTCCACTTATAGCCGAGCCATTCGATATCCTCTTTGATGGCATCAACATATTCAACATCTTCCTTTGACGGGTTGGTATCGTCAAGACGGAGATTGCACAGTCCGCCGTATTTTTCGGCAGTGCTGAAATCTATGCAGATTGCCTTTGCGTGGCCGATATGCAGATAGCCGTTCGGCTCGGGCGGAAAGCGGGTCTGTATTCTTGTGTTTACGCCGTTTGCAAGGTCTTCGTCAATAAAATCATATATAAAATTTGAATTGGATATTACTTCGTCCATAATATTTTTTCCTTTCGGGTTTATTTTGAAAAGCTTTCAAAAGCATCGGCAAGGCGCGCCTTTATCTCGTCTGTGCCGAGAAGCTTCATAATCGAATAAAGGTCGGGAGTGTTTCTGCGTGAGGTGAGTGCAATGCGGATAACCGTTGAAATATCGCCCACATGACCTTTGAAAAGCTCGGGAGTTTTTTTGTATTCCTTAACATTCGGAGTGAATCCGAGCGGAGCGCACATATCCTTGATTTTCGCAAACCATTGGTCTTTATCGTCATCAAGTGAGAAAATCTCCGCATACGCCTTAACTATTTCAGCGGCATCGGTCTTTGAAATATTCTCGGGCAGGGTGTAGTCGGGAGTATAGAGCGATTTATAAAGATATGAGAAATAGTCCTTTACCTCGCTCCATTTTGCAATATCCTTGCGGGGTTTCGGATTTTCTCTGTCTATGTTGACCGCTGCGGTTGAAAATTCCGGCTCTGCGGTGAAGATTTTATAAAATTCTTCATCATAGACCTTTGCCCATTCGGCAACGGCTTCATAAACCTGAGCGGCGCTCATAACCGAAATTACGTTCTTGCTCACATCGTTGAGCTTAATAAGGTCGAAAAGGCAGCCGCTTGAAGCCATTTTTTTGAGGTTGAACGGGTATTCCATAGCCGGTGTTGACGGGTTTGCTCTGCGCCAATCCTCAAAGCCGGAGCTTATGAGAGTGAGCAGATATTCTATAAGGCTCTCCTTCGGGAAGCCCTCTTCAACAAAGTAGCTTACCGCCGCTTCGGGGTCTTTTCTCTTTGAAAGCTTGCGCTTGTCGCCCGTTTCCTCGTCAATCTTCATAACCTGCGGAGTGTGAGCGAATTTCGGAGCTTTATAGCCGCAGGCGCGGAAAAGAGCGATATGCTTCGGAACCGATGAAATCCATTCCTCACCTCTGATAACATGGGTTGTTCTCATAAGGTGGTCATCGCATACATGGGCGAAATGATAGGTCGGAATGCCGTCGGATTTGAGAAGCACTTCATCAATGATGTTTTCCGGCATCTCGATTTTGCCTCTTATCATATCCTCAAAGGTGATACGCTTGTTTTCATCTCCGTCGGAGCGGAAACGCAGTACCCATTGTTCACCGTTATTTATCTTTTCTTCAATCTCTTCATAGGTGAGAGAACGGCACTTTGCATATTTGCCGAAATATCCTCTGATGAGTGCGCCCTCAGCCTCCTGCTTTTCACGCAGAGCCGAAAGCTCCTCGGAGGTGCAGAAGCAGGGATAGGCAAGTCCTTTTTCAACAAGTGACTTTGCAACGGTCTGATAAATTTCAACTCTCTTGCTCTGCATATACGGGCCGTAATCGCCCTTTTCGGTTGAAAATCCGGTTACGCCCTCATCAAATTCAACGCCGAATGCGCCGAGACCGCCGGTGATAGCCGAAACGCCGTCATCAATCTCACGCTTTTTATCGGTATCTTCAATTCTTAAAAATGATACGCCGCCCGAAACCTTTGCGGTAAGCACATCAACAAGCGCACCGAAAAGTCCGCCGATATGCAGGTATCCGGTGGGTGACGGTGCAAAACGGGTTACTCTTGCGCCCTCGGGCAGATTTCTTGCGGGATAGATATTTTCAAGCTCCTCGGGAGTTTTGGATATTTGCGGAAAGAGAAGCCGTGCAAGTTTTTGATTATCCAAAGGAAACACACTCCTATAATAATATTTATAATTATACCTTTATATTATCGCAGAAATTAAGTCAAGTATCAAGAGAAAATTGAAAAAAATTCCGCTTATTCTTTCTTTTTTTCGGAAAATTTACCTTAAAAGAATAAGCAGAGGCACATCGGTACAAAATATTCATATGAAAATTGAAAAGAGGTTCTGAAATGAAAAGAATGAAATATTCAAATATCTATATTGCTCTGTTTGTGAGTCTTCTTGCAGTCGGAGTGGGAACTGTTGTGAGCCTGCGTTCTTCAAAGCCCGATATTGAGGTTCAGCCCGAAGAATCTTTCAGGCGTATAACCGTTGAGTGGAGTGACCCCGAGGACGAGCCGCTTACCGATAAGGTCAACGCCGCCGTAACCGGTATCGAAGATGAAAGAACTCAAGCCGCAGCAACCGAAAAGGCAAAGCAGCCGGATTTCCGGCTTCCGATGGGCAAGGACATTATAAAGGATTTCAGCGACGGCGAAATGGTGCGCTCCGCAACAATGGGGGATTGGCGTGTGCATAACGGAGTCGATTTCGGCGGAAGCGCCGGAAACGATGTGATTGCCGCCGCCGACGGAACGGTGATTTCCGTAACAGACGACAGCTTCTGGGGCGGAATTGCGGAGATTGACCACGGTAACGGGATAACCGTGAAATACTGCGGACTTGCATTTGAAAGCTGTCCGAAAGAGGGAACGCAGGTAAAGCAGGGAGATAAAATCGCATCGCTCGGCACAATTCCGATTGAAGCCGCAGACGGCGACCATCTGCATATTGAGGTCACGGTAAACAACAAAACCGCCGACCCCCTTGAGGTTCTCAATATCGCATACGAAGAATAATTATGAAAAAATATGCTGCGACAATCGTTTCCGACTGTCACGGCATCTTTGAATATTACACAGCGGCTGTTGATTTTTTTTGATTTGTTGTGTATAATGAATAAGGTTAATACAGAAAGAAGAACTGAAATTTGCGAATAAAGCATTGGGGGGGGTAAACAAATGATTTTATATCACGGCAGCAATCTTGTTGTTGATAATCCCAAGATATTAACGCCGAATCGTTTTCTTGATTTCGGTATCGGATTTTATACCACATCAAATCTTTCTCAGGCAAAAAGCTTTGCCGATAAGGTCGCAGCCCGTAAAGATGAAGGAAAAAGCACGGTAAGCAAATACGATTTTGACGAATCCGCACTTGATGAATTGAATGTTTTGGCTTTTGAGTCTCCCGATGAAGCATGGCTCGATTTTGTGTCGGCTAACCGTAACGGTGTTGCTGCAAATGAAAAATATGATTTGATTTACGGGCCGGTTGCCGATGATGATATTTTTCGCACTTTCATACTTTATTCTACCGGTGTTTTATCAAAGGAACAAACACTTGAAGCGCTGAAAATAAAGAAATTGTTCAATCAATATGTTTTTGCAAGTGATAAGGCGTTACAAAATCTGAAATTTATCGGAGCGGAGGAATGACAAAATGGGCGAAAAACAATTATCGGGCATTTTGGTAATGCTTGTTCCTCAAATAATCAAAGAAATTACGGATACAGAAAAAATATCCGAAGATGAGGCAACCGAGAGCTTTTATAATTCAAAGGTTTATTCTGTTTTGGAAAACGAAAAAGCAAAGCTTTGGCATCTGAGTCCCAAAGCAATATATGAGCTTTATAAACAGGAAAAACAAACGGGGAAAATTGATTTTCCTGAGGAGGCATGAGTTATGAGCCGTGAGGGTGAATTTTTAGTATACTGTATTGAAATCTATAAATCCTCAAAAAATCTTTCAGGCAAAGAAGTAATTGGGCTTTTTACTAAATACAGAGTAAACGAATATGTCAGAAGCTGCTTTGAAGCACTCCACACTACAGGGGAAAAGTATATTATAAATGATATTGATTTATATATAAAAACGAGGCAATCGGTTTAATTCCGAAAATTATTTTATGATATAATAAATCAGGGCTTGCGGTTTTGCAAGCCCTGAGCTTTTATTTAACAAATTCCATTGAGAAGCAATGGGAGCGGAGTGCGAAATCGACAACATTGCATCTGAAAGCGTTTCCGCTGACGGTTAAATCACCGATACGCATTCTGTCAACATATCCCGTTGTGCTGTTATATGCCGAATCGTGGGAAAGAATTTCGAGCCAGTTTTCGGGATTTGAGTCAAGATGAACCGTTTTGCCGTTATCCTTTGCGTAAGATTCAATATATTTCTTCATTTCGGCAGCGGTTATTTCAACCGTTCTTTCGCTGACGGTTTCGGGGCTGATACAGCCGCCCTTAAGGTAGGGATATTTTTCTCCGCCGCCCCATACGCTCTCTGCCGAGGTGGTTTTTCCGGCGCAGCAGTCAAAATAGCAGGTGAATGCCGCAGAGCCGTTATAGTCAACATACTTTGCCTTTGGGGTATCCGCTTCGGAGCTCATTCCGAGCACGGAAAGGCAGGCGTTATAAAGCTTTTTATCCTTGTAGGCATATTCGGATTTATAAGCGTGTTTCGATGACGGAACATTGAAGCTGTAATATTTCGCAAAGGTGTAGGCGCATACAAGCTGAGCCTTGAGCGCTTCTTCGCCGGCGCTGTCACCGATTTCGGCATATGCCGTTCTGCACAGATATTCAACAATCGGAATGGATTTGCCGCCGTATGTTACGGCTTTGGGAGTTGACTGGTCGGTCTTTACCGATGTGCCGGGGAAATAATTCTGAAGAATATCAACATATGATGAACCGCTCTTTGCCATTGCGATTGCACCCTGCTGACTCATACCGACAGCGTGACCCCAGCCGTATGTTTTGAATATCCATTTTCCGCCTGTGTTTGTTTCTTCGGAGGGCTTGGTGGTTGAAGCCTCAGCCTTTTTGGTTGTTGACTGCTCGGCTTCCTCTGTGGCTGCCGCCGTGGTTGCCTTTACGGTGGTGTTGGGTGCGGTTGTTGCGGCTTTGGTTGTTGCGGCTTTGGTTGTTGCTGCCTTGGTGGTGATAACCTCTTTTATCGTTGACGCAATTGTTGTAAGCTTTGCGGCGGTGGTTGAAGCTGATTTTGAGGTGGTTTTCATAACCGTTGTGAGTACGGTTGACGGAGCTTCGGTTGATGCTGTTTCTGCTTCGATTTCGTAATCATCAAGTCCGACTCCGCCTCTGGGGTCGGTTTCTTCCTGAGTAATCTCAAGATTTGCCGCCTGAACGGCATTTGCGGAGAGCTTGTCCCTGCTTGCAAAGGAGCTTATTGCTATTACGGCGCATACCACCATTGCAATCAGCACTCCGATGAGAATTGCCAGCAGGGGAGTGTGGCTTCTGATTTTTGCTTTTTCGGGTGGAACGGGAATGCCGTTTTTTGAAAAATCATCAAGCATTTCGCAGAGCTTAACGAGAGCGGCGGAAATGAGCATTTTATCGCTTTCATTTTCACCCTTACTGTAAACCTTTGCGCCCTTTGCCCTTTCGGAATCGGCAACGCTCACGGCGATAAACGAATTATTTTCATCGTCAACGGTAATATCCGAAACGCTTATTCCGAGCTCGGAGCCGGTTGATTCCTTGGCTTGGCGGGCACATCTTGCCGAATATTCCTCGTCGGTTTCGCCTGATTCTTTTTCAAGCTTAACGAAATCCGCTTTGAATATTTTATCCCAGTCCTCAACCGATGAGGCGGCGGCAAGAAACCGTTTTGCGCTCTCGCCGTCGGCAACGCCGATAGTTTTTCCGGCACTTATGATATTCCCGATTTGCTTCTGAAAATCGGCAACCGCATTTTTCGCTTTTTTATCGTTTGAGTTTAAAATTGCGGTAAGCATACCGTTTTCAAGCACCTCGTTTGTTTTCTCCTCATCAAGAGGAACAAAACAGAGCATGCCTTTTTCCGTCGGACAGGAGAAGCCGGAATACATACCGTCAGCCGACGGATAGGCTTTTCCGTTTTCGGGAATGGCGGTATGAACATTATATTCGGTCTGATTTTCGGGAGAGCTTTCGCCGATTGCCGCAATTACCGATGAGCTTTTGCTGATTTTTTTGTTGAGAGCCTGCAAAACGGCAAGCTTCGCGCTGCAAAAGCTGTCCTTGGGGCAGGCGGCAATAACCGTTCCTGCGGCGGACACGGCTTCAATCGCAAATTCTTCCGTATCGGAAAAATCGCGGCATATGATATTTGATTCTTTTTCAGATACTCTTTGTTTCAGATTGGCTGCGGAATCTCCTGCGCTTTCGGCGTTGAGAGTGTATAGGCACACCTTTCCTGACATGAATATCACCGTTCCTTATATTTTGTATTTTACCATCTTGCGTCGTTGACATACGGGTTGGTTTTATTGTTGGCATCGTACCACGCCTGAGGATATTTCGGGTTCGGGTTCAATACTGCCGAAGAAACATCTATATTTGCACTCTCGTTGGCTCTCTTTTCTCTTGCCACAACAACAAGTCTTGCATCACTGAAATCATAGCAGCAGGTGGAGAGCGTGAGAAGCTTATCGTTAACATTCACATCAACGCCAGTATCATAGAATGACCTCTTCTTTATTTCGCTGAGATAATCGAAGAATTTGCTGTCATCAATGTCGATGAAGTTATACGGGAAGATGTAACCGTTATCCTGAGCGGCTTTTGAGTTTGTCATAAATACCGCACAGATAAACCAGGTGTGGTCGCCGTAGATGGTATTGCATTCAATAACGGGATTCTTTTTGAAATATTCAATTTTACGGTAATTTTCGAGCATACCGAAAATCAGGTCATCATGGCGCATATTATGACCGTAAATAACGTTGTTGCGATGAAGATTTTTAAGGTCGTTCATTCTGAAATCGAAATAAGGAACGCCGTAATCGGTATACTTTTTATAAATGTTTCTGTGAAGATAATAGCTGTTATCCTTGCCCTTGGTAATCGGAAGATTTATTTCAAGACCGGGAATTGAAATCCAGCCGGCAACATCGCTGTTGATATCATAGAGGTTTTTATACTTTGCAAGCATTCCCTCGGGATATTCGCCCTCTTCCGCCGAAGCATTATCGGAAACGACCTCGGTATTGTCAACATCGAAATTATCAACTATATCCTGAGAATTTTTCTTGAAGATATAGGGCTGAACTATATAGGTGTTGACAAGGACGCCGGAGCTTATGATGATAACTATTATCGAAACGGTGAGCACAATCCGTCTGATTATTTCGCTTTTGGGCATTTTGCCGTCTTCGGATTTTTGGCTTTCGGGCTTTTTCGGCTTCTGAGCTTTCCGGGGCTTCTGCGGCTTTTTCTCCGCAAAAATATCTTCAACCTCAACCGTTTCACTCGGCTCGGGAATGCTTACGGTGAATTTTTTCTCCGGCTTCGGCTCGGCGGGAGCGGTTTTCTTTATTTCCGGAACAGCCGCTTTCTGAACGGGCTTCGGCTTCGGAGCTTCCTGAGGCTTTGCGGAATTTATTTCGGGATTCGCTTCTATTTCGGAAAGAATATTTCCGAAGCCTTTTTCCTTTTCCGTGTCCGATTTAAGAGATGCAATCAGGCTGAATATATCGTCCTTTGAATCCTCGGCGGGAGCGGACGGCTTTGCGGGTTCGTTTTTCTGAACCGGCTTTGCTTTCGGCGGCTCGGGCTTCTTTTCAGCCGGAGCTGACGGCTCTTCAAGTTCATCAAAATCCGTTCCCCAGCTTTTCTGCGGCTTTACTTCTGCCTTTTTCGGCTCGGGCTTCTTCTGCTCCGAAGCAATAACGGATATGGGCTTCGGAACAATTGTTGCGGGGCCGCTGCTCATTATATCGTCATAAAGACTCTGAAGCTCGTTTTCAAGGCTCTTTTCGGTTTTCTGAATATCCTCATGAAATCCGTCATAAAGAGTTGAATCTTTTCCGTTCTTGCCGAGAAAATTGCCGATATCAATCTCGGTAAGTCCGTCATCGCGGTTTTTATTCATATTATCCATAAATATACCTCCGTTTCCGTTATCAGTTCGGAGAGGGCTGCCAGCTTCTCGAATCCTTATACGGATTTTCGATGCCCTTTCCGCTGTACCATACCTGCGGTCTTCTGTAATTCGGGTTATCCTTTACGAGTGACGAATCAATTTCTTCGCTTTCGCCCTCGTGAAGCAGTCTGCCGACAACAACAAGCCTTGTATCAACGCTTCTGCCGTAATCGTAAATGCAGGTTGAAAGAGTAATAACGCTGTCGGCAGGTTCAAGCGAAACACCGGTTTCATAGAGCATTCTCTGCTTTACCTGCTCGATATAGCCTGCCATATTTGAATCCGACATATCGGGATAGATATAGTTGAAAACATATCCCGAATCGGACGAGGCCTCTGTTGTTGTGAGAAATACGGCACATATTTTAAATGTATATTCATTATAAAGAGTGCTGTATTTGATAATCGGGGATTGGATGAATGTTTCTTTATTCTTATAGTCATAGAGTGAACGGAATGCCTGATTGGGAACGCCCGACAGTTTTCCCGTGGTATGACCGTAAAGAATGGTGTTCTTTGAAAGATAATCAGCTCCGCAGCGGTAATCAAGATAAACATTGCCGTAATTCGTTGAGGTGACATCCGATGTGCTGCGCTTATAGAAATCCTTTTTCAGATAAAAATTGTTATCCGATGACTGAACTATCGCCGTGCTCAGCTCCGTTCCCGGGATAGCCAGATAACCTGTAAGGTCGTGGTTCACGGCATAGGCGGGCTTGAGGTTTTCAAGAATGCCGTCGGGAAACTGTGTTTCCTTTGCATCGTTTGAAATAACATTTTTCAGCATTTCCGCAGGAGCATCATAATTCACTTCCATATTCATTATAAGCTCCGACGAAGCATTTTCCGCAGCGGTCTGAGGATTTTTCTCTTTTGTGACATTCATTACTGTCAGAACGCCAAACACTATGGCGGCAATCGCAAATACCGCACAGAGGGCGGCAATAATTTTACCCGATTTCATCTTTTGTCCTCACTTGTTTTCAATATATATTCTTACCAGATTAAGCGCCCGTGAAGCGCTGACATATCTGTTATATTCCCTGTCGTTTCTGCCTGTTTCGACCTTTTCGCACTGCGAATAGCCGTCGGCATCAATCGCGATATAAACAAGCCCTGCCGGCTTGCCGGATTCATCGGAGTCGGGGCCTGCGATTCCCGTTACGGAAATGCCTATATCCGCTCCCGAAGCTCTTCTTATTCCCGCCGCCATTTCCTTTGCGGTTTCGGGACTCACCGCTCCGAAGGCTTCAAGGGTGGAATGCTTCACGCCGAGAACCTTTTCTTTAACATCATTTGAATATGTAACCGCTCCGTATTCAAAAACGGAGCTTGCCCCGGGAATATCCGTTATTCTTTTCGGGATATACCCTGCGGTGCAGCTTTCGGCGGTTGCAAGCTTAAGATGATTTTCTTTAAGCAGGGCAACCACTCTGCTTTCTATATTTTCATTGTCTATTCCGTAAACGAACGAACCGAGTCTGCGGCAAACCTCATCAATAACGGGTGTGCAGAGTGCTTCCGCTTCCTCTTTTGTGTCCGCCTTTGCGGTAACTCTGAGCAGAGCCTCGCCCATTTTGGCGTAGGGTGCAAGAGTGGGATTTGCGTTTTCAAGCAGGTCGGAAACCTTTTCCGCCATTGCGCTTTCACCGATTTTCATCGTTCTGATTGTGTGTGAAACTATTATGCCGCTTGAATATTCCTTTATGAACGGGATAACGCTTTTCATAAACATCGGTGCCATTTCGTAAGGCGGGCCGGGCAGCATTACAATGCATTTGCCGTCTTTTTTAAGCCCGAGTCCGGGAGCAGTACCGTTTTCGTTTTCAAAAACCGTTCCGCCTGCGGGAACGAATGCCTGCCTTGCATTCGTTTCGGGCATATCGGTGCCTTTTCTGTCAAAATATGCCCTGATACCGTCGAGAATGGTTTCATCAAGCACAAGCTCAAATCCGGCTTCCCTGCAGCAGATGTCACGGGTTATATCGTCTGCGGTGGGGCCGAGACCGCCCGTTGCGATAACGATGTCGCTTCTGCCGAGGGCTGTTCTGACGGCTTTCGAGAGCCGCTCGGGATTATCTCCCACGGTTGTGTGATGCAGAACGGATATGCCGAGCTTTGCAAGCTCAACCGAGAGAAATCTCGAATTTGTATCAAGTATATCACCGAGAAGAATTTCCGTTCCGACGGAAAGAATTTCACAAACAGCCATAAGCTTCTCCTTTAATAGGCGTTTATCGGAACAAATCTTGCGCTTTCGGCAGCTTCCTTAACAAGTCTTTCAACCTCAAGCGCTTTTTCGCACTCTTCAACATAATCTATTGTGGGACGGGTTCTCGGGTGCTTCGGAGTGAACACCGTGCAGCAGTCCTCATAGGGAAGAATGGATATATCAAATGTTTCGATTTTTCTTGAAATTATAACAACCTCGTCCTTGTCCATTCCGATAAGCGGACGAAAAACGGGTATTTCGCAAACGGCATCCGTGCAGGCGATTGCGGGCATGGTCTGACTTGCAACCTGTCCCACGCTTTCACCCGTTATGAGCGCTCCCGCTTTTTCTCTTGCGGCGATGACCTGAGCCACTCTCATCATCATTCGTCTCATAATAACGGTAAAAATATCCTCGGGGCAGTTATCCTTAATAAGCTCCTGAGTTTCGGTAAACGGAACAACCCAGAGACCTATTCTGCCGGAATATCTGCTGACCTGCTTTAAAAGCGAATGAACCTTTTGCTCGGCTCTTTCGCTTGTATACGGGGGAGAGGCAAAATGCACCGCCGTAAGCTCAAGACCTCTTTTTGCCATCATATATCCCGCAACGGGGCTGTCTATTCCGCCCGAAATGAGCAGAGCCGCTTTGCCTGCGCTTCCGGTGGGCATACCGCCCGCGCCCTTAATCTGCTTGCCGTGAATATATGCCTGAGTGTCTCTTATTTCAACATTCACCGTAAGCTCGGGATTATGAACATCAACGGAAAGGTGAGGGAATTTCGAGAGCAGATAACCGCCGAGCTCCGCACAAATCTGCGGAGAATTCATCGGGAATCTTTTATCCGAACGCTTTGCCTCAACCTTAAAGGTTCTTGTTCCGAGAAGCTCATCGGCGAGATATTCCTCTGCGCTTTTGAGAATTATATTAAAATCCTTTTCAACCGCCGCCGCTCTTGAAAATGCGGCGATGCCGAAAACCTTTTTGATGCGTTCAACCGCTTCGTCAAGGTCGGTATATTCGTCCTCGGGAACGGCAACAATCGTTGACTGCGCGCGGTTAAAGGTGAATTTGCCTACGCTTTCGAGTCTGCGGCGCATATTCTTGATGAGCATATCCTCAAAGGTGCTTCTGTTGAGACCTTTGAGGGCAAGCTCACCGTTTTTTATCAGTATAACTTCTTTCATTATTTCTGCTCCGGAATTTTAAAAATTATTTTGTCTGTCTTATAAGCTTTTTGCCCTCTGCAATGCTGTCAACGAGATAATCAATCTCGTCAAGAGTGGTGAATCTTGAAAAGCTTATTCTCAAAGGACTTTCAAGCCTCTTGGGGTCAAGGTTCATTCTGGTGAGAACATGGCTCTTTTTGCCCTTTGAACACGCCGAACCGCTTGAAACCGATATTCCTCTGTCGGAAAGGAAATTGAGCATAGGCTCGGACTTCGTTCCGATAATCGAAATATTCGTAACGAACGGGAGAGCATCGGGCGGAGAGTTGATAACCACTCCGTCAAGCTGAGTAAGGCGTGAAACCATATAATCACGCAGCATTGTGATGTGTTCAAGCTCCCTGCGGGGGTCGGGCAATGCTCTTGCCGCCGCACCGAAGCCTGCAATTGCGGGCATGGCTTCCGTTCCGGGTCTCAACTTCATTTCCTGCGCTCCGCCGAATGTGCGGGGCTTGATTTTAATGCCCTTGCGGATATAAAGCGCTCCCACGCCTTTCGGTCCGTGTATTTTATGAGAGCTTATCGTCATCAGGTCAACGCCGAGAGCGGCGGGCTTTATGGGCATTTTTCCGAATGCCTGAACCGCATCGCAATGTATCAGTGCGGGCGAGCGTGCCGCCGTGGCTGCTCTTCGGGCTGAGGCGACGGGCATTATCGTTCCCACCTCATTGTTGACAAGCATCATTGTTATGAGAATTGTGTTTGAATTAACTGCGGCGAAAAGGTCACGCTCATTGATTTTGCCGTAACCGTCAACCTTGAGCCTGATTATCTCAAAGCCCTCCTCTTCAAGACGGCTGAGGGTTTCGTCTATGCTCGGGTGTTCAACGCTCGTTGCGACTATTCTTTTTCCGAAACGCTTCATCTGGTGAGCGGCGCCGATAACGGCGAGATTGTTGCTTTCCGTTCCGCCGGAAGTGAAAAATATTTCTTCGGGACTGCACGAAAGGCGTTTTGCTATGCTTTCCCGTGAAAAATCAAGCAGCTCTTTTGCCTTGTTGCCTGAGCGGTGAAGCGAAGAGGGGTTTCCCCAGTATTCCGTTAAAGCGGAATGAATTGCTTCAATTGCTTCGGCGCAGGGCGCGGTAGTTGCGCTGTTATCAAAGTAGGCCTCCATTGTCCTGATTTCCTCCTATCGGCACTACATCGTTATAAACCGATAAATCCCTATTATATTCTAATCATTATACACTATTTCGGCGGCACTTGCAATATTTTTTTAAAATAATATAAATATCCGCCGATAACATTATATTCGTGAGTGTGAATTTATGTTTCATATCCGATTAAACACGGAAATATTTAAACAAAAATATGCGTTTTGTTAACAATTTTAAAATATTTGTTTGCTAAACTTCAACTCGTATGATATGATAAAAGAAAAAAGCAAAGGATGTGATGTGCGTGAACTCAAAGAGCCAGCCGAGGTTCAAACAGATAACCGTTATGTTTATGATGACGGTTTTTCAGGTTTTGAGTGCGGCGTGCGTTATCCTGCGAGATGAAGAGCCGAATATGAACCTCATTTATATTTTTCTCGGATATATTGCGGCTGAATGGGTATATATGCTGATTGGAACGGTTATAACCGGAACGGATTATTTTGAGCTTGAAGCAATTGCCTTTTTCCTCTCGGGAATAGGGCTTACCGTCTGTGCCGGCTTCAACGAAAGCTACGCATTGAAGCAGGCAATTGCAATCGGAATGGGGCTTGCGGTTTATCTTGTTATGCTTGCGCTGATAAAGGATTTCAATATTGCCTGTGCGCTTCGCTATCCCGCCGCCGTGTGTTCGCTTCTGGTGCTCGGAGCGAACCTTGTGCTTGCAAAAACGGTTAACGGAACTCTCAACTGGATTGACCTCGGCTTTTTCTCGATTCAGCCGTCGGAGCTGGTTAAGATTGCGTTTATTCTTGTCGGTGCGGTTTCACTTGAAAAGCTGATTTCAAGTGCGAGCCTCACATGGTATATTCTCTATTCGATGGCGTGCGTTGGCTTCCTGTTTCTTATCAAGGATTTCGGCACGGCGCTGATATTCTTTTTCACATTTATCCTGATTGCGTTTATGCGTTCGGGAGATATAAGAACGATAATATTCATCTGTGCCGCCGCATTTATGGGCGCTCTGCTGATAATATATTTCAAGCCCTATGTTGCGAGCCGTTTTGCGGCTTACCGCCATGTCTGGGATTTCATTGATACTTCGGGTTATCAGCAGACGAGAGTGCTGATTTATTCCGCCTGCGGAGGCTTTTTCGGACTCGGCATAGGCGAGGGAAAACTGCGAAATGTATATGCCGCCTCAACAGACCTCGTTTTCGGACTTGTCTGTGAGGAATGGGGACTTATTATCGGAATTGCAATACTTCTCAGCTTTGCCGGAATTGCGTTTTTTGCGATAAGGTCGGCAAAAAGCTCGGGTTCGACATTTTATGCCATAGCGGCTGTTTCCGCAGCGGGAATGCTGCTTTTCCAGCTTTCTCTGAATGTTTTCGGAATAACCGACCTGCTTCCGCTTACGGGCGTCACTCTGCCGTTTGTGAGCAGGGGCGGTTCAAGTATGCTCTGCTCGTGGGGACTTCTTGCGTATATCCGTGCTGCCGGAGCGCATTTCACGCCTCCGCTTCCTCCCGCCGATATAAAGGTCGGTAAAAAGAAAGGCGGTGCGGCATGAAGATAACCGTAAAAAGAGCCGCAGTCATTTATGCGCTGATTATCGCTTTCCTTGCGGGAACGGTTATATTTGTTTCGCAGCTTGTTATGCACGGGCCGGAATGGTCGGCAAACAAGGCAAACAGACATATTTATAACAACGGCACGATAGTCAACGCAGGAAAAATAAAGGACAAGAACGGCGAAATCCTTGCCGAAAGTGAGGATAACGAGCGTATATTCGCAAAGAGTGCCGATATGAGAAAAGCGGTGCTTCATATTGTGGGCGATACCTCGGGATATATTTCAACGGGAACACACTATATGTACCGCGATGTTCTTTCGGGATATAATCTTGTGAACGGAATATATAAGCTCAAAAAGGACGGCACGGGAACGGATATAACGCTGAATATCGACAGCGAAGCAAACCTGATTGCATACAAAGCACTCGGGAATTATAACGGAGCGGTTGCGGTTTATAACTATAAAACAGGTCAGCTTCTTTGCAGCGTTTCAAAGCCGGCATACGATGTTGAAAATGTTCCGAAGGATTTGCTTACCAATCCGAAATATGACGGAGTTTTTCTCGATAAAGCGGTTTCGGGAGTTTATACCCCGGGTTCGATAATGAAAATAGTCACCGCCGCCTGCGCCATACAGAATATGCCGGATATTTATTCAAGAACCTTTGAATGCACGGGCGAATATAAGACCGGTGACGGAGCGGTTATCTGCAACGGAGTTCACGGAGAGGTGGATTTTCGGGAGGCTATGAATAAATCCTGCAACTGCGCATTTGCTCAGATTGCGGTTGAGCTGGGAGCGGATAAGCTGCTTGAAACTGCAAACTCAATGGGATTTAATTCTCAGCTTTACGCAAAGGAAATCAGAATAGCGAAAAGCAGCTTTTCACCGTCAAAATCAAGCAAATCGGAGCTTGGCTGGGCGGGAATAGGTCAATCAACAACGCTTGTTAATCCCTCGCATTTTCTGATGATAGCGGGAGCGATAGCAAACGGAGGAAGCGGCTGTGCACCCGACAGAATAAAATCCGCCGGAACGGTCAGCAGTCTGGTGGGCAGACTGCCCGAAACGGTTATAAAAATCGACCCGACGGCTGCGGCAAAGCTTGATGAGCTTCTGCGCTCAAATGTTGAAGATGAATACGGCGATGACCGTTTTCCGAATCTTGTTATGTGCGGAAAAACGGGAACGGCGCAGATTGACGGCGCACAGAGTCATTCGTGGTTTGTGGGTTATTCCAAGCGAAACGATTTGCCGCTTGCGGTGGTATGTATAGCCGAAAACGCCGGCTCGGGAATGAAAACCGCAGTTAATGTTTCAAACAAAGTAATGCAGTACTTCGCAGAAAATTCATAATCTCTTTTCGGAAAGTTCAGAAAATCTTATCGGAAAATTAAAGAAATTTTAATTCGGAATTAATTTCCTCCGTATAAGATTTGCTTGCAGAAAGGTGGTGACGGTGTGCAGAACGGTCTCAGGTTTGAGAGAATAGAGAAAAAATTCAGAATAAATTCCCGTCAGTATCGGGAATTGCTGCCCGTGCTTGAAGAGAATATGAAATACGATGAACACGGGAAAAGCATAATCTGCAGCATATATTATGATACGCCCGATTATGCGCTGATAAGGAAATCAATTGAGCGGCCGAAATTCAAGGAAAAGCTCAGAATAAGAAGCTACGGACTGCCAGACGAGGATACCGGAGTATTCGTTGAAATAAAGCGGAAATACAACGGCATAGGGTATAAAAGGCGGATATGCGTACCGTTCGGAAAGGCAAAAAAGCTGCTTGAGGGAGAAGAAATATTTTCATCTCAGCGGCAGATTGAAAAAGAAATTCTGGAATTTGTGAGAAGATATAACCCGAAGCCCGTGGTTTATCTGACCTATTTCAGAACCGCAATGTTCGGAAAGGATAATGAGGATTTTCGGGTAACGGTTGATACCGATTTGAAATACCGCACTCAAAGTCCGGAATATCCCGACGAAAGCGGAATGAACCCGATACTTGACGAAGACGAAATTATTCTGGAAATAAAATCAACCTCGGGAATACCCGATTGGCTTCTTGAAAAACTGAATGAGCTTAAAATTTATCAGGCTCCGTTTTCAAAAGCGGGAGCCTGTTATTCTTTGCACATTGCTCCGAAAAAAATCAACGAAAGCGAGAAAATTGCATTATGTTAAACAGTATACTTACAAATCCGATAACAATTCGCGGGCTTATTATCAGCCTTGTCTGTGCGCTTGTGCTCGGCATTCTTACGGCGCTTGTTTTTTCATTTAAGAATAAATGCTCATCATCCTTTGCGCTCACTCTGGTGCTGCTTCCCGTTGCGATGAGTATGGTGGTTATGATGATAAACGGCAACCTCGGCGTTGCGGTTGCGGTTGCGGGCGGATTTACGCTCGTAAGGTTCAGAAGCATTGCGGGAACGGGCAGAGAAATCAGCGCGATATTCGCCGTTATGACCCTCGGTGTTATCATCGGAATGGGATATATCGTAATAGCGGTTATATTCTTTGCGGTGATTGCTCTTTTGGTTCTTCTGCTTACCGTCACTCATTTCGGGGAAAGCGCAAATGAAAAGCTTCTTCGCATAACCATTCCCGAGGATTATGACTATGCGGGACTTTTTGATGATGTTTTCAATAAATACGGCATAAAATCTTCAATATACAAAATAAAAACCGTCAATCTCGGAAGCCTTATTGAGGTTACATACAAAGTTACTCTTCCGGACGGCACATTTACAAAAGAAATGCTTGATGATATAAGGGCAAGGAATGCAAATCTCGGAATTACGGTTATGAATTATGAAGCCGAAAGGGAAATGCTCTGATGAAAAAGAAGGCAAATTATATATTGATTGCCGTTACGGTATCGGTTCTTATCGGCACGGTGATATACTGCGTATGCTTCGGAAATAAAAAAGTTTCCGAAAGCGGAAACGGTGATACATCGGTTATCGAAACGGCGCAGAGGCTTATGCAGAGTGCGGAAAGCGCTTCGGCGTGCGGCATTTCTCTTTCCGATAACGGAATAACGGCAAGCGGTGCGGGTGTAACCGTAAGCGGCGGCAGAGCGGAAATAACAGCCGGAGGAGCTTACCGCATAAGCGGAAAAATTTCCGACGGCAGTATCGGCGTCAACTGTGATGATGAAGTGCTGCTGATACTTGACGGAGCGGATATTAGCTGCTCGGAGTCGGCGGCGATTGACGTAATAAATGCGGCGCATATTGCGGTTTTTCTTGCGGAAAACAGCGTTAATTCTCTGAGAAGCGGCGCAGAATGCGAAATAACCGAAACCGATGAAAGCTTTTCGGCTTCGGGAGCGGCGCTCTATTCAAAATCCGACCTTTCAATCGGCGGAAGCGGAAAGCTGAACATCGGCGGATATATAAATAACGGCATTGCATCGGCTGATGAAGCGGTAATCCTCGGCGGCACGGCAGAAATAAAAGCCGTGAATAACGGCATAAAGGCGAACGATAATCTTAGTATTGCTGACGGCAAAATAAATATTGTTTGCGGCAATGACGGATTAAAATGCGAAAACGACAAGGATACAACGCTCGGAAATATTGATATAGCGGGCGGCGATATTTCCGTAACCTCATTCGGTGACGGCGTTCAGGCGCAGAATAATCTGAATATTGCCGACGGAAATATAACAATCAAATCGGGAGCGGAAGCCGAAGCGGCCGAAACTGACGGTGATATGCCCGAAATGCCCGATTTCGGAGAAGAACCTCCCGAAATTCCGAGCGGTGAAATGCCCGATTTCGGAGAACAGCCTCCCGAAATTCCGAGCGGTGGAATGCCCGATTTCGGAGAACAGCCTCCCGAAATGCCGAACGGTGATATGCCTATGGAAAGAAACGGCGGCAGACCCGATATGAAGCCCGACGGAGAAGAGAGCTTCGGCAGACGGAGCTTTGAAAACGGCGGTGAAGAAAAGCAGAAACCCGCCGGAGGCTTCGGCGGAATGAAAGAATTTGAGGATAACAAATCCGATGATACTTCAAAAAGCTCAAAGGGTCTTAAAAGCGGAAATAAGCTTACGATTTCGGGCGGTACGGTTAATATCGTTTCGGCAGATGACGGCATTCATACCGACGGAGAACTGACGGTTACGGCAGGAGATATAACCGTCAGCCGTTCGGTTGAGGGAATGGAAGCGAATACCCTTACTGTCAAGGGCGGAAATATAAATCTTACAGCTTCCGATGACGGAATGAACGCAAGCGGCGTTTCTCCCGTTCTGAGAATTTCGGGCGGTACGGTTTATGTTAACGCAAACGGTGACGGGCTTGATTCAAACGGCGATTTAATTATTGAGGGCGGCAATGTGACTGTTGACGGCCCGACGAATAACGGAGACGGCGCTCTTGACTCCGGAACGGAAAACGGCGGCAGCATTTTATGCAACGGCGGAACGGTGATTGCCGTAGGCGCTTCGGGAATGGCGGAAAGCTTCGGTATGAAATCCGCTCAGCCCTGCCTGAATGCTGCTTTCAAATCAACCTGCAAGGCTCAAACCGATATTACGGTTAAGGACAGCACGGGAAAGGTTATCTTTGAGCATAAATCCGCAAAATCATTCAGCTCCGTTATTTTCAGCAGTCCCGAGCTTAAAACGGGAGAAAAATATACCGTAACGGCGGGAGAGCTTTCTCAGTCTGTTATCGCAGAATAAAATATAAAAAATAACAGTCTTTAACTTCGTGATATTGCAATTCAGGAGTTAAAGACTGTTGTTTTATAAATTTAAAATCACGCCATTGTTTTCAGCATTTCTTTTGTCACTTCGTATTTTGTAGGTTTGCCGCCGGTGAAGCATTCAAATTCTTTCAGCATATATTCCGACATTCGCTTGACCTCTTCGCCGCTGCTTCCGGCAATATGCGGAGTTAAAATGCAGTTTTCGAGCGAATAAAATTCGCTGTCCGCTTCGGGCGGTTCGGGTGAGGTGACATCGAGAATTGCCGTAATATCGGGGCGGCGTTTAAGAACATTTATAAGGTCGGCTTCGTTCACCTGCGCACCTCTGCCCGTGTTCAGAAGCACGGCATTCGGGAGCATTTTTTCAAAGAGTGCGCCGTTCAGCATTCCGACTGTCTGAGCGTTGTTTGCAAGGTGATTTGAAACAACATTACACTGAGAAAAAAGTTTTTCAAGGCTCACCTTTTCCGTTCCGAGCGCTTCTGCGGCTTCATCGGGTAAAAACGGGTCAAAGGTGAGCGTTTCAATATCATAATTGCGGAGCATATTTATAACAAGCTTTCCTATCATTCCCGCTCCGATTATTCCGACTCTTGCGCCGAAATTTCCTTTGAATTTTTCAAATTCGGCACAGGCTTTTTCGCGTTCGCCGCGGCTTGCATATGGTGCGGCTTTAAAAAATCCCTTGTTTGCGAGAATTATCTGCGCAACGGTGTATTCCGCAACGGGAACGGCGTTTGCCGCCCACGCCGAGAAAACCTTTATTCCGAGATTCAGAAACGGTTTTGCAAAATACCGAACCGTTCCCGCCGCATAAAATACAGCTTTAAGTGACGGCAGAAATCTGCGTATTTCGTTTTCGGAGAGCGTAAGCATTCCCCAGGTTGAAAAGATAAATTCAACCTCTTTAAGTTCGGGAAGCTCTCCGCCCGAAAATTCCTTTTCGGTATATATGAGCGGAAGAAAATCAAGCTTTTCACAGAGTATCCGCTTTGCTTCGGCTGAATACACCCGTGATATTGCTTCGGGTGAGCCTGCAAATATTGCTTTCGGTTTCATATCGGCATTGTTTATATATGCTCTTTTCATATTGAATTCCTCCGCTTTCGGTTATATCTAATTATATAACAAAAAAATTTTTTTGCAACCGATATTGAAGTATAACTTTTTCAAATTTTTATGGATTTATGTTCCGACCTGTGATATAATGAAATAAATTACAGGAACGGAGGAATAAAATAAAATGAAAAAAATCACACGCACGCTTGCTCTGCTGCTGACTGCGGTTATTGCGTTTCAGGCAATGTTCGCATCAGCCTCGGCTTTTGACAGCAAGTCACTTACGCAGGAGCAATGGAACAGACGCTATGAAACGCTTATCGGCACAAACACTCTGCCGCTTCTCTGCGTCGGCAAAGACCAGACCGAGCTTAATCTCACCTGGCACGCAGACAAAAATTCGGCTTATCCCGAGGTTAAACTGTCAAAAAATCAGGATATGAGAGATTCAAAGCTGTTTATGGGTGAAACGGTTAAAGCGGAAAACGAGAAACAGCTTGTATGCCGTGTTACGGTTAAAGGAATTGAGGAAAACACAACATATTATTATTCGTATCACGCCGAAAACGGCTGGAGCGAAGCGATAAAATACGAGTCAAAGGGCTTTGACAGCTACAAGATGATGGTTGTGGGCGATGTTCAGATAGGCGGTCAGACCACCGATAATCCCGACGAACAGTCAAGAATAGGTTATGTCTGGCAAAGTCTGCTTGATGAAGCGCTTACGAAAAATCCCGATATTTCATTTCTGCTTTCCCCGGGTGACAACACCTCAACCGGCAACAGCGCCGATGAATGGCAGACCTTTATGATGCCTGAATATGTTCAGTCGCTTCCGATGGCGCTTGCAATCGGCAATCACGATAAAAAGGGTATGACATATAACTATTACACTAATATGCCCAACGAATATTTCGGCAAATATTTTGAGGGACTTGACCGTGATTTCTGGTTCAGATACGGCGATGTGCTTTATCTCGTGTTTGATGCAACCTCCGCCAGCGCAGCCGACCACAGAGCGATGGCTGCGGAAGCGGTTGCCGCAAATCCCGATGTTAAATGGAAAATCGCCACGATGCATCAGGCTCTTTACGGTGCGGGATATTCTCCGCTTGACCCCGAAACAACCATTCTGCTCAATGCGGTATTCCAGCCGATATTCGATATGTACGGTGTTGACCTTGTGCTGACAGGTCACAGCCATCTCCAGGGCAGGTCGGATTTCATTAAAAACGGACTTATTGTCGGAAAAGCAAAATCGGGCAAAACATATAAAAATCCCAACGGAATAATTTATCTCAATTCAAATGCCTGCTGTGACCAGGGCGGCGCATTTGAGAATCTGTTTTCCGCTTACACCTTTAAAGAGGGCGACACCGCAACATATACCACAATCGAATTCAGCGGAAACGATATGGCGGTTAAAACATTCAGAGGGGATAACAGCGAACTGCTTGACAGCATCACGATAACCAAAACAAAGGAAAAGAAAATTTCGGATTTTATCGTTATGCTCAAACGCATTCCCTATTTAATCGTTGAATTTCTCGGATTTATATATCTCAACGGCGATAAAATAACCGTTAAAATACGCGGCGGTCACTTTTGATTAAAACTTATGGGGTGATATTTTGAAGCTTCTCATTGCGCTTTGTTATATCGTTGTTGCCGGACTTATTCCCGTTTATCTGCGCCTTGTTCCGAACGGACACACGGCAAAAACAATGCTTTTGAAAATGACGAATTCCGCTATGTTCGTGGCGGTGTGTTTGCTTGCGGGATTTATGAGCGGAAATACGGGAACGGGATTTTTCCGGTATATGCTTATCGGCTTCTGCTGTTCGTGGGTCGGCGATGTTCTGCTTCACGGAAAAGCAAATATGATAAAATATGTAATCGGCGGCTGCGCGTTTCTCGGCGCTCATATATTTTTCATCATTGCTTATCTTTCAACTGCAAGGGTATATACACCCGATGCGCCGGTTCTGACGGCTAAAGAAGCGGTAATAACGGCGGCGCTCTGGCTGCTTACGGTGCTTATAACCGTGATACTGAAAATACGCTTCAAAAAGCTCACCGTACCCGTTTTCATCTATGTTCTGGCGCTTATGTTTATGTTCGTTAAGGCATCGGGACTCGGCTTTACGATAATGCAGTCCGGCGGCTCTCCTGCGGCATTCGCATTGCTCACCGTCGGCGCGGCATTGTTTGCCGTCTCGGATATAACGCTCGGCATAAACTTTTTCTCCAAACCGTCAAGATTCAAGGAAGCATTAAATATTATCGCATACTATGCAGGTCAGCTTCTGCTCGCTTTGGCGGCGGCATTTGTTTCATAATTTTACAGTATACGCAAAGAGGCTGTGACGATTTTCCGTCACAGCCTCGGATTTTTTATATGCTTGTAAAAATATCACGAAGATAAGGAATATCGTTTTTGAGAGTATCAAAAATAACACTGATGTCAACGTTTCCGTAATCGTGAACAATTCTGTTTCGCAGTCCGGCAATATCACCCCACGGAACCGATGAATTTTTTTCCTTAAATTCGGGCGTGAGTTTTCGTGAATTTTCCGAAATCTGCACAAGTCTGAACATCATTGAGTCCTGAAGGACTTCATCTGATGATAAATCTTTCATTGTTATGTTTTCGGTGTGGATAATAATAAAATTTATATTTTTGATGATTTTATCAACATACCACACATCAGTTTTCGTATTGTTCATAAATCTTTTTACCGTCCTTAAGAATTTCATTTAACAAATCCCGATTATTGCTCAGCTGATTTAAATCAAGCAAATCAATATTTTTATGAAGTGCGCTGCGAAGCTTTTCAACCATTCCGAAATATTTCATTCCCGTAACGGAGGTTGAAATAAGCAAGTCAACATCGCTTGTTTCGGCTGCAATTCCTTTTGCGTATGAGCCGAAAAGATAACAATATGAAACATCATATTCACCGAATACCTCAGCACATTTTTTCGCAATATCGCTGACGGAAAGAATGCCGTGAGTTTCGTCAATGATACCGCTTTGCTCTAAAACCGAAATCATATATTTGTATTTTATTGAACCGATTTTGCTTTCATCGTTTTCGTAATCTTTATAGCTTCTTAAGGAAACGGAGCATAATTCGGCTGCTTTACGCTGAGTGAGATTTTTTGAAATCCGAAGTTCTTTGAGTGTCATTATTATTCACCGCCAGACTTGATTATACACAAATTGCACCTCGATGTCAATATAAAAAGTGCAAATTCTGCATCTTATAAAATCTAACAGGTGCAAATATTACACCTTATTGATTTGATAAAGGTGCAAATTTTGCTTAGCGTTCAGGATTATGTTGAACATATCGGCAGTAAAATATTCAGGTGTAATTTCACAAATTATCCGATTCCGGCAGTTTTTCAAAAACATATTCCTTAATCAGTTATTCTTTATATTTTCAAGATATTCGTCATATGTGAGCTTCTTATCGTAGTGATTTCCCGTTGTGACATCAATTATTCTGTCGGCTATTGTCTGCACAAACTGGTGGTCGTGGGAGGTGAACAGAATAGTCTGCGGGAATTTGATAAGACCGTCGTTGAGTGAAGCAATTGATTCAAGGTCGAGGTGGTTGGTGGGCTCATCGAAAATGAGCACATTTGCGCCCGAAAGCATCATTTTGCAGAGCATACATCTTACTCTTTCGCCGCCCGAGAGAACCTTTGCCTTTTTGAGAGCATCATCGCCCGAAAACATCATTCTGCCGAGCCAGCTTCTTACATCGCTTTCAAAAACAAGGTCGGAATAACTGCGAAGCCAGTCAATGAGGTTATCCTCAACGCCGTCAAAAAATGCGGAGTTATCTGACGGAAAATATGAATTTGAAGTGGTAACACCCCATTTGATTGTTCCCTCATCAGGCTCAAGCTCACCCGCAAGAATTTTGAAAAGAGTGGTTTTCGCAACTGCGTCCGTTCCCACAAATGCAACCTTTTCGCAGGGGAGAATGGTGAACGAAACGTCGTCAAGCACCTTTCTGCCGCCGATTGTTTTTGAAAGATTTGAAACCGTGAGAAGGTCATTTCCGACCTTCCTTTCGGGCTTGAAATCAACAAACGGAAATCTTCTTGAGGAAACGGGAAGCTCGGTAAGGTCAAGACTGTCAAGAAGCTTTTTTCTGCTCGTTGCCTGCTTCGATTTTGAAGCGTTTGCGGAGAAGCGTTCGATAAAACGCCTGAGCTCCTCTGCTTTGGCTTCGTCCTTTTTGTTCTGCTCTTTAAGCTGCCTCTGGCGCATCTGAGTATATTCAAACCAGAAATCATAGTTGCCCGTATAAAGCTGCATTTTGCCGTAATCTATATCAACAATGTGGGTGCATACGGCGTTGAGAAAATGTCTGTCGTGTGAAACAACGATAACCGTGCTTTCAAGCTCCATAAGGAAATCCTCAAGCCACGCAATTGCTTCAATGTCAAGATGGTTTGTGGGCTCGTCCATTAAAAGAATATCGGGGTTCCCGAAAAGTGCTTGGGCAAGAAGCACCTTAACCTTAAGGTTATTCGGCAGCTCACTCATGAGCTTTTCATGCCATTCGTTTGTAACTCCCAAGCCGTTGAGAAGAATTTCGGCATCGCTTTCCGCGCTCCAGCCGTCAAGCTCCGCAAATTCCTCCTCAAGCTCGCTCAGGCGAAGACCCTCCTCCTCGGTGAAATCTTCTTTCATATAGAGCTCTTCTTTTTCGTCCATTATCTCGCAGAGATGCTTGTTTCCGAGAAGAACGGTGCGGATAACTCCGCAGTCGTCAAACGCAAAGTGGTCCTGACGGAGAACTGAAATTCTCTCGCCCGGGGTAACGCTTATTTTGCCTGCGGTGGGTTCAAGCTCACCCGAAAGTATTTTTAAAAATGTGGATTTTCCCGCTCCGTTTGCGCCGATGAGTCCGTAGCAGTTGCCGCGGCTGAAAGTAATATCTGCGTGCTTGAAAAGCGGTTTACCCGAATATGAAAGTTCAACGTCAATTGCTGCAATCATTTTAATATCTCCGTAATGTAAATTTTTATATTACTATAATAACAGAAAATAAAAATATTTCAAGTCTATTGACAGTATCATTATAACGCTGATATAATCATCTACGGAAAATATAAACAGAAAAGAGGAGCAGCCATGGCTGAAATTAAAATAGGTATGTTCGGAGCTTGGAGAGGAAGCTCATATATCAATCTTTTCATGCAGGAGGAAAGAATTGAGCTTGTTGCCATATGCGATAAGCATCTGAACGATATAAAAGAGCTTGAAAACGAAAAGGACGAGCTTGAGGGTATTGCGAAATTTGCGGATTTCGATACATTTCTGACCGAGGGCAAAAAGCTCGGTATGAATGCGGTCTTTCTTGCAAATTATTTTCATGAGCATGCAGTTTATGCAATCCGCTGTATGGAGGCGGGTATGAATGTTATCAGCGAATGCACCGCCGCCGCAACGCTTAAAGAGTGCGTTGAGCTTGTTGAATGTGTTGAACGAACCGGCAGAAAATATATGCTTGCGGAGAATTATCAGTTTGCAACGGTCAATCTCAAGCTTAATCAGATTGTTGAAAGCGGAAAGCTCGGCACTCTGCTTTATGCCGAGGGAGAATATAACCATTCGGGAACAAATGAGGAGCTTGCACGCCTCACCCCGGGGAAATATCATTGGCGTGCATGGATGCCGAGAACATATTATATTACTCACTCAATGGGTACGCTTATGTATGCCACAAAGACCATGCCGAAATATGTTTCCGCCCGTGCCGTACATTCCGATTTGCTTTATAAAATAAAGGATTGGCGTCATAATTATGACGGCTGCGGAATTATGTTCTGCGAAATGGATAACGGTATGATTGCACGCTTTACCGGCTGCACCGCAATGGCGAGTGATTACAGCCGTTACCGCATTGTGGGTGACATTGCAAGCGCCGAATGCGGCGGATATATCGGCGACGATATGGTGCGTTTATTCTATTTTGAACACACAAAGCCCGAAAACGAGGAGCAGGAAACCGTTACCAAGGCGGACCTTGATGAACTCGGAGAGCTTGCTAAAAAAGCTAAAGAGGCAGGCCACGGCGGCGGAGATTTCTGGGTCGTTTACTATATGATAAAATATTTTGCCGATGATGTGCCGCCGTTCTTTGATGTTTACCGCTCGGCTGCAATGTCCGCAACGGCAATTCTCGGCTGGAGAAGCTGCCTTAATCACGGAGAAAATTTCCGCATTCCCGATTTTCGCAGCAAAGAGGACAGAGATGCCGTACGCGGCGATGATTTAACGCCGTTCCCCGATGAAAACGGTAACGGAATAACGCTTCCCTGCGCGCTTCCTTACGATGAATAATACAAGGAGAAAATTTATGGATTTAAAAAGATTTATTTCAGATGAAAACGAAAAGCCTCTTGATTCATTTCCTCTTAACGGCGGATTCTGCGGCATTTTCCGTAAAATAGGTGCGGTCGGAGATTCGCTTTCCTCGGGCGAATTTGAAGTTGTGAATGAAGACGGAACAAAGGAATATCACGACTGCTTCGATTTTTCGTGGGGTCAGTTTATGGCGAGAATATGCGGCAGTCAGGTGATAAATTTTTCACGCGGCGGAATGACGGCAAAGGAATTTTGCGAAAGCTTTGCGGATAAATACGGATATTTTGATGCGGATAAGGCGTGCGGCGCATATATCATTGCACTCGGCTGTAATGATATTTTCGGGCTTAAGATGCCCTTAGGCTCCGTTGCCGACATAAATTTTGAAGAGCCGCATTCTCATCCGGATACCTTCGCCGGCTGGTACGGAGAACTCGTGCTGAGATATAAAGCAGTTTCGCCGGATGCGAAATTTTTCTTTGTAACTCTTCCCAAAGAGAAAAAAAGCGATGAGGAACAGAAAACGGTTGATGAGCATCAGAAGCTTCTTTATGATATGGCGGAAGCCTTTGACAATTCATATGTTATCGACCTTCGCAGATATGCCGTTCCCTATGATGAGGAGTTTAAGAAGAAGTTTTTCCTTCACGGTCATATGAACCCCGCAGGCTATAAGCTCACCGCCGAGATGTTCGTTTCATATATCGACTGGATTATCAGAAACAATCCGAATGATTTTGAAAAAGCGGGATTTATCAAAGCGCAGTATAACAGAACAATTCTGTAAAATTCAGAATGGTCTGTTCTGAAAACCTATAATAAGAAAACCGGAAATACAATTATCGACAGTTGACATCATAGCATAATATGGGTATAATAATATCGGAATATTACAACAAGGAGAAGATTATATGACTATAAGACCGTCAGCCGCCATAAGACAAAATTATAACGAAATTGCCGAACTGTGCCGCTCAACAAAGCAGCCCGTTTTCCTTACAAAAAACGGTGAGGGTGACCTTGTTGTTATGGATTTGGAAGCATTTGAAAAAAGAGAAAAAATGCTTGAACTCCGTGAGGCGCTGCTTTCCGTTGAAGAGGAACGGCTTGCGGGAAGAAACGGAGTAAGCGTTGACGAGCTTGACAGTTTTCTTGACGGGATAACAGGAGATGAACAATGAAGTATAATGTTTTTATCTCCGATACGGCAAAACGGCAGCTCTCAACGCATATAGCGTTCATTGCCGATATAAATAAAAAAGCGGCAAGAAAAACCAAGGAAAGAATAATCGAAGCGTTCCGTTCTCTGGGCGATATGCCCGAAAGGTATCCGTTTCTGAATGAGGATTTGATTCCGAAAAATAAATACCATAAGATGTTTGTTGAAAATTGGTATCTGGTTTTGTATCAGGTGAAAGATAATACTGTTTATGTTGATTATATAATTGATTGCAGGCAGGATTATGATTGGCTGAAAAAATGAATAATAAAAAATACGGTATCGTTCATGGAGGATATTATGAATAATAAAATTTTACGGTGCGGAATAGTCGGCTGCGGACGGGGTGCCGCCGTTGCGGCGTGCGGTTTCAATAACCCCAAATGCAAAATAGTTGCAGCCTGTGACCGCAATGAAAAAATTCTTGCACATTGCAAAGAGTATTTTGAGTCAATGAATGAAACCGATATACTCTATCTTAACGATTATGACGAATTGCTCAAAACGGATATTGATGCGGTAATAGTTGCAACAGAGGCAACATATCATGTGCCGATAGTAAAAAAAGCACTTGAAGCGGGAAAACATGTTTTGTGTGAAATCCCGTCCGTTACAAGTATTGAGGAGGCATATGAACTCAAAAAAGCGGTTTCGGAGCATCCGGATTTAATTTATATGGCTGCGGAAAACTGCTGCTATTGGGCATTTATCGAAACATGGAAGAAAATGCACGAAAAAGGTGAATTCGGTGATGTTGTATTTGCCGAAGCGGAATATCTTCACAGCATAAATCCCGAAGAGTTTGCGCCCGACAATTATCCCGAAGGCCATTGGCGTACATATATTCCCGCAATTAAATATTCAACTCACGAATTAGGCCCTCTTCTTTACATTATGAATGACCGATGTGTCAGTGTATCGTGTATGTCACCCGATGTAGTATATAATCCGTATTTCCCGAATAAGAATGCGACTGCCATAGCGATTTTCAAAACGGAAAAAGGTGCGGTAATAAAATTGCTTGTCAGCTTCGGCGCATATACAAGCTATGACCATAATTACCGTTTATGCGGCACAAGAGGTTCGATTGAAACAGACAGGCGCACGATAGTTGACAATGCACACAGCTTTGCAAATCTTTCCGGCGTACCCGGTACCTTCTCACAGAAAATTGATATTCCCGTAGCAGCGGCATATCTTGATGAATACGGCAACAGCAGCGCATTCGGACACGGCGGCGGAGATTCCCGTATGTTTGCGGATTTTGTTGACTGCGTGCTTGAAAACAGAAAACCGGTTCTTGATGTGGATTTTGCAATTAAGATGTCTCTCCCGGGAATCGTGGCAAGTCAGTCCGCAGAGCAGAACGGAGCCAATCTGGAAATACCGAATATTTAAAACTTCCGATGAAAATTAAAATTGAAAGGTCATTTGCTTATGACTTCCGATAACAGAATATTCCTTAATCAATATTACACCGACAGGAAAGACGAGAGGCAGAAATACGACCTTGTGTTCCCTGAAAATGCCAAAGGCAGTCTCGGGCTTGTTCTTTGCATTCACGGCGGCGGTTGGGTCGAGGGAAGCAAAGATGCTTATACAGAAAGTCTTTCCCGGGTCAGTAAAGATAAAGGCACTGCCGCTGCCTGTATAAATTACCGATATGTTTCCGAAACCGTAAGCTTTGACGATGTTCTTGATGACATTACGTCCGCGCTTGCGGCAATCAAGGCAAAGGGCGCCGAATACGGCGTGAATTTCGATAAGGTGCTTTTAACCGGCATTTCGGCAGGCGGTCATCTTTCTTTGCTTTATGCGTACACAAGAAAAAATGCCGCTCCGATTGAACCCGTCTGCGTGGTTGAGCTTTGCGGGCCGACAGATTTGGAAAATCCGTTTTTCTATTCCGTTGAAAACCGTGTCGGCGCATCGGCAGGCACAGAGTATTTCCGTAAAATTATAAGCAACGGCATCGGCTTTGATATTGACCTTGATAATTTTGATACAGCGCGGAACGCAATGAAGAAATATTCTCCGGTAAATTATGTTGATGAAAATACTGTGCCGACTGTTTTGGGTCAGGGCGAAATTGATGATATTGTTCCTTATCAAAATTCTCTTGACCTCAATGCGAAGCTTAACGAGTTTAATGTTGAGCATACATTTATCTCTTTCCCGAATTCAAATCACGAATGCGAAGATAAAGAGTCAATGTCGGCAATTATGAAATTATTCTTTGAATATATTGATACTTATCTTTAAGGGGAGCAATTATGAAAAAAGTCAGAATAGGCGTTATGGGTGCTTACCGCGGCACAAGTATGATAAACTACTGCGAAGGTGCGGATAACGCGCAGGTTGTTGCAATCTGTGATAAATGGGTTGAAGGTCTTGAAAAGCAAAAAGAAATGCTTAACGACCCGAATATTACCTACTATACGGATTTTGAGGACTTTATAAAGCACGATATGGACGCCGTTGTGCTTGCAAATTATGCCAATGAGCACGCGCCGTTTGCGATAAAAGCAATGAAAGCGGGCAAGCACGTTTTCTCCGAGGTTCTTCCGTGTCAGACGATGAAAGAGGCTGTTGAGCTTATTGAAACCGTTGAGGAAACGGGAAAGGTTTATGCTTACGGCGAAAACTATTGCTATATGCCCGCACCATATGAAATGCGCCGCCTTTATAAAGCGGGAAAAATAGGCGAATTTGAATACGGCGAAGGCGAATATATTCATAACTGCGAATCAATATGGCCGAGCATTACATACGGCGAGGAAGACCATTGGCGAAACAATATGTATTCAACATTTTACTGCACTCACTCAATGGGGCCGCTGATTCACATTACGGGCTTGAGACCTGTTTCGGTTATCGGATTTGAGGGAACAAAAAACGAAAGAAAGCTCCGTATGGGTTCAAAGGGCGGTTCGTTCGGAATTGAAATGGTAACTCTCGAAAACGGCGGTATTATCAAGAGCATACACGGCGGACTATACAAAAATTCCGTCTGGTACACCGTTTACGGTTCACACGGCAGAATGGAATCCGCACGCGAAGACACGGGAGAATATGTTGACAAAATTTATGTGAATGCCGACGATTTTTCGGGTGACTATACTCATCACGATATTGAAAGCTATAAGCCCGCAGAGAACGATAAGGACAGCGCCGCTTTCGGTCACGGCGGTTCGGACTATTATTCAATGTATAATTTTGTCTGCAAAATTCTCGGAGACGAAAATGCGGATATCATTGATGTTTACGAAGCGATGGATATGTTCCTGCCCGGAATGTTTGCTTACCGCTCGATTCTCAAGGGCGGAATCTCCATGGATATTCCGAATCTCCGAAACAAAGAAGAGCGAGATAAATGGCGCAGCGATACAGCCTGCACCGACCCGAAAACTGCGGGGGATTCACTTTTGCCGACAAACAAGCTCGGCACTCCCGAAATAGACAAAGAAGTTTACGAAAAAATGTATAAGCTATGGAGAAAAGATTTTGAATCCGATGACGGTTATACCAATCTTGCAATGACACAGGGCAGCAAGAAAGAAAAATAAAATTCAATCTAATCAAATCAAATAACAAATTGTGATATGAGGTTTCATAACAAATTGTGATATGAGGTTTCAACTATTGCTTATTTTGCATAATGTTGTTATAATAAAAATATTACAGATAAAGTGAGGTAATGTTTGATGAAATTTTCAAAGAAGCTTTTATCACTTTTGCTCTGTGCCATAATGGTGCTGGGCTCTGTTGCTGCGGGCGGCGAAGGCTTTGCCGAGGTATTTGGAAATGTGCTTGATGCAATCAGTGTTAAAGCAAGTGCGGCAACAAGCGGAACTTGTGGAAATGTTAGCTATGAACTTGATGACGAAGGGACTTTGACCTTTTCGGGAATAGGCGGGATTCCTGATTATGGGTATAACCACTGTGATGAACTACCGTGGTATGCGTTTAAAGCCTCTGTTAAAAGTATCGTTATTGGAAGCGGAATTACGGGTATCGGCAGCTATTCATTAGGGGCAAGTCCATCAATCCAACTGAAGATTGATTTGTATCCAAATCTCACAACAATTTATATATCGGATAGTGTTACAAATATTGGAGAATATGCTTTTCATTGCTGTGAAAGTATTGAAACAATAATTGTTGATCAGAACAATGATTGTTATGCAACCATAAACGGAGTCCTATTTGACAAATCCTATGATGCATTAATTAAATATCCATCGCAAAAAATCGAGTCCAATTACACTATTCCCGATTCTGTTAAAAAAATATGTTTTCACGCTTTTCGTATGAATTCAAATCTTACAAGCTTATCTTTATCCAAAGGGTTAACAAGTATCGAGAGTGGTGCATTTTGTGGCTGCACAGGTCTCACAAACATAACCATCCCTGATGGAGTAACAAGCATCGGCAGCTCCGCATTTTCCGGCTGTTCAGGTCTCACAAGTATAACTATTCCCG
Organism: Acutalibacteraceae bacterium; assembly: GCA_045600535.1. Lineage (GTDB taxonomy): Bacteria > Bacillota > Clostridia > Oscillospirales > Acutalibacteraceae > CAG-177. The sequence goes on along the minus strand of JAZRYD010000050.1, from coordinate 34,692 downwards.
ATAGTGTTACAAGTATAGGCGATTCTGCTTTTCGCAGTTGCAGCAGTCTCACAAACATAACCATCCCTGATGGAGTAACAAGCATCGGTAGTTCTGCATTTTCTCATTGTGAAAGTATAACTGAAATAACAATACCCGGCAATGTAGCATATATTCCCACAAATCTTTTTCAGGGGTGTATAAATCTAGAAAAAGTCATTCTTTTAGAGGGTATCAAATCAATAGGTTACTATGCATTTGAAAAAACAAAGCTGACAGAAATTTACCTCCCTAGTACAATACGAAATATATATTCGGCATTTTGTGGAAGCGAATATTATAATAACATTTCTTTAGATAAATGTTATTTTGGTGGCACTGTATCTGATTGGTGTAAAATTAATTTTAATAATAGTTCTTGTAATCCTTTGAGCGCCGGTTGTAATTTGTATATCAATGATGTTTTGCTGGAAAATATTTCAGATGGTGATTTGGTTGGAATAAGTACTATCCCTAGCTACGCCTTTTACGGTTATGAGAAACTTACTTCAATTACAATTCCAAATAGTGTTGTTGCAATAAGCAATAATGCATTTACTGGGTGTAAAAATCTTAATATATGTAGATATTTGGGCACTGTTAAGCAATGGAATAATATTAGTTTTTCTATGACTCCGCTAGTTGGAAATGATGCCAAGCTATATTTTGGTAACGAATTACTTACGGTAATTGAAGAAGACGATTTGACGGGAGAAAAAAACATAAACAATTATGCTTTTATGGGTTGTAAATCTCTCACAAGTGTAACCATCCCCAACAGCGTAACAAGCATCGGTAGTTATGTATTTTATGGTTGCACCGGTCTAACGAGCGTTACTATTCCCGACAGTGTCACAGGCATTGGTAATTATGTGTTTTATCGTTGTACCGGTCTCACAAGCATAACCATTCCCGACAGTGTTACAAGTATCGGCTATGGTGAGTTTAAAGATTGTTACAATCTCACAAGCATAACCATTCCCGATAGCATTACAAGCATAGGTGGCGCTGCTTTTGAAGATTGTACCAGTCTAACAAACATAACTCTCCCGAACTGCATAACGACCATCAACTCTAGTTTATTTGAAGGCTGTAAAAATCTCACAAGTATAACTATTCCCGATAGCATTACAAGCATTGGCGCTCATGCGTTTGAGTCTTGCTATGGTCTCGTAAGCATAACTCTTCCGATTAGTGTAATGAGTATCGGAGAAGACGCATTTCGCTATGATAATCTACTAAAAGATGTATACTATGAGGGTGGTCCATCTGACAGATGGAAAATAAAAGTAAATGTAAATGGTGCACAATATATAAAAGATTACTGCGAATGGCACTATAATTGCTATCCAAGTGCTGATTATCCGACAGAATCACCAATAGAGTATTTTATATACGAAATTAAGGATGGAGAAGCATTTGTTAAATATTACATTGGTGATGAATTGGAAGTTGTTATTCCTCAGTTTATTGAAGGATGTCCTGTAACAAGCCTTTCCGGAACATTTGATATTCCTCAGAATCCCGAAGATGAGGAAATCAATGAAAACATCGAAAGAATTAATACCGTTACGATACCAAGTTCTGTAAACTGTATTTCAAATACAACATTTTACAAATGTAAGTCACTTGAAACGGTATATTATTACGGATGCACAGCACAGTGGAATATTGCTATATCAGGTTTTCGCAGATCGCCGTACACCAGAAAATCTGCGTTTGATTCAAATCAAGAGTTGACTAATGCTATGGACAACCTTGAAAATGCTGATGTTATCTGTTTAGGTATTGATAACAGCGAAATGGGCTTTTTGAAAGACTACAATTTTTTAGCTGATTCATACAGTTTCTACAATTTGGAGGGCAGTCCTTCAATGGATTGCCTTTGTGAGCTTTATGGTAATGCTGCAGGCACTTTTATTGCCCACACGAATATCGCTCACAGGTTAATTGATGGTACTCCGCACATGTGTTATGGACAGGCTACTACAACAGCTTATTTACTTAAAAACGGAATTTCAAAAGTCAGCAATAACGTCATTGTTAATCAGTTTGGATATAATCCTGAAAAAATCCGTGAAATATTGCCGACAGATAAAATTGATATACACACAAGAGATAAGTATGGTTTCGAAATATCTGATTTTATTAAATATGCATTTGCATTACAGTATTATTCAAAGCTTACAAATCAGTCAAATAAAATATATGCCGATAAAAACTATAACGACATATTTCTTGCGGTAAAGAATTATATTAACGGAGGGAATCCTGTTGTTGTAAATATCCGAAGGCAAGAAGGGGCTTTTGCTTCCTCGGAAGACGGAAATTATCAGCACACAGTTTTGCCTGTTGGTTGGAAAAAAACCGACACAGGATATGATGTATATGTCAACAATCCAAATTCGCCAAACAGTCTTTCAAACACGGGGAGTAACAATACATTTACAATTTTACGCTTTAAAGCAAACAACAATATAATAACCGGATGGGAATGGATTGAGGATGGCAGGGTTAAGGCGTGTGAAAGTAACGCAGATATCTCTTATAACAATTCGGAAGAGTTTTTGGAGTATCTATTCAATTACGGAGTTTTAGATGGAAACAATATTAACACCGAAACGTTGTGTTCGGTAAGTGGTGCAAAAGTCACCAAAGTTGGAAACAAAACTGTTGATACAACAGTAAATGATGGATTTATTGATAGTGTTTATATGCCATTGACTTCTTTGGGTGACGGAGATAGCACTACAGCTTCAAATAATCTTGTTTGGATTGATTCAACAGTCGGAACAATAGAAGTGTCAAATGCGGAATTGAATAATAACATTGTTTTTGCCAGTGGAAATCATACAATAGAATTCAGCCTTTCTTCGAATGATGAAGCCTATATTACTGTTGATGATACCGGGGAAAAACAGCTTATCATTAATACCAATAATGGCAATCATTTCAATTATGTATCAAAATATTATGATGAAACAGGTAGAGAGCATGAAATCAAAATTGACGGAATCGCCGGCACTGACCAAATGACTTTGTCTCAGGTGGATGATACTGTCTTGATTTCGGGAGAGTCAAATCTGAAAATAGAAAGACTTGTTGAAAATGAAGTCGTTTCTGACGAAGAAATAACCGTAAACGATGAACAGGCTATAGTAAAATACGATGAATCCAAAAATAATGTTACTCTTAATGTTGCCTCAACTCAGACCATCGATTACCGCAGCATTCTAACAATCAAAGCAACCGCAACCGATGTACCCGAAGGCTACAAGCTTGCGATATATCTCGGCAGTCAGAAGGTCTCCGAGGGAGACAACAAATCCGTTTCATATGAATACGGTGAGCTCAAGTCCGATTTGAATTATTCCGTAAAAGTAATTGATGCAAACGGCAAGGTTCAAAAAGATTCACACGGAAACGAACTTTCAAAAGACGGCGGCAAGATAACCTGCAAGGCAGGCTTCTTCCAGAAACTTATAGCATTCTTCCGCGGTCTCTTCAAAGCACTTCCGAAGGTTGAAGTAAAACCGTAACAAAATGATGTAGGCTCCTACTGAGAACTATCTCGGCAGGAGCTTTTTCTTTATATCAATGCCAACGCAAACACAGTGCCCATACCGATGATGCAGACTGCAACCGCCTAAAAGGGATTATTACTGCCGGTATCAGAAATTTATGACTATTTTTATAGAATTTATCAAAAGTCAAAACACCCTCTTGACAAATGATTATCAAGATGCTAATATAGTGGTACAACCTGTACCACTATATTTTTTGCCTATTGGAGCGAATTATGAGAAAAGACAGCGAAAACAGAAAAAACTGGATAATTGAGTTTATCAACACATACACGGATACTTACGGCAGCACCCCTTCCATAAGAGATATTGCGGCGGGAACGGATATACCGCAGACCTCGGTAAACCGTCTGCTCCGTGATATGAACGGCGTTGACGGCTTTGTGTATGAAGGAGCGCACAAGATAAAAACAGAGCAGATTTCTTCGCTCGGTGTAAGGCAGAGTGCAAAGGTTCTCGGATTTGTAAATTGCGGCCCCGGTGAAACAGAGGAGCAGCAGCTTCTTGAATATATCTCTCTGCCCGAATCTCTTGTCGGAAAAGGAACTTTCTTTTCGCTCATTGCAAAGGGTTATTCGATGATTGATGAGGGCATCAGACCTGGCGATTATATCTTTGTCCGCAGACAGAATACTGCAAAGCCCGGAGATATTGTTATTGCACTTTATGACGGATTAAGCAACTGCAAAAGGTTTGAAATCGAAAACGGCAGATGTATTCTTCGCTCCTGCAACAGCGATAAAGAACACTATCCCGATATTATTGTTGACGAACTGGAAATCCAGGGCGTTGTTGTGGGTGCGTATCACAGGTTTGAATGATATGGCTCGGTGATAAAATGAACAAGGATTATGCAAATAAGCACAGCTACAAAATACCGCAGGTTGATGCCTCGAATATATATAAATACTCTGCCGCAGACGGCGGATTGCCTTTGTATGTCAAAAACAGCAGTAAACCCGACAAAAGTGTTTTCGTTTCGGATTTGAGATATTGCCTTGAAACGGAAGAATTGGAAAAGCTTGCTCCGCAGTCCTTTGAAAACGGATATTCCGATGTGATCATCAGCGTAACATTTGAGCTGCCTTTTTCGGAATACAATGCGTTTCCTCATTATGACGGGCTCAAAGGAACTCTGTATGTCAAAAACGGTTACTGCTTTAAGGACGGTTTTGTTACAGACCGGAACGGAGAAAAATATACGCTTGATGACTGCATTCTTATTGTCGGCGATGACATTGCGGCGATAATGACCTCGACAAACAGCGATAAGAAATCGGGCGTTCCCGTTGAGGTTTCCGAAAACAAAATCGGCAAAGTAAAATCACAGTATTTCGCCTATGATTCCGATAATAAACAGTACACAAGGAAATGCGAACTCAATAAATCTGGTCAGCCGAAGACTGGCAAAGACGGGAACCTGGTATTCACCGGAATAGACAACATTCTTTCTTCCGATGAATTAAGAGGAAAGCTTTATGATGACGGGTTCTTTTGCATCAACAAGCTTGGCGAAAAGGTTCACTATGTCCGTTACAAGCGAAGTGCCGGTATGGGCAGAGAAGGAAAATGTCTTTTTATTGCCGAAAATGTTTACCGAAATATGGAGCAATGGGGTACTCTGAATCCGGAAAATGAAAACTTTAATGCTTTGCTCCGGAAATACAGCCTTAAATTCAACGGCGACACCGTACCGAATGAAGCATATAAAGCCCTGACGCTCAGCTCCATAGAAGAAAAAATACACATAGAATTGTCAAGTATTCTGTTTCTGGAAGATAAGGAAACCGTTTTTGATTCAAAGTGTGTATGCGTTCATGATAACGGCGATAATTCTCTTTCTTCAGAAACAGAAAAAGCCGAAGTGCATAATGTTATATGGGATGGTGAAGCCCTGCTTGAAAAATCGGTATTCGATGAGGTCGGCAGAGGCGACAAGGGCATGATGCTGCTCCGGAATAAATATTTCAAGACCTGTGCTTTCAATACGAATATACAGGAATTTTTCAAATGGAGACACATTGATTCCGTTTGTCAGCTCAACGAATTTACTCTTGCGAAAGATATTTCCGAAATAAAGATGATTGTAACGGAATCCAGTCTGAAATTCTGCAAACTGCTTGAAGACAGCGGTGAACCGGAATATTGTGATGAAATTACGGAAGAAGAATTTGAAGCATCGCTTGGACTGATTACCGATGTTGACTTTGATTTTGATATAGACTCTCTGGTTCCGTGGGAAGAAAAAAAGTATACCGATATATGGTGTTATTCGGAATTTCATAGAAAACTCGCATTCTGGATAGAATGGCTCGGAGATGAAAGAAACATATTCGGTGTTGTAAAGAGCGAGAAGCCTTCTCATTATCTTGGAGGAAAACTTGTTTCGACAAGCTATCAGCTCATAAATACTGTTCCGCTTCAGAGCGAAGAAACGGCGGAGCTTCTTGCACCGATGAATATGCTGAAAGCAAAGCTGAGAAGCAGTCCGGAGTTTATGCGGTATTATCTTTCGGATTTTTCATCTCGTGATTGTTCCTTTGAAAACGAAGAAGGTACCGATGAAGCATCTGACCTTTTTTCGATGAAATACGATCTAATTTCTTCAATAATTGGTCTTTGTCCGCAATTTGAGAATACGGGGATATATCATGATTTCCGATCCGAAGTTATCAGCGGTATAAACGACCGCATCAAACGTGGAAGAGTGTTTGTGCATGGAACAAATGCAACGATTTTCGGCAATGGTTATCAGCTCCTGCTGAATTCAATAAGAGATGATCTCGAGCCGAACAGTTCCCACTCAGAGTCTGACGAAGATATTATTTACTGTCCGTTTTTCAAAGAGGGTACGAAGCTTCTCTGTGCCAGAAGTCCTCATATTACAATGGGAAATCTTATGATTGCCGCAAACCGAAAAAAGGCCGGTTATATTTTCAGATTTTTCAACATGACAAAATGGCTGAATACGGAATTGACAATCTCAGCGGTTATATGAGAAAAGCGGCACTTGACGGCTGCGTGATAAAAATCGAAACCAAAGTGCTCGACCAGGTCGTTGCCAATATGAAACGCATAGGGAATAATGTGAATCAGCTTACCAAAAGAACAAATTACGGAATGGCCATCGATGCCGATGAAATCAGAAGCCTGAAACTGTCGGTTGATGAGGTCTGGGAAACGCTGCGGGAATTGATAATGAAAATATCTGAAATTATCGGTTCGTAAGGAATTTATCATATGGCAACCACACGAATAATACCCATGCACATCAACAAGGGCAAAACCATCGCCCAATGCCTGACGGACAGAATTGATTATGCGACAAATCCCGAAAAAACAAACGGCGGCGAACTTATCAGCTCCTTCGGCTGCGATTATCATACCGCAGATGCCGAATTCCTTTTGCACAAAAAACAGTATGACGAATTGAAGCAAAGAAATATCAGAAACGAAATCATAGCATATCAGATTCGTCAATCGTTCAAGCCCGGTGAAGTTACACCCGAGGAGGCAAATAAAATCGGTTATGAATTTGCATCCCGCCTGCTGAAAGGAAATCATGCTTTCATTGTGGCAACTCATGTAAACACAAACTGTATTCACAATCACATTATCTATTCACCGATAAGATTTGATTTGTCCCGCAAATGGAAGGATGTCAGGCGTTCCCACAAAGATATTGCACGGCTTAGTGATCTCGTATGCATTGAGCATAATCTGTCGGTTGTGACAAAACAGCAGGAATCAAAAATCGGAAATGCGGTGTCTTTGCAGCGCCGTTCATATCGCGATATGTTTATTGAAGAAAACAGATTCAGGTTAAGTCACAGAGATTTTCTGAAACTTGAAATTGACAATATTCTTGATTCGGTAAAGCCGAAAACCTACGAAGAATTTGTTGCCGCTCTTTCGGAGCGTGGATTTGAAGTCACAAGTAACAGATATGTTTCGGTAAAACATAAAAACTGGAAGCAGGGTGTGACATTTTATTCTCTCGGTAACGGATACTCGGAACAGGAGATAAAGAATGTTATCGCCGGCAGAAAAACTCACGAGCCGATGGATTTATTAAACTTTGAATTTGTTCCGCAGCTGCTTTCGGTGCTTGAGGAAAAAGCGAAAAACAGCAGCGGCGCATATGCTCAGAAATTGAGATCGGAAAGCCTGAAGCAATTATCCCAAACGGTTTTATATATTCAGCAAAACAATCTTTCTGTTGAAGGTCTCGGAAATCTGATTTCCGAAAAAACCGCACGGCGGGATGAATTGAAGGCGAGCATTGATTCGGCTGATGAGGAAATTAAAAAGTATGAAAATCTGAAATCCAACATTATCGCCTATTCAAAGCACAGCAAGGTTTATGCCGAGTATAAAAATTCGGGATTCAGCAAAGCTTATTATACCGAGCATAAGACCGAGATCGAAGAATTCAAAGCGGCCAAAAGATGCTTTGACCAGTGGGATTTCCCGGATCATAAAGTTACTCCGCTGAAAGAAGTCAACAAAGAAATCGAGCGGCTGAAGCAGGAAAGATCAGCCGCAAAAGACGAATATTATCCGTTAATGGATGAAATCAAAAAAATGATGATCCATTATGAAAACATCAAATTGACTCTGGGCATAAAAGATGATCAGCAGGAACCGGAGGAAAGCGAAAGGAAATCCGTTCTTGAAAAGCTCAGACGGAACAAAGAAAAGGTCGATGACCGGAAAACGGAAAAATCTAAAAATCACGGTATGGAATTATGATACAAAAATGAAATCACCGGAGAATTTCAAATCAAAAAATCTTCGGTGATTCTTCATATTTACAGCCATTGATTTATCAATGTTCAACTTCTGCACTTTGTGCAAAGATTGGGCAATTTGAGGCGTTTACATAAGTAAACCCTGCTTGCCGCAACTTGACAAAAGGCAATTAAACTGCATTTTTCAGATTGAACGAAACAGAAATTTCTCCGGTTTCAATCAGAAACGGTGCGTCAAAATCATTTGTTATTGCGGTCTTGATCATAACATTACCTCTGTATAAGTTCTGATTTTGTCTTCAATGCCGAAGAAAGCAGCATATTCGCTCAGCTTAATGAGATTTTTCTTACTGCTTCTCATGTATTCTCTGACAGCATAGCTGAAAACCTGAATATCGGTTTTATCCTTATTTCTGATAATATCGCAGATGGTTCTGTCAATATCATAAGCAGTAACAGTATTGCCCCAAAACGTTTTAACCTCGCATTTGCCGATTTCATAGTTTTTCCGAACAAGCGTATGAACGGCAATTCCCGATTTTTTGAGATGAGTGGAGTTATATCCTCTCGGTACACTTACGACAATCTGTGACGGTTCTTTCTCCGTGAGGCCATGTAAAGCCAACGCTGATTCGTGAGAAAAAACGACTGCCGTATTTACCGACTGTGTGATAAACATATCATCTTGCCATACATCATCGGTAATGTAAACACCCGACGCAACTCTTTGAAGATTGTGTGCGGAAACATAATCGGAAATATACTGTTTTGAAAAACCCGCCTCTTTTGCTTTTGACGAAATCAGATATCCGTTGTTATTTGAAATGAATTCGGACATCATATCGGACTTATTCATCTTATCACCCGACCTTTATGCTACACATTATATATTATGTTAGCGTAAAAGTCAACTATTTTTAAAGCACAGGAGTGTGATAATAAATCGACTTTAAACAAATATCAAATCTTGTTTCAGTAAGAGATTATATTGAAAAGCTTGGCATAAGAATGCAAAACGAAAAGATTATTTGCCCGTTCCACAACGACAGAAATCCGTCAATGAAGGTTGACAGCAGATTCCATTGCTTTGCCTGCGGAGCCGACGGTGATGTGGTCGATTTCGTCAGCAGATATTTTGAAATATCCAAAACCGAAGCGGCGGAAAGGATAGCATCGGAATTCGGAATCGTTCCCGAAAAGAAATTTACCGTAATCACCGGAACAAAACGCAAACCGCATCTGCGTGAGCAAAAAAATGTTTATATGCAGTATCTCATATCTCTTGAGAAAGAGATGGACCGATGGCTTGATAAATATAAACCGAAGCCCGGCGATGAGGAACTGCATTTTCTTTTTGTGACCGCACTGAACAAAAAAGAATATATCGGCTATCTGATCGATATGCTGACAGAGTGTGTCACGGAAAGCGATATATCGGAATTTTTCAAAACAAACGGAGGTGTTATAACATAAGCACAACAGAAAAAACAATACCGTCATGGATAGACGGAAAAAGGGCTTCCGAAAAGAAATTCTGCGATTACTTCACGGATAAGCATGATCTGATTTATTACGGCGGAAATTTCTTCGATGAAAACGGAATCGTAACGGAAGATAATCTCCGCAAAATGATAACCAAGGAAATCAGGGATTATATTGATATGGATATTGCCCTGCAGGTGGACAAGATTATCCGTGCCATGAAGCTGCTGAAGCTTGAAACGGAAATTGACAAAAGCCTGTCGGCCGTCAGATTTGCAAACGGCAATTACTGTATTGCGGATAAAAGTCTTGAAGAAAGTACGGGCATTTCGCCGAACCGACTGACTGTCAGATACAATCCCGATGCAGGAAAGCCGAAAAAGTGGCTTTCATATCTCAGCGAGCTTTTATGCGAAGAAGATATAAACACCGTTCAGGAGTTTATCGGTTACTGTATGCTGCCCACAACAGCGGGACAGTTTATGCTTCTGCTCATCGGAGACGGCGGCGAGGGCAAATCAATAATCGGTCATATTATGTGCAGAATGTTCGGCAATTCGGCAATCCGAATGAAAATTTCAACATTGGTCGGAAACAGATTTGCACTTTCAAGCCTTGAAAACAAGCTGGTTATGATCGATGACGATATGATAATGTCGGCGCTGAAGGATACCGATCTTATCAAAGAAGTAATAACCAACAATGGCAAAATGGTCATGGAAAGAAAAAACAATCCGTTTTATGAAGGTGATGTGTATGCAAGGATCATTGCTTTTGCAAACGGAACTCTTGATGCACTTTACGATAAAAGCGAAGGCTTCCGCAGACGGCAGCTTGTTCTGACCGTCAAGCCGAAGGATCCGGACAGAGTGGATGACAAAATGCTTGCCGAAAAGCTCGAAGATGAACTTGAAGCAATTGCTTTATGGGCTCTGGAGGGCCTGCATTGGCTTATTGAAAACGGATACAATTTTACCGTCAGCGAAAAGACAATTAAAAATCTTCATGAGCTGAGAAGAAACGATAACAATATTATTCTTTTTCTCGAATCGGAGAATTATCTGTGTTTCGGTTCGGATCAGACTTCCACAACCGCGGCTCTTTACAATACTTATCAGGTTTGGTGTGAAGACAATTTTTACGAGCCGTTCAAGAAACGAACCTTTGAAACAAATCTGAAAAAGCTTGCTCCGAAATACGGACTTGAACCGGCAAAAGTTATTTCTCTTAATGACAAGGATCTGAGAGGCTACAAAGGCGTTGCCGTCAGATTGACTCCGGGAGTGAAGCTTTGATGCATCAAAAGACGCAAAGACAGATGTTTTGCTATATACAGCAATTTTTAACTGTTATCACTTATAATCAAATATTTCATTTAATATAAAAACATCCGTCTATGTGTCCGAAGCGTTGATATACAAAGGATTGCGGCACTTGTTTCATGTTCGCACCATGCCGATAAGTGTCTGCAATCCTCTGCATTGTTGTCGTGAAGGAATAAAAATATACTTTCAGTTAAGTTAATTGTAGCAGTTGATTAAAGTTTTATCAACTCTTTCGAAATGATTTTCGCTATATAGCGAAAGATGTCCGAAAAATGAAAATTTTAGAAAAAATCGATTATAATGGAGGCAGATATATTGATAAAAACAAAATACTCAGACAGCGAAATTATGGAGCTTTCAAAAATTACCCCGATGATAGCTTCAATATATTTGGGAATACCTGTACGCAATATCCAGGAGGGAATGCAGAATGACAAGCTCCCGATTGGCTATGCATACAAGAAAAATGAATGGGTCTATGTGATCATTCCCGAAAGAATGGTCAAATATAAACACGGACTTGATATGGCATGTTAAGGAGGTAATATTATGCCGAAAAAAGCACCATACAAAAGGAAAAGCACGGAGGGCAGTATCACACACGCAAGTAACCGCGGAAGCAAACCTTGGCGTGCGGCCGTCACGAGGTTCGGAAAGAAAAATTATCTTGGATGGTTTGAAACAGAGCAGGAAGCGGACGAAGCGATTCTGTCATATTTGAATGACGCATCAAAAACTCCAAGCAAAATGACATTCGAGCAGGTGTTTAATGGTTGGTATGAACAGTATCTTGAAAAAGAGGTTAAACGCCATTCCAGAAAAGAAGGTCATCCGGTTGACCCTTATGATGTTGAACGAAACAGCACATTTACAAATCATAAGGCGGCATTCAAGGGGTTTGGAGAAATCCATGGGATGAAATTTGTTGATGTAACCAAACGAATTGTTGAAAATGAGATTCACAAGAAAAATCCGCCGATGCAGCGAAAGCTGAAAATTCTCATTCGTTTTCTTGCAGAATATGCTCTTGATGAAGAAATAATCAACGGCTCCAGATTCTACGAGCTTCAGAATGTTAAAACAGAATCCGTCGATAAAAGCGAAAAACATTACCCGTTTTCTCAGACCGAGCTGGATATTCTTTGGGAAAATTCAAAAGACAGATATATACAAGTGATTCTGATGGGAATATACAGCGGCGTTCGCCCCGGAGAACTTGCGAAGCTGAAAAAGTCGGATATTCAGCTGGATAAAGACTGTTTTTGGATTCACAAAGGAAAGAATGCCAATGCAAGGCGCGCCGTTCCTATTCACAGCAGAACAAAACCATTTTTTGAAAGATGGATGACATTCAATGATTCGGAGTATCTTATAACGAGATATGACGGAACTCCTATGAAGTTTGAGACGGATTATAACGGCTTTCTTGATACATATTGGGATAAAAAACTTGATGAGCTCGGAATTCTGCACTATATCAGAGAAAACGGTGATGAAGCAATTCACAGGCCGCATGATATGAGAATGACTTTTTCAACACGATGGGCAGATCAGGGCTTGAACGAAATTTATCGTAAGAAAATTCAGGGGCATTCATCCGGCAGTGTGGGAATTGATGTTTACACTCAGCCGTTTATTAAAACGCTTGTCAGAGAAGTAAACAAATTGAATTAATTTGTTAAGGAGGCAGATTACTGTGAAAGAAATAGCTTACAAAAAAAGTGGAGATTATTACATTCCCGACCTTCATCAAAAATATGAAGGCAGAAAATTCAATATCGGTTTCTTCGGCAGAAGAAGGCTTGAATTTCTGGAAGCTGAGCGAAGGTTTATTTATTACGACCTTAAACTGAACGAAGAGCTTCTTCCTCATCTTGAACAAATCAACGAGCAGGCATATGACCGTTTGGAAACACTCATTGAGCAAATGACACAAGCAGAAGGTGTAAACGAAGAAATGAAAACCCACGGTTTTGAATGGCTCCACCGAATGAATGATATTCGCAACCGTGCTCTGGAAATCGTTTTAGAAGAGATTGTATACGCATAAACAACATAATTTATTGATTTAAGCAGGAATCATCAATGGTTCCTGCTTTTTTTCAATACCGCGTACTGTAAAAATGTACTTTTATCAAACAGAAATTCCGTCAGCCGACAATTCATTGTTATGAAAAAACTGAGAGGATATCGGTACAGATTATTAATTGATACCCGATGCAAAAGCTTCTGCCTCGAATAAAAGAATTTATTATGGCTGCATTCTGATAAAAAACGCGATGTGAGGTCTCAATTTTATTCCCCATTTTTTGATTGCGTGATAAATGGTTAAAGCAGTAATATCAGCATATTTGCTTTCAGTTGAGACCTTCAAAGTCTGAAAAAAGCAGTAAAAATTACCCCAGCTTCTCATTTTTGATAACTGAGGTAAAAAAGCTCTCAAATTGAGACCTCAAACGGGGTACTCTCGTGTATTCTCGTGCTTTCAGATGTGTTATGAGGTCTCAATTTATTAAATTTCAATAAGTACTGTTTTATTAATGTTATCAAGGGTTTTCAGATGTGTTCAGGGATAGAGAAAAGGCTCCGGAGAAGAACTCCGAAGCCTTGAAAATATGCGGTTTTTTATCTCTTTGAGAACTGGGGTGCACGGCGAGCGCCTTTGAGACCGTATTTCTTTCTTTCTTTCATTCTGGGGTCTCTGGTAAGGAAGCCTGCCTTCTTGAGTGCGGAGCGGAGATTTGCATCGTACTGAAGAAGTGCACGGGAAATACCGTGGCGGATTGCGCCTGCCTGACCGGTAACTCCGCCGCCTGCTACGCGGCAAACGATATCGAACTTTTCGGCGGTATCGGTAAGAGCGAGAGGCTGACGAACGATGAGCTTAAGAGTTTCAAGACCGAAATAATCGTCTATATCTCTGTCATTGATGATGATTTTGCCTGTGCCCGCATAAACGCGAACTCTTGCAACTGAGCTTTTTCTGCGGCCTGTGCCGTAGAAATAAGGATTTGAATCGTACATTATTTATAGCCTCCCTTTCTTAAAATTCCCAAGCTTCGGGCTTCTGTGCGGCGTGAGTATGCTCAGCGCCTCTGAATACGCGAAGTCTGGTGAGAGCCTTGCGGCCGATAACTGTATCGGGAATCATACCCTTAACAGCGAGTGTCATTGCAAATTCGGGCTTGGTCTTCATAAGAGTGCTGTATTTAACCTCTTTGAGATGGCCGATATAGCCTGAATGATGATAATACATTTTCTGGTTGAGCTTGTTGCCGGTGAGAACGGCTTTCTCGGCATTGATGATGATAACGTGATCACCGCAGTCCTCGTGGGGAACAAAAATGGGCTTGTTCTTTCCGCGAAGAAGGTTAGCTGCTTCAACTGCAACCTTACCCATGGGCTTGCCTGCTGCATCAATCACATACCAGTTGCGAACGATTTCGCCCGCTTTAGGCATATAAGTAGACATAACATTTCCTCCGATTTAATTTTTTCGTGCTTGGATATATTATCATATTGTAAAGCGCTTGTCAATAACTTTTTTTGAATTTTTTAATTTACAATTCACAATCTCTCAAATGCTCGTTTTTTCTCCGTTTTTCATATCAAATGCTCACTTTCTATTTATGAAATTCATTCGATAAATTTGCCTTTTTTTCGGCTCTCCATATTAAAATTTTATCCGTCACGGTGAAAAGCACGCCAATCCAAATGATGATAAACGCAATAAGACGGTTCTTATCGAGTGCCTCGTGAAAATAGAAAAGGCCCATAATGAACTGCAAAGAGGGGTTTATATACATAAGTATACCGCTGAAATAATAGGGAATGTTTTTAACGCCGACATTGAACATCAGCAGTGGTACTGAGGTTATAACTCCGCAGGCGGGCAGGAGCAGAAGCCATGCGCCGCTCAGAACGCCCGATGTGCCCATGCCGTGAGTCTGAGCGTAAGCGGCAAAGGCGAGTGCAAACGGAGTCATAAGGAGTGTTTCCGTAAACAGCGAAACAGACGGCGAAATTGAAAGATTTTTCTTGACTCCGCCGTAAATTGCGAATGAGCCTGCGATTATCAGGGAGAGCGCCGGAATTGTTCCCGTTGCGATAATTATATAGATAAGACCGGCAAGCGAAAAAAGGAAAGTGATTTTTTCGAGTGTTCTCGGCTTTTCCCTGAAAGCGATAAGACCGATGAGCGCAACAAGCACGGGTTCGAGAAAGTAACCGAGGCTTGCATCGAGCACATGTGAGCTGTTGACGGCGTAAATATAGACGCCCCAGTTCACCGTTACGAGCGCACCGCAGACGAAGCAGAGCAGGAAAGAACGCTTATCACGGAAAATTTCTTTAACCTCTTTATATCCGCCGACGAACAGCAGATAAACAGCCATAAATACCATAGACCATATTATCCTCTGTGAAAGGATAAACACGGGGTTAACTTTGTTGAGCAGATTCCAGAATACGGTCAGCAGTCCCCACATCGTGTACGCAAGCGCAACAATCGCCGCGCCTACGGTGGATTTTCGCGAATTGTTTTTCATTTTCATCACCCGAGCAGATTTTACCATAATATGATGGGAAAATCAATATTTTTTAAATTCGTACTTGACAAAAGCCGATTTGTATTGTATAATTTGTAAGCACTTTACGGTGCGGCTGTTATTTGGTGGTTATAGCTCAGTTGGTTAGAGTGCCAGGTTGTGGCCCTGGAGGTCGAGGGTTCGAATCCCTCTAACCACCCCATTTAAAAAGATTTACGCAAAGCAAAATGCTTTGCGTATTTTGTTAAAGTGAATATTGGGGCGTCGCCAAGGGGTAAGGCACGGGACTTTGACTCCCGGATTCGCTGGTTCAAATCCAGCCGTCCCAGCCAGAGCGTTAATCGCTCAAAAGTCTTGAAATGCTTGAGTATCAAATATTTCGAGGCTTTTTTCTTTATAATTTTGTTAATGAATTTCAATAGAATTTAACAACTTTATTTTAAAAATGCAAGTCAGGTGCAAGTCAAAATTAGTCCTGAACTTCGGGGCTTGTTTTTATGGTTGCATTGCCGAGGACGGCTCTTCATTTTTTGTGATTAAATTATAAATGCCGAAAATAAATAAACGCTGCTCCGAAGTGTAAAGCTCCGGAGCAGTTTTATTTTATTTTTTTGAGCATCGAAGATGCGTTTGCTCTGAAATTTATTTTCAGATGTGTAAAGGGTTTGGGCTTTACCCAACAAGCATTTTGGTGAAACCTATATAGGTTCGCCTTGCTTGCTAAGTAGTGAAAAAATTTTTTCAAAAAAAGCTTGACTTCCACGCATATGTGTGGTATAATTGAATTACAGCGAGGGGGTAAACCGAGCGAGTAAAAGCGAAAGGAGAGAGATGATGAATGAAATAGAAAAAGCCTTGAATGACTTGGCAAAAGCGGTTGAAAGTAATCCCACGGTTGACAGTGTAAAGGTTACAATCACCATGAAAAAGCCAAAGTCAAACAAGGCTAAACCCAAGAGCAAATAACCCTAAGGCAGAGAGCGGGCGGAATCCGCCCCTCTCGTAAGTCCGATTATATCATATCAATTTATATAAAGTCAATAGGAGGAATTGTCATTGAAAAGTATTATAAACGGAACGGAATATTATATTACAGAAACCCAAACTCAATGGAATATTTCATCTGTAACCGGCAAGGTGTCTTTTTCAATAAAAATCAGTAAAAACGATGCGGCAAATCTTGAAGATTTAAAAAAAGTTTTAACGGAGAATTACTATGACAAAAATTCAAATCAAGCGTGAAAAAAATAATATGTCACGCTCTGAACTTTCAAAAATATCCGGAGTGCCGCTGCGCACTCTTGAAGAATGGGAAGCGGAGCGCAGAGTTCCGAGAGATGTTTATCAAATTGCAAAGGTTGCAAGGGCTTTAAATTGCCTTATTGAAGATTTGATTGTAATTGAATAAAAAATTCCGAGTTCATCAATTTCGTTAAAAGATAATCCCGAATAATCGCTGACGATTTTATATGAGAGTGTGTCTATTTTGTATGGGTTCTTCGGTCTCGGATTGCCGTTACTGTCATATTCCTCTTCTTCGGAATCAGGGCAGAACGGCACTCTCAGTTTTTTGAGTTGGCAACATCAACATACCATTTTGTGTATGCGGCAAAAAGAGCGCTAAGCTCCTTTGCCGTAAAGATTTCCAAATCTTTTGCGCTGATTTTGACATCTTCCATGTTCCTCGAAAGGACAACCGAAAGGAGCTCACATATTTTATCGGTAGACTTATTTTCTTTAAGCTCATCAAATCTCTTTATGAGTTTTATACTCGGCTCATATACATTGATAACGGTTTCCGACACACAACCATCGTCATTTTCAACCTCAAGCTTGAGTTCAAATGTTTCTTGTGGGAGAGTTTTTATTTCAAACATTTCTTTTTTTCATCCTTTCGTGTTTTAGGTTTCGTCACCGTTGCCATCGCCGCCGTTGTCGTCATCGTCATCATCGTCGGGGGCATAAGCGGCAAGGGTTGCACCTTTCGCCATCGTAACTATCAGTGCCGCTACGCCCGATGAATCAATGGGGTCGGCAGTAAACTGCGGATTTGAGAGCGAACCCTCTTTCTTGTTGAAGGCAAGAGCGATTGCGGCAGTGTTGTTTCCTCTGATTGCGATGATGATATCACCGTCAACCTTATCCTCGTGAACAAAGATGATGATATATTTCTTGCCGTTGTTGTTGGTTTCTCCGCCGAGCTTCACCATTTCGTTGCCGTCTTCGTCTGCTGAATACTGAGAAGTAGAAACGAGCTTGTCAATCATTTTGAGGTCAAAGGTGATGAAACCTGCGCTGATTGATGCGTTTTCATCTGTTATTATTGATTTGCTGACCTCACCGAAATCGTCTTTCTCAGTATAGAAAGTTCCGCTGTAATTGAGGGTTGCACCGTTCTTGATTTTTCCGAGTATGTTTTCTTCAACGGCGTGCGTTTTGGCAAAAGCCAAAAGCTGTGCAATTGTCATTGAGCCCGAAAGACAAACTTCGCTTGTTTCCTCAACCACATAAAGATGGCCGCTTCCGAGCGCAATTCTTTGTGCATGTCTTACTGTCGGCGTTCCCGTAGTAGGCATATAATCTTCCTTTCTTATATTTTTTCGATGATTACATCAGACAGTTCAAATACCGTCATATATAACTGCTCGGTCGCAAGCCAGCTCGTAACAGAGGTAAACTCCAATCCGGAATTTATAAGAAGCTGTCTGAGGTCTGATGTGTTCTTGTCTTTGGTGTAATATTCGATTGTCAAATCGTGAGAAATAATAAAGTCTTCGTCGTCCGAACCCGATATTTCTTCTTTATCGAGATAAACGATAAAAGGTGCGGTAATCTTATTGACCTTACCCGTTGAATCTCTCGGCGGAAAAGCCGTTTCCGCAACAGGGTGGTTCAAGGTCGAAAGCCACGCTTCAATTTCCGTCTTATTTGACATTCTCGATTTCCTCTTTTAACATATTTTCGTAATTGTCTTGGGCGAACTTTTCGCCGTATTGTATGTGCGGATATGCTTGGGTTCTGCCGCCGTTCACGGTGGCGTGACCGTTTTCAAGCAGATGCGTCAATCTGTAATACGGTGCTTTAACATACCATGTCCTTTTGGAGTGATTTACTCCTTTATCTTTTGAAATCTTAAACGCCCGTATATATTTCTTGCCCTTGAATGTCACATGAGCTTTTATTTCATCGTTTACGCCTTTGGCACATCTGTCTGAGGCTCTGTCAACCGCACCGAGAACATCGTTCACAGTCTGCACCGGGTGTGATGCTTTTCATCAGCTTCGAGAGCTTTTCCTCGGCGGCTATGATGTGCTGCTGCTGTTTTTTCTCCGCTTCAAAAACCTCATAACGGCTGTTTATAAGCTGCTCGAATATCCGATTTATGCTCGTGGTGATTGCCGTACATTGACTTTTAACAATCATGCTCTTACCGTATGCAAAACCAACACCGAGCAGGGCATAATAAGCAAAGGTTTCTTCAGCTGATGCGCCGGCAGGCAGCGGGTCTCTTTGATTTGCTTTTTTTAAAATCTCTCTGAAGGGTATTGATTCACTCATAAATCTGCCTCCGTGAAGGGTTGTCCGATATAATCGGCGTTAAGCTCCGCCAGCTTCTCGGCTCGGATAATTGCATCTCTGCGTTCAACCCTTGCCGCTGCGGCTTTTCTTCTGCGCCGATACTGTATGTATTCTCTGATTTTGTTTTCGGCGTATTCGATAATAACGCTAAGTGTAATCCAGAAACATATTCCGCCGAAAAATGCAACGGCGAAAAGCGGTTTAGTTGCCATTTCTTTTACTCTCCTTATTGTTACTGTTGCTTCACGCCGCAAAGCTCCATAAGCGCTTCTTTGGTGATTTTAATTGACCTGCCGCCGGCTGTCGGTCTGACTGCTTTAAGTGCACCGCTGTTTACATAATTGTTGATGGTACACGATGATACTCCGAGAATTTTTCCGGCAAGAGCAGTATTCATAATCAACGGTACATTATCCCATGTTGTCGGTATTCTTCTGTACGCCATGTTCATGCCTCCTTTTAAAAAATTGTTCTTCGGGACTACCTTATAAATTATGGTACTTTCTGTTGCGTTTACGCAACACTTGAATTAAAAAAAATAATGCCGATTTTTTCAAAACCGATAAGCTCCGCAATCTTAACGATTTCATTTCTGTAAAAATCGCTCTGACCGTTCATCTTTCGATATAGAGAGGGAACGCAAATGCCAAGTTTGTCCGCAACATCTTTCAGCGTATATCCTGCATCTTCTATTGTTCGGCAAAACTCTTTTTTATTAAACATTTTATCATCTCCTTTGTTGCGTTTACGAAACTTATTATAGCACCTATTTTTCCTTTGTCAATACATAAACGAAACTTTTTTAGATTTTTTTTAAAAAAAGTTGCATTTATGCAAAATTCATGGTATATTATTGAAGGTGATGTTTATGGAAATAAAAGAAATTATTAAAAAAAGGCGTTCAGAGTTAAATTTAACTCTTGAAGAAATCGGAGAAGCTGTCGGAGTGTCAAAAACAACCGTTCAACGGTGGGAAAGCGGAAATATTACAAATTTACGCCGTGACAAAATTGAAGCACTTGCAGGCGTGCTAAGAGTTGACCCGCTCGAACTTGTTATATCAGAAAGAAAAAAGCAATCTTTGATTATAACAAAAGATACAGTTACCTTTCCTGTTGTAGGTGAGATTGCCGCAGGATATGAGCGTGTTGCTGCTGAGGATTGGACTGGTGACACGGTTGAAATTCCAGCTTCTTACCTTAAAGGCAGAAGCAAAAACGATTTCTTTGTGTTATCGGTTTGCGGCGATTCGATGTATCCGCATTACCAAAACGGGGATATAGTTTTAATACTTAAACAACAGGCATACGAAAGCGGCGATATTTGCGCAGTAATATATGACGGAGAATGCGCAACGCTGAAAAAAGTTGAAAAAATAAGTGACGGCGTTAAGCTCGTTCCCATCAATCCCGAATATATGCCGAAATCCATAACCGGCGAAGATTGTGAAAAAATTGTTATTCTCGGCGTTCCCAGGCTATTAATAAGGAATATATAATTTGGTATTTGATATAAGAAATAAAATATTAAATCGCCTTATTCGGCGATAGGAGGATGTTAAAATGGCATTTTTTAGTTATTCACACAAAGTCGGAAAGAAAGGTCGAATATCTTTCGGTAAATCACTCGGGAAAAAGAGCAGCAAGTCAAGCAGTAAGTCCAAAAGCTCAAAATCATCATTCAGCTTGGGTTCATTTTCGATAATTGCCGTTCTTGTTGCTTTCCTTTGCTTAATTGCATCTTGTATGGGTGGCAATGATAAGAAATCCGAAGCGGTAACAACAACTGTCGCCGAAATTGTGAGCAGTACAACATCTGCGACAAACAAGGCGTATGCACCTACTGAAAAAACGACCGAAGAGTTAACCGAGGAGCAGACAACCGAAATTACAACAAAAGAACAAACAACCGAAAAAAAGACAGAACCAAAAACAGAGAAAAAAACCGAAGCTGAAACCACAAGAAAAACCGAAACTACCACAAAAAGGTCGGTAACTACTACCAAAAAGAAAGCAGAAACAAAAACCACTAAAAAATCAGAACTGCAAACATCAGGACAGAACAGCTCCGGCATAACGGCATATATTACGCCTACGGGCAAAAAATATCATTTAAGCAAGGACTGCGCAGGCGACAATGCAAAAGCGATTGATTTGAACGATGCCAAGCGTTCCTATGACCCTTGTAAGAAGTGTGCACAATGAGTATTGTATTGTTTATTGCGGCTGTATTCAGCGACAACAAATATAAAAATATTTGTTATTACTATTGACAAATATTTTTATATTTGTTATAATATTAATGTCAGGAGGGATAATAAACATTGAAAACTTATTCATCAAGGGAAGTTATCAAAGCACTGTTAGATGATGGATGGTATCTTGTAAATACAGTCGGAAGTCACCACCAATATAAACATCCGACTAAACCCGGCAGAACAACGGTTAAACATCCTGACAAAGAGATACCGAGAAAAACTCTTGACAGCATTGAAAGACAGTCGGGGCTTAAATTCAGATAAGCTCCGACACGCTTCCCTTATATTTTGGAGGTAATATTATTATGGTAAAAAAGAAAGTTGATACCTATGTTTTTCCTGCTGTTTTTTCGTTTGATGAGGGTCAGGAAATAGCGGTTATTTTTCCCGACCTTGATGTGGCTACAAGCGGAGTTGATGAGAAAGATGCTTTTGCTTCGGCAAGAGAGCTTCTCGGAGCTGTTTTATATGGTCTTGAAGAAGATAACGAGGAAATTCCGACAGCAACACCCATAAATGAATTAAAGCTTGAAAGCGGAGAAATCGCCGTTCTTATTGATGTATTTATGCCTTCTATAAGGTTGGCAGAAACAAATAAGTCAATTAACAGAACGGTAACGCTTCCTGCCTGGCTCAATGCCGCAGCACTTGAAAAAAACATCAATTTTTCGCAGGTATTACAGGATGCCCTGAAATCAATTATACGCCAATAAAGCGGTTACAATTTGTAACCCTCAAAAACAGTATCGTTTTGTCGGCTTTGATAAAACGATTTCGGGCTCCTGATTAAAAAGGTGATACAATGCCTAAATCAAAGAAACGAGCCGACGGGCGATATTCGGCTCAGATTTATCTCGGCAAAGATGAAAACGGCAAACGCAAATACAAAACCGTTTACGGGAAAACACAAAAAGAGGTTAACCAAAAGGTAGCCGATGTAAAGGCGCAGCTCGGCAAGGGCTTCGACATTTTAGGGGCATACAACAGTTTCAAGCAATGGGCGGAAATGTTTCTCACTGCCGAAAAGCCGAACCTCACCGAGCAGGTATATAGCAAAAAGAGGTCAAACCTTGAACAATTTTACTCATTCATCGGTGATATGCCTATACAGATTATAAATCCGATGAATATCCAGCCTGTGCTTAATGCCATCGAAACCAAGAACCCATACACCGGTAAACCTTCATCATATAAAACGATGATTGAATATAAAAATGTGCTTTCACGGGTGTTTGATTATGCCATGGTTAATCGGGCAATTTCGTTTAACCCGTGTTCGGCGGTTACCGTAAATAAATCCGAGAGCAAGGAACGCCGTGCACTCTCTGCCGATGAACGGGCAATGATTGCAAAGTGTGACTGCCCTGCAAGGCTTCCGGCAATGATAATGTTATATGCCGGCCTGCGCCGAGGCGAATTAACTGCGCTCACTTGGGAAGATGTTGACCTTGACAAAAAAATAATTACGGTTAACAAATCATATAACCACAAAACAAAATCAACTAAAGCTACAAAGACCAGTGCCGGAATGAGAACAGTTCCGATTCCGTCAATTCTTCTTGACGAATTAAATAAAATCCCGAAACCCGAGCGGCAGGGGATAGTCATTAAAAATGACGGCGGATATATGTCAGAGGGAATGTGGCGCTCGTACCTTGCTATGCTTCTTGAAAATTTGGAAGAGCTTTCCGCAGAAAAAGAAAACGCCTGCCCCGTTAAGGTTGGCAAGCGCACACTTGTTCTTTCAATCCAACCGTTCGATTGGCATTGTCTGAGGCACACCTATGCAACTATTTTATACGAAAGCGGTACCGATGTTCTCACGGCAAAAGAGTTTCTCGGCCATTCCGATATATCGACAACAATGCGAATATATACGCATCTTTCTGAAGCACAGAAAAAGAAATCAATTGATAAGCTCAATGATTTCTTGACTCCGAAGCCTGCGGCGAAAATAACAATCCTGCGCCGTAATTCGCACTCCGTGCAAGGAATATGCAAGTCAGCCAAACCACGAAACGCTTGATATGATTGAAAATCTCTCACAAAAAAATTTCTTTCAAATCCAGCCGTCCCAGCCAGAAAAACCGACAAGTTTCGACAGAAGCTTGTCGGTTTTTCAATGAAGCGAACCTTCGGTGCATGAAAAATGAAGTAGGGCTTACGCCCTATGAAGCGTGGCTTCGTCACACGGAGGAGAACGGGTGCGCTTCGCTTCATGCGAGCGTAGCGAGTGCTTCACAGAAACCGTAAGGTTTCTGCTTCATATTTGCGGAGCAAATGCTTCATTGTAATTGTACTGTTTCGCAGTATAATTATATTCGGAAATATATTGCATCATTGACTTTTTTATCCCGATAATTTATACTGGAACCGGTAAATGAGAATTATTACATGGGAGAAAAATAATGTTTACAAGAGTGATTTCGTTTGCTGCGGCTTTGGTGTCCGCACTTCTGTCTGTTTTCGGATACTATATTGATATTCCGTCAAATCCGCCGGAGAAAAAAGGGTATACATTGGTTTTTGATGATGAATTTAACTCCGATAAGCTTGACTCCTCGAAATGGCTCGGCGAGTATCTGCCGCACGCATCGGATTTTGCCGACGGCTGTAAAGCGAATTATGAAATAAGCAATGATTGCATGAATCTGATTATTGATGAAAACTCATCGGATTATGCCTGCTATACATCAATGAAAGTGAGTTCAATACAGACTTTTGAAAAAAACGGTCTGCACCCGGGCGCAAGACAAATGAGAGAGGTTGAAGCATTCAACGGATTTTCCTGCAAATACGGATATTTTGAAATGCGTGCAAAGCTGCCCGATTGCGGCGGAGGCGGTCATATCGCATGGTGGCTTACGGGAATACAGGACGATACCGATGCATCGGATTCCGCACATACAGGTGAAATAGATATTCTCGAAAATTGGTTAAGCACTCCGAACACTTTTTCTCCGAGAGTTCACCCGTGGAATGATAAAAAGCTTTCCGATTTCGGCAAGGATATTAAACTTATCGGCGATTTCGTCAATAACTATCATATATATGCGCTTGACTGGACTCCCGAGCAGCTCAGATTCTATGTTGACGGCAGACTGATTGCCAAAACCGGTAATTCGCCCGATTATGAAATGTGTATGTATCTCGGTGTTTACACAGACTGCGACTGGGACGGCGGCCGTGATAACGGCGTATATCCTAAAGTCTTTTCGATTGATTATATAAGGGTGTATCAGAGATAAACAATTTACGGAGGAACGGCAATGAAAAAACAATACTCTCATTTAATGTGAAAGTTTGAATATGAAAATATATATTGACTTTGATGATGTAATATGCGAAACGGCGAAGCATTTCACGCTGCTCGCCAAAGAGCTTTTCGGAATAGATGTTCCGTACAGTCAGGTGCAATTTTTCAATCTTCAGAAAACATTCGCTCTGAACGATGAGCAGTATGAAAAGCTGATGAAAGCCGGACATACGGCGGAGTGTTTGCTTTCCTATGAGGAAACGCCGAATGCCGCGGGGATTATCAACAAATGGATTGACGGCGGACACGAGGTTTATATAATTACGGGCAGACCGTTTGAAGCATATGAGCCGTCAAGAAAATGGCTTGATAATCACGGACTGGAGCGAAGTACGCTGTTTTGCGTTGATAAATACAGCAGGGGAACGGGCGGACAAAGCTATTCATACAGTATGACCTCAGATGAATTATACGGTATGGCATTTGACTTTGCGGTTGAGGATTCACCCGCCGCATTTGAACATATTCTGCATTTTGAAAACTGCACGGCGGCAATATTTGACCGCCCTTGGAACAAGCTTGCCGAGCTTCCGAATGAACGGTTCGTGAGATGCTCCGAATGGCGTGAGGTTGATAACCTGCTTGAAGATTTAATGAACGATAAGCTTCGCGGTTGACTATGTGAAAATCCGACAGAAGCAGGTATAAGAAAAAGGGCTGTCACTTTTGTGACAGCCCCGATTGTTTACCTGAGATTAAAGAGCAACCGTGAAGTCAATCTTGCCCTTGAAGTTCTTAAGATTTGCGGAAAGGATAGAAATCTTTGCCTTGGCATCTGCGATGTTAACATTTACAAGGTAATGCCATGTTCCGCCGGTGATTTTGCCGGTAGCTTCGTCAACCGTGCACTTGATGTAAGCATGGTCATATGTAAGCTTAACGGTATCCTTGCCTTCGCTGATGGTTGCGCCGAGCTCGCTGAGAGCTGTTTCGATGCTGCCGAGAGTTCCGATACCACGGGCAACGGGACCTGCATTGTTTGCATCTGCGTTCGGGCCGTCAGTCTGGCTCTTAAGAGTGATTTCGATAGTGGTAACGCCGTTCTTGGAAGTAGCTGTTGCCTTGGTAGCATCAGATGCAAGAACTTCGCCGTCTTCGTGACCGGGGATATAATCGGTAGCAGTGGAGTTCTTTTCAAGAGCCTTAACTGCTGCGGGCTCAAGAACCTTAACGATAGCGCCGACAGCGCCGTCACCGTCAAGAGAACCGTCAACAAGCTTCATTGTCTGCTTGCCCTTGGGAGCTTTGCCCTCGGTAGCCTTAACAGCTGCGTTGTAATAAGCAACAACTGCTGCGATGTCGGTTGACTCAAGACCCTTGGAAGCTTCTGTTGATGCAGCTTCTGTTGATGCTGCTTCGCTTGCAACCTCTGATGCAACCTCCGATGCAGCTTCGCTTGCTGCTTCCGATGCTTCTTCACTTGCGGGTTCGGAAGCGATTTCCGAAGCTATTTCCGTCGGTGCTTCTGTTGCCTGTTCTGTGGGCTCTTCAGCGGGCTTTTCTCCGCAAGCTGCGAATGCAAGAACCATTGCAAGAGCGAGAAGAACTGCGAGAATTTTTTTCATGATTTTTCCTCCTAAAGAAATGTTTCGTTTTTTGGCAGACTGCATAATAAATTCATACAGTCCGCAATTAACTTATTATAAACATACAACATAAATCGGTTTTTGTCAAGTGAGAAAAAGCCAAAATAAGGCACTCGGAAAATTTTTGTGAAATGTTCACACATTATTTATTAAATTTTTAGTGACATAATCTTTTTAATGTGTTATAATAACATAAAATTAAAATGGAGAGATATTCCTATGGCGGTTAAAAAGTTTATATCCTGGAATGTGAACGGGATAAGAGCCTGTATGGGCAAGGATTTTTACGAAAGCTTTTCCGCTCTTGATGCCGATATTTTCTGCTTACAGGAAACAAAGGTTCAGGCTGAGCAGGTTTCGCTTGAATTACCCGGATATTTTCAGTATTGGAATTATGCCGAGAAGAAAGGCTATTCGGGAACTGCGGTATTTACAAAGGAAGAACCGATATGCGTAAATTACGGCATCGGCATTCCCGAGCACGACACCGAGGGCAGAGTTATAACTCTTGAGTTTGACAAATACTATTTTATAACGGTTTATGTTCCTAATTCCCGTGATGAGCTTGCAAGGCTTGATTACAGAATGGAATGGGAGGACGCATTCAGAAATTATATTCTGGAGCTTGATAAGAAAAAGCCCGTTATTTTCTGTGGTGACTTGAATGTGGCTCACAATGAAATCGACCTTAAAAATCCGAAAAGCAATCACCATAACCCGGGCTTTACCGATGAGGAAAGAGGAAAGTTTTCCGAACTGCTTGCAAGCGGATTTACCGATACATTCAGATATTTCTACCCCGACAAAGCGGATATATACAGCTGGTGGTCATACCGCTTTTCCGCAAGAGCAAAGAATGCAGGGTGGAGAATTGACTATTTCATAACATCAAAAAGACTTGACGCAAATCTGAAGGACGCCGTAATACATAACGAAATTTTCGGCTCCGACCATTGTCCCGTTGAGCTTGATTTGGAAATCTGAGGAGATACAAAATGAAATCAAAAGGAATTAAAATTCTTGCCGTTATATTGGCGGTGATTATGTGCGGCTCTGCTGCGGCTTACTTTATAACCTCGTCCGACAAGGCGGAGAATATTGTGCCGTCATTATCAAAGCCCGAATTTTACAGCTACGAAAACAGCGCATATACTCTCAGCGAAGCTCTGAGCGTTAAGGGTGCGGGCGGAGAAATATTTATGCCGTCGGATATAAATAATGTATATTATACTGCCGACCTTAAAAATAATATTTCTTTCTTTGAATATTCAAACGGTTCGTTTGTGCCTTACGGCGGAGAGGTTAAGCGCGTTTCCGCAAGCCTTTCGGCAACCTATGAAAAAATACCCGTTACGGTAAAATATATTCAGAAAGACGGCAAGACTTTCGGCTGCGGAGTTTTCACCTCCGATATGGATTCATCGGTTGATGTTTATCCGTTTGCATTCGTTAAGCTTATCAATAAGCCGCAGGGCTACGGCAGCGGTTATCTGCTTCTTGCGGATTTTGATGCCTCCGAATTTTATAAAACCGATAAAATCTATTCCGAAATTTATGATTTCAATATCGAATCCGGCAAGGCTTCGACCTATGTTTCAAACAATACCCGTCTTATTGACAGCCACGGCACATTCAGACAGGACTGGACAATGCTGACCGATGAATTTATTGAAAATCTCGGCGACGGAAAATATTTCATATCCTCAAGAAATTATGCGGAGCAGGAGAGAGGAAAGCGCGCAGATATAATGGTGCTCTCGGGTGCATCAAAGCCGGAAATAAGAATCAAGAATATTGCAGGTCTCTGGTGCGTTAACGATGAACACGGTATACATTATATAAAGAACGGCGGCAAGGGATTCAAAAATATCGTTTATACCAATAAAAAGGAAGTTGTTCTCGGAGAATTTGAGGGCAATTATCTTGAGGATTATCTGAGAAGCGGCAATTACATTATAAATAAAAAGAGCCTTGTCATGACCGATTTGCTCACCGGCACGGAAAAGACTCTTAAAGATATAAATATTGAAAAGGCTGATGCGTTTTTGCTCAGTCCCGACGGAACAAAAGCCGTTTTCACCTTTGACGGTGAGAAAAACTCAAACGGCGCACTTGTTCAGACGGTTATTTACTGCACGGTTGACGGTTCTGTTCAGCCGGCGGTATTCAGCGAACCGCTCCTCTATGCGGAAAGCTGCGGCTTCATATGGCTTGATAACAGCAGCGTTATGAGCGTTCGTGCGCTTGACGGAAGCGGAAATACAGTCGGAAGTGTCACTTATACTTTTTAAACTTTTTCCGCACGGAAGTCAATGATAATTTCATCGTGAGCGAGAGTTATCTGATGATATTTAACGCCTGCGCTGTCAAACATACGCTTTGAAGCGCGTACGCTGACCGAATCGGCATATTTATCGGAAAGATAAACAACCTCTTTTATGCCCGACTGAATTATGGCCTTTGCGCACTCGTTGCAGGGGAAGAGCGCAACATAAACCTTGCAGTTTTCGAGATTTGCTCCGCCGCAATTGAGAATGGCGTTAAGCTCGGCGTGGCATACATACGGATATTTGGTATCGTATTCATCACCCGTTCTTTCCCACGGAAAATCATCATCGCAGCAGCCTCTGGGAAATCCGTTATAACCGACTGACATTATTTTATTGTTCTGATTTACGATGCAGGCGCCCACCTGAGTGTTGGGGTCTTTGCTGCGGCGTGAGGAAAGCAGGGCGATACCCATAAAATATTCGTCCCAGGAAATATAATCTTCTCTTTTAGGCATAAATAACACGCTCCTTTGAGCAGATATTAACATAAATTTTCAAAGAATACAAGATTTTCAATCAAAATATATTCCACGAGAGGTACAAAAATGGGTTTATTAACAAAAATTTTCGGTGATTATTCAACAAAGGAAGTCAAAAGAGTCCGTCCGCTCTGCGATAAGGTGCTTGCACTTGAGCCGGATTTTGCCAAGCTTACAGATGAACAGCTTCAGGCAAAAACCCCCGAATTTAAGGAGAGACTTGCAAAGGGCGAAACTCTTGATGATATTCTTCCCGAGGCATTTGCCGCCTGCCGTGAGGCTTCATGGCGTGTTATCGGAATGAAGCATTTCCCCGTTCAGGTAATCGGCGGTATCATTCTGCACCAGGGCAGAATTGCCGAAATGAAAACAGGTGAAGGCAAAACGCTTGTTGCCACTCTGCCCGCATATCTGAATGCGCTCACGGGTGAGGGCGTTCACATTGTTACCGTTAACGATTATCTTGCACGCCGTGACAGCGAATGGATGGGCAAGGTTTACAGATTTATGGGTCTTACGGTAGGACTTATTATCCACGAAAAAGAGGGTCAGGAGCGCCAGGAGGCTTATGCCGCCGACATAACCTACGGAACAAACAACGAGATGGGCTTTGACTATCTTCGTGACAATATGGTTGTTTATAAGGAACAGAAGGTTCAGAGAGGCCATGCGTTTGCGGTTGTTGACGAGGTTGACTCAATCCTCATAGATGAAGCGAGAACACCGCTTATCATTTCCGGCAGAGGCGAAAAATCAACAGACCTTTACAAAATGGCGAATAATTTTGCCAAAACTCTGAGCTGCACAAGAATAAAAGAGGTTGAATCCAAAGAGAATGTTGAAGACCTTGTTGACGATAACTGCGATTATGTTGTTGACGAAAAGGCGAGAACCGCAACTCTTACCAAGAGCGGTATTGCAAAAGCCGAAAAGTTCTTCAATCTCGAAAACCTTATGGACGCCGAGAATATGACCATTCAGCACCATGTTAATCAGGCTATCAAGGCAATCGGCGTTATGCGGCGCGATGTTGATTATGTTGTTAAGGATAATCAGGTGCTTATCGTCGATGAATTTACGGGCAGAATTATGCTCGGCAGAAGATATAACGAGGGTCTGCATCAGGCTATCGAAGCCAAGGAAAATGTTAATGTTGAACACGAGAGCAAAACTCTTGCAACTATCACATTCCAGAATTATTTCAGACTTTATAAAAAGCTTTCGGGTATGACGGGTACTGCGATGACGGAATCCGACGAATTTAATCAGATTTACGGACTTGACGTTATCGAAATTCCCACCAACAAGCCGATGATAAGGCAGGATTATCCCGATGTTATCTATAAGACCGAAAGCGCAAAATACAATGCGGTTATAGAAAATATTGAGGAATGCCATAAAAAGGGACAGCCCGTTCTTGTGGGTACGGTTTCAATCGAAAAATCCGAAAAGCTCAGTCATCTGCTCAAGCAGAGAGGCATAAAGCATGAGGTTCTGAACGCAAAGCACCATGAAAAGGAAGCCGAAATCGTTGCTCAGGCGGGTAAGGAATTTGCCGTTACAATCGCAACCAATATGGCGGGACGCGGAACGGATATAAAGCTCGGCGGTAACTCGGAATATCTTGCAAAATCGGAGCTTCGCAGAATGGGCTATACAGAGGAGCTTATTGCAGAGGCAACGGGCTTTGCCGAAACCGATAACGAAGAAATTCTCACCGCAAGAAAAGAATATACCGCTCTTGAAAAGAAGTATGATGACAGCATAAAGGAAGAGGCGGACAGAGTAAGAGCCGCGGGCGGTCTGTTCATAATCGGTACGGAGCGCCACGAATCAAGACGAATTGACAATCAGTTAAGAGGCCGAGCCGGCAGACAGGGTGACCCGGGCGCAAGCAGATTTTTCATTTCGCTTGAGGACGACCTTATGCGTCTTTTCGGTGGTGACAGACTTACCAATGTTATGAATACTCTCAACGCTCCCGAAGATGTTCCGATTGAAGCGAGAATAGTTTCAAATTCAATCGAGAGTGCTCAGAAGAAGATAGAGGGCAGAAACTTCGGCATCAGAAAGAACGTTCTCCAGTATGACGATGTTATGAACCGTCAGAGAGAGCTCATCTATAAGCAGCGCAATCAGGTGCTTGACGGAGAGGAATTAAAGCCCGTTATCACAAGAATGATTGAGGGCAGCATAAACGATGCGATTGACTCCGCCTGTTCCGACCACGCTTCGAGAAACGATTGGAATCTTGAAGCGATAAAGGAAAAATACAGAAGCTGGGGCCTTATCCGCGAGGGCGATTTTGAAGAATCACTCGATAAAGAGGATATCCGTGAGCTTCTTTTGGACAGAGCAAATGAAGCTTATGCGGCAAAGGAAGAAAAACTCGGAAATGCTCCTGACGGAACGGCTCTTATGAGGGAGCTTGAAAAGAGAATCCTGCTTGCCAATGTTGATAATAAGTGGATGGACCACATTGATGCCATGGACCAGCTCCGCAGAGGAATCGGACTTCGTGCCTACGGTCAGACAGACCCCGTTGTGGCTTACAGAGAGGTCGGCTCGGATATGTTCGACAATATGAACGAGGATATCCGTGAGGATACCGCCAGAATGATGCTCACCTGCGAGGTAAGAAATGAGGACGATACCAAGCGTACCCAGGCTGCGAAGATAACGGGAACGAGCGGCGCGTCCGACGGCAGCGAAAAGGGCAGAACTGTCAGAAACGCAAAGGATAAGGTCGGCCCGAATGACCCGTGCCCGTGCGGAAGCGGTAAGAAATATAAGAAGTGCTGCGGTGACCCGTCGAAGCAGTAATTTAATCCGGAATTAAGAATTGTCACTCCGTGAACTCATATGAATTCGGAATCTTGGGGTGCAGGCACCTGATTTATAATTAAAAACATTATAAAAAGAGTGAAGATTACCTGAACGGTTTCTTCACTCTTTATTGTTTCGGCTATCTATTTTAATTCGGAAGTGCATTCTGTAGGGCGGGATGACCGAAAGGATACGCATAACACAGTAATTTTGAAAAATGGTAAAAGTTTAATAATATCAATGGATTCGGCGTGATTTCGGTCACGCCGATTTTTCTGATTTCAGGGATTTCAGAGCTTCTTTTGCGAATTTGTTCAGCTCATTTATCGGAATAAAGCCAACGAAGTCATATTTGATATGGATTTTGCGGATACGGTGTATCTTTGCGTTTGATGCTTTCGGCTTTTTCTCAACGGTGATATATTCGCCGCCGTCATCGTCAATATCCGTTTCTGTTTCTGTTAACTCATTCGGTACATCCGCATTCTCAATATATATGCCTTTTACGAGCTCATGAAGAATGTATCCGTCAAGTCCGGTCAGCTCGCAGTATTGTTTTGCCGTATCTATGAATTTGTTGAGATTGTAGGCTTTTTCTTCCTGCTCATCAATGCTGATTTGAAGCTCAGATGCCTTTTCTCTCAGTTCTTCCTGTTCTTCATCGTATCGCTCACTCAGCATTTTGAAGCGGCTATCGGTTATCTTACCATTAACATTATCTTCATAGATTTTCACATACATTCTGTCGATTTCTTCAATACGCTTTTTCGCTTGGTCAAGCTGCTTTTTCCATATCTTCAGCATTTCCTTTGAGACGGATTCAAGATATTGCTCCATAAATTTACGGAAATATTCTTCGTGACAAATCGCATAGGATATGACCTCCGACAGATGTTCAAAAACAAGTTCCTCGAGAATATCGGAACGGATGTAATGTGCAGAGCAATCGTTTTTGTCTTTTCTATGCTTGGAACAGTCGAAGAAATCCTGACTTCCGTCGGATTCCTTGCCAGCTGAAAAATATAAAGGTGCTCCGCAGTCATAGCAGTAAACCAGTCCCGAAAAGATTGTGCTTTTGCCTCTCTTTGTTCTTCTGTGCCTCTGTTCACGAATCTGCTGCACTTTGTCGAACACATCCTGCGAGATAATCGCTTCGTGCGTGTCCGGCGTTATCTTCTGATTCTCTAAGGGCGTTATTCTTGTCTTTTTGTCCCATATCGAATTTGTGTAGGTCTTGAAAGCAACAGTGCAGCCTGTATACTCACGATGGCTGAGAATGGCTCTGATTGTTCCGTCATCCCAGTGACAAGGATTATCCGGCATTGTGCCTTTGCTCAGCAGTCCGTTTTTCAATTTGTATGCTGTGGGAGAGTAATGCCCTTCTTTCTCCAACTGATTTGCTATCTGAAGAGTACCGCTGCCCTCCATGCAAAGATTGAAAATGTGTTTTACAACATCCGCCGCTTCCGGGTCAACTATCCAATGCTTCGGGTCATCCGGGTCTTTCTTGTATCCGTATGGAATGTTTCTTGTTAATGTTTCGCCACGCTCACCCTTGACACGGTTGACCGTGCGGATCTTACGGCTTGTGTCTTTGGCATAAAGCTCGTTTATCCAGTTTCTGATACCCGCATAATCGTTGTCAATGCTGTTGGGGTCGATAGTGTCAACATTGTCTGATATAGCAATATATCTGACACCGTATGACGGAAAAGTAAAGTTGATATACAATCCGACCTCTGCCTGATTTCTTCCCAATCGGCTCAGGTCTTTTGTTATGCAAACAGCAATCTTCCCGTCTTCCATATCCGAAAGCATTTTCTGAAAACCGGGTCTGTTGAAATTGGTTCCGCTGTAACCGTCGTCAACATAGAAAACGGGATTTGAAAAACCTTTTGCTTTAGCGTACTGTGCAAGTATTTCTTTCTGATTGGATATGGAATTCGATTCTCCTGCGAGAGCATCTTCCTGGGATAAGCGGCAATAAAGTGCAGTTGCTTTTGCCGATGTCATTAAAAGTTCCTCCTTTTGTTCATCGGCATCTGTCAAAATATGTTCTATATCGGTTACTGAAATATCATCAAGAAAATCGGAGTTATTCATTGTCGGTGTCCTCCGGATTTTCATTAATGTCGTGGATTAAAATGCGTTCAAACTTTTCGTGAAGCAGCTCGCTTCCTTCATAACTTCCGTCAACAACATAAGTAACATTTTTAACCTGTTCCGTAATTTTAATATCCGGAATCCAGAACGATGACGAGTTTGAAACAACCAATCTTCCCTCGCCGTCAAAACGAGTGTAATGACTTTCGTGATGTGGTGACGTTGCGTTTGCTTCATCGGGATTTTTGAAATAGTATTCAAGTATTTCGTCTGCAATTTTTATGGTTTCATCATAATCGTTTTTCTTCAACTTATATCATCACTCCAAGCTCTTGATAACCTTGACAGCTACACCCTGAATTGAAATCTCATCGGGATATATATCCGGATATTTCTCATTTTCCGGGTGCAGATACGGTCTGCCGGATTCGTTATCATACAAATATCTTTTCAATGTGTTTTCATTTTTATCGTCAATGGCAACCACAATCTGACCATACTCTGCGTGT